>JBMOMG010000051.1:0-42767 GCA_049323155.1 Actinomycetota bacterium | reverse complement strand
CCGGTCGCGTCCGAGCCGCCCGGCTGCTCGCCGAGATCGGCGACTGCCGCGGCCGATTCCCCACACCGGAATCGCTGACCTGCCTGGCCGGCGCCGCACCCTCGACCCGCCAGTCCGGCAAACTCCGAGCCGTCGGATTCCGCTGGGCCTGCGACAAACAGCTGCGCGACGCCGTGGTCGACTTCGCCGCCGACACCCGACACGCCAACCCCTGGGCCGCCGATTACTACGACCGCGCCCGAGCCCGCGGTCACGACCACGCCCACGCCGTCCGCATCCTCGCCCGCGCCTGGCTGCACGTCATCTGGCACTGCTGGCAAGACGGCGTCAGCTATGACCCCGCCCAGCACCGCGCCCTGCAACGCGTCCTGGCCAACCAACCCACCGCCGCCTGAGACAGGCGGGCTGGACATAGGGCTTCTCATGGGCGGACTCCAGGCGCGAACTTCGGGACCCTGACGATAACCTTCGTGCCCGCTCCGCGGGCGGTCTCCACGACGAGCCCGTAGTCGTCGCCGAAGGTGGAGCGCAGCCGCTCGTCGACGTTGCCGAGCCCGACGGAGTCCATCGACGCGTCGCCGGCCAGCGCCCGTCGTACCCGGTCGGGGTCCTCGCCGACGCCGTCGTCCTCGATCGTGATCACGCACTCGGTGTCGTGGTCCTCGCCGATGATCGTGATCCGCCCGGGCCCGTCCTTGTTCTCCAGGCCGTGCCGCACCGCGTTCTCCACCAGCGGCTGCAGGCACAGGAAGGGGACCACGACCGGCAGCACCTCCGGGGCCACCCGGAGGGTGACCTGGAGCCGGTCGCCGAACCGGGCCTTCTCGAGGATCAGGTACCGCTCGATCGAGCGGAGCTCCTCGGCCAGCGTGGTGAACTCGCCGTGCCGCCGGAACGAGTAGCGGGTGAAGTCGGCGAAGTCGAGCAGCAGGTCGCGGGCCCGCTCGGGGTCGGTGCGCACGAACGACGCGATCGCGGTGAGCGAGTTGTAGATGAAGTGCGGGCTGATCTGCGCGCGCAGGGCGCGGACCTCGGCCTCCATCAGCCGGGTCCGCGAAGCGTCGAGCTCGGCGAGCTCGAGCTGGCCGGAGACCCAGCGGGCCACCTCGTTGGTGGCCCGGAGCAGGCCGGCCGAGGCGTTCGGGCCGTAGACCTGCAGCGTGCCGACCACCCGCTCCTCGACGATCAGCGGGCTGACGATCACGTGCCGCAGCGCGCACGTCGGGTCCTCGCAGGGGATCTCGCCCTTGTCGCCGACCGCGGTGGCCCCGTCGGCCACCACCGGCGCGGCGAGTCCGGCGGCCTGCTTGGCGTGGTGGGCGAACCGGCCCTCCCACGCGAGCAGCCGCTCGGTGTCGGTCAGCGCCACCGCGGGGGCGCCGAGCAGGTCGCGCAGGTGCCGGATCGCCTTCGTGGCCGAGGCCTCGGTCAGCCCCGAGCGCAGCGGAGGGCCCGCCAGGGAGGCGGTGTGCATGGTGCGGAAGGTGGCCCGGTCGGCCTCGCTGCCGAGGTGTCCCGGCCGGAGCCAGCCCCACCGAGAACCCATCTCGCCGTCCTACTTGAAGTCGATCAGCAGCGAGCCGTCGAGCCCCTCCGGCACGACGACCTCCCCGTCGGTGAGGTTACCGGCGCCGTCCGTCCCTGCGCTCTGGTCGCGCCCCTCGGGGGTCGAGCTCGTCGAGACCCGGTGGTCGAGCCCGCCGGGACCCGGCTGCCGGCCGGTGCTGGGCAGCAGCGTCGCTCGGCACGCCGTGGTGACGTACGGCAGCAGCATCCCGTCGTGACCGCGGCCGTACTCCGCGTAGAGCTCGTCGACCTCGGCCAGCACGCGCTCGCGCTGGTCGGCAGGCATCAGGGCGACGTTGGACCGCGAGCAGACCAGGTCTCGCAGCGACTCGGCGGTCATCGGCTGCCAGAACCGGAAGGTCTCCTGCTCGGCGTCCTCGAACAGCCCGGCGGCCGCGATCGCCTCGGTGGGGTCGTCGGGCTGCTCGACGGTGCCGATGATCCGGCCGAGCCGCTTGACCCACGGGATCCGCTCGTCGCGCGTGTTCCACAGCAGCACGAGCCGCCCGCCGGGCCGCAGCACGCGCGCGGCCTCCGCCAGCGCCTGCTCGGCGTCGAACCAGTGGAAGGCCTGTGCCGCGACCACGACGTCGGCGCTGCCAGCTCGCGCGGGCACCTGCTCCGCCGTACCGACCAGCGCCCGGGCGCCGGGAGCGCGGTGCGTCAGCCGGGCGAGCATCGTGGGGGAGGGGTCGGTCGCGGTCACCGTGCAGCCGCGAGCGAGCAGCTGCTCGGTGAGCTTGCCGGTGCCGGCGGCGAGCTCGAGCACGTCGGGCGCCGAGCCGGTGCGGCGTGCACCCGCCAGCAGCCAGTCCACCGCCTCGGCGGGGTAGGCCGGCCGGGCCCGGTCGTAGGCGTCTGCGACGCGGTCGAACGCACGCGCCGCATCCGCGGCGGGGTGGGCGTCCTGGTCCTCGTTCATCGTGGTGAGGCTACCCGGCCGGGTGTCCGGGGGTCGGCTAGCCTTGCCGGTCGTGCCCCCGACGAATCCCGCGTCCGACCCGCTGGCCCGGCTCGCCTCCCTGGAGGGGGTCGCCTCGGCGATGGCCGCGGCCCGTGACGGCATCGACGTCCTGCTCCGCGACCGGGGCCTGCGGACGAGCCCGCCCGAGCTGACCACCGAGTCGCTGCTGCTCGGCGCCCACGCCAGCGCGGTACTGGAGGGCTCGAGCAGCGACCTGGAGCAGATGCGCGCAGGTGAGGGCGACGAGACCGCGCAAGCGGCGTTGCGGGTCAGCACCGAGCTGCTGGCACTGGTGCCGACCCTGAGCACCGCCCCGCTGCAGGCGTTCGCGCGGCTGCACACCCTGGCCGGCAAGGGCCTCGTCGCAGACGCGGACCTGGGTCGGCCACGGGAGGCGGCGGCTGCCGCCCGGCTGACCGACCTGGGGCGGCTGCTGGTCACCCCGACCGAGGCGCCGGCGCTCGTCGTCGCCGCCGTGGTGCACGCCGAGCTGGCGACCGTCGCGCCGTTCGGGTCGCACAACGGGATCGTCG
This sequence comes from Actinomycetota bacterium, assembly GCA_049323155.1. Taxonomy (GTDB): domain Bacteria; phylum Actinomycetota; class Actinomycetes; order Propionibacteriales; family Nocardioidaceae; genus Nocardioides_C. The sequence goes on along the minus strand of JBMOMG010000051.1, from coordinate 39,704 downwards.
CCCGTGCCGCGGAGCGGCTGGTGCTGGTGGCGCGCGGGGTGGACGTGAAGTCGCTCGTCGTACCCGAGGCCGGGCACCTGCGGCTGCGCCGGGAGTACGAGTCGAACCTGCGTGGCTACCGCGACGGCGGCCCGGCCGGCGTGCACTCGTGGCTGCTCTACGCGGCGGAGGGCTACTCGGCCGGCGCCGAGGCCAGCCCGGTCGCGCGGCGCTGACACCGGGAGGACCCTGCACATGCGAGCGGCACTCAGACCATCCGGTGTGAGTGCCGCCGCTGACACGTGAGACGCGGGCTACCAAGCGTGCACCGGCTAAATGTTGCTCCGGGTGAACCCGTGAGACAACTCCCATAGGAAGGGTAGGTCGCCGCGTGGGTACCTGGCTCACGTGCGGGTCTTGAGTTGTTTTCCTGGGTCCCTTTCTACGCCAGAAGGCGAAACCGGACAAGAGACCTGGGCCCCTTGTCTAGTGCCCGGGCGTGTCGCAGGCTGTGACTGCCTGTGCGCTCCCGCCCCCCAATCCCCTTGTAACGCGGGGTTATGGACGCTGGACACGCGGCAGGACGCGGGGGATGCGTCCACAACGCTGGGGAGGTTCTCGCGCCGGACGCAGACCCCGCTCAGGAGACCCGGCGACGAGCGGCGAGGTAGACCGCAGCACCGGCACTGATCGCGGTGCCCAGCGCGATCGCCGCCAGCGTCGGCCGGCTCGAGGGCAGCCGCATCCGCCGGGTCAGCGCCACCGGGCGGTTGAAGTTCAGCACCGGCCAGCCGCTGCTGGCCGCGATCCGGCGCAGCTCCTTGTCGGGGTTGACCGCGTAGGGGTGCCCGACGATCTCGAGCATGTGCACGTCGGTCACCGAGTCGCTGTAGGCGTAGCTGCGCTCGAGGTCGTAGCCCTTCTCGCGGGCGAGCTCCTCGATCGCGGAGGCCTTGTTCTCGCCGTAGGCGTAGAAGGAGATCTCGCCGGTGTACTTGCCGTCCTCGATGTGCATCCGGGTCGCGATCACGCCGTCGACGCCGAGCATCTCCCCGATCGGCTCGACGACCTCCGCACCCGAGGCGGAGACGATGATGACGTCGCGGCCGGCGAGCTGGTGCTCCTCGATCAACGAGACCGCCTCGTCGTACACCAGCGGGTCGACGATGTGGTGCAGCGTGTCGGCGACGATGTCGCGCACGGTCTGCACGTCCCAGCCGGCCGACAGCTCGGAGAGGAACTCCCGCATCTTCTCCATCTGGTCGTGGTCGGCGCCGCCCACCAGGTACACGAACTGCGCGTAGGCGCTGCGCAGCACCGAACCGCGCGAGATCAGGCCTCCGGCGTAGAAGGAACGGCTGAACGCCAGCGTGCTCGACTTGGCGATGATCGTCTTGTCGAGGTCGAAGAACGCGGCGGGCCGCCCGGGGCGCCTGCGGTGCGCCGGGGGAGGCGTGGGGGTCTGGCCCATCGGGCTGTCTCCTGGGTCAGCGGATCGGTGTCTCGGCGGGTCGCGGCACGACGCAAGGTAAAGAAACGCTGTAGAATGCGAGGTGCTGCACGGCGCAACGGTGTTGCATCCCGTACGGTCGCAACGATACTGGCGTTGAGCAGCACGCGTTCCCCAGCGGCATCCCCCCGCCGCTGGCCCCGGCCCGGCTCATCCCCCCCGAGCACGGGCCCCGCGGCCCTCGATCATCCCCCCCGATCGAGGGCCGCACCCCTGCTCGGCGGGTGTCGCGAGAAGTCCGACCCGCTGCGGACCAGCTTTCGTCCACAGGTGGTACGTCGCTCACGCCCGTCCACAGGGCGCGGGCGACGGTGACCCGCGTGGGGGCAGGGCCGAGCACGCTCGGAGCATGTACGAGGCTCAGTCACCGACCATCCCCCGACCGATCGCGCTCACCGGCGACCCGACCCTGGCCGAGGAGCTGCACCGCCTCGCCGCCGCGGCCGGCGTGGAGCTCGCCGTGCTCGACGAGCCGGCGGAAGCGCGCTCGCTGTGGACCCTCGCGCCGCTGGTGCTGGTCGGTGCGGATCTGCTGACCGACCTCGCCGACGCGGTGATGCCGCGGCGCGACGGGGTGCACGTGGTCGCGCGTCAGCCGGTCCCGGACGCCGGCTTCCGGGCAGCCCTCGTGGTCGGCGCGGAGAGCGTGGTCGAGCTGCCCACGGCGCAGCAGTGGATGGTGGAGGCGTTCGCCGACTGCGCCGACGGGTCCCTGGGACGTGCCCCGGTGGTCGGCGTGGTCGGTGGCTGCGGCGGCGTCGGGGCGTCGACGTTCGCCAGCGCGCTGGCTCTCGCCGCCGCGGACGTCGTACCCGCGGTGACGCTGGTCGACGCCGACCCGCTCGGCTCCGGGCTGGAAGCACTCGTCGGGGTCGACGAGGGCGGCGCGGCGTGGTCCTCGCTGATGGAGTCCACCGGGCGGCTCGGCTCGCGGGCGCTGCGGGCCGCGCTTCCCGGCCGGGGCGGCGTGGCCGTGCTCGGGTGGGGTGCCGGCGGGCGCCCCGAGCTCGACCCCACGGTTGCCGCAGAAGCGCTCGGCGCCGCCCGCAGGGGCAGCGACCTGGTGGTCGTGGACCTGCCGAGGTATCTCGACGAGCCGGCCTCCCAGCTGCTCGTTCGCTGCGACCACCTGGTGATCGTGACCGGCCTCACCTTGGCGGCGGTCACAGCGACAGCCCGCGTGATGGCCGCGACGGCGCCGGCCGTGGCTCACGCACACCTGCTCGCGCGGGGAAGCGTCTCGGGACTGGACCCCGCCGAGGTCGCCGTGACGTTGGGCCTGCCGTTGGCCGCGGTGATGGGCGACCAGCGCGGCCTGCGCGAGGCCGTCGAGCTGGGCCAGGGACCGTTGCGCTCCCGACGCGGACCGTTGGCGCGAGCGGCTCGCACCCTGCTCGCCCTGCTCTCCGTCGCCCCGGCCTCGCGGAGGGCGGTCGCGTGATCCGTGCCGACCTCCTCGAGCGGGTCCGCGACCGGGTCGCCGGCAGCGGTCAGCCCCTCGACCCCGTCCAGGTCGCGCGCGCCCTGGGCCAGGAGGGCCGCCCGGTCGGGGACACCGAGGTGCTCGAGGTTCTCGACCTGCTCCGTCGCGACGTGCTCGGAGCGGGACCCCTCGAGCCCTTGCTCCGCCGGCCCGGGGTGACCGACGTGCTTGTCAACGGCCCCGACCAGGTCTACGTCGACGTCGGCGACGGCCTAGAGCCGGCCGGGGTCAGCTTCCCCGACGACGCTGCCGTCCGGAGGCTGGCGCAGCGACTGGCCGCGAGCGCGGGCAGGCGCCTGGACGACGCGACGCCGTACGTCGATCTCCGCCTGCCGGACGGCACGCGCTTCCACGCCGTGCTCGCGCCCCTGTCCCGGCCGGGCACGCTGTTGTCCCTGCGCGTCCCGCGTGACCGGGTCTTCGACCTCGACGAGCTCGTCGCCAGTGGCACGGTGTGCGTCGAAGGGGCCGACCTCCTGCGCCGGATCGTGCAGCAGCGGTTGGCGTTCCTGGTCACCGGTGGCACCGGGTCCGGCAAGACCACGCTGCTCGCCGCCCTGCTCAGCCTGGTCGACCCGAGCCACCGGCTGGTGATCGTCGAGGACGCCTCCGAGCTGCGGCCGCACCACCCCCATGTCGTCGGCCTGGAGGCACGACCGGCCAACGTCGAGGGCGCGGGCGCGGTGCCGCTGCAGGTGCTGGTCCGGCAGGCGCTGCGGATGCGGCCGGACCGGCTGGTCGTCGGCGAGGTGCGCGGCGCGGAGATCAGCGACCTGCTCGCCGCGATGAACACCGGCCACGAGGGCGGCTGCGGCACGCTGCACGCCAACTCGTGCGCGGACGTGCCCGCCCGGGTGGAGGCCCTGGCGATGGCTGCCGGGATGCCCCGAGCCGCGGCCCACAGCCAGCTCGCCTCGGCCCTCGACGTCGTGGTCCACGTGACCCGGACCGGGGGCCGTCGCCGGGTGGAGGAGGTCGCGGTGCTCACGCGGGGCAGCGACGGGCATGTGGTCGCCACCCCGGCGGTCACCTTCGGGGCCGACGGCAGCATCCGCACCCACGAGGGCGCGGACCGGCTCGCGGAGCTTCTGCAGCGATGACGGCGCTGCTCGCCGCGTTGGCCGCGACGGTGGCCGTGCTCCTGGTGCTGCCCCCGCCACCGCGCGTCGGCCCACCGGCAGCGGACCGGGGTGGCTCGTGGGTGGCTGTGGTCCGACGCCGTCCGACCGCAGGAGTCGCGGCCCTGGTGGCGGCGCTGGTCGGCGGCCTGCTGGTCACCGTCGACGGCGTGGTCCTCGGACTCGGGCTGATCGTGGTCGGTGGGGTGGCGGGCGGTGCCGCCCTCGTCGCGCGCAGCCGTGGGCGCCGCGCCGCGAGCGCGCGTGCCGACCGGGTGGTCGAGGTGTGCGAGGCGCTCGCCGCCGAGCTGCGGGCGGGCCAGCCGCCGCTGAGCGCGCTGCGGCACTGTGTCGAGGTGTGGCCCGACATCGAGCCGGTCGCCCGCGCCGGCGACCTCGGCTCCGACGTGCCGGCGGCGTTCCGCCGTCTGGCGAGGGACCCAGGGGCATCGGGTCTGCGCGACGTCGCCGCGGCCTGGCAGGTGTCGCAGAGCTCCGGCGGCACGATGGCGATCGCCCTGGCGCGGGTCGCCGACACCGCCCGCCGGCGCAGGGCGACCGAGCGACTGGTGGCGGGGGAGCTCGCCTCGGCTCAGGCGACCGCCCGACTCGTGGCCGTCCTGCCCGTGGTGGTGCTGGCCATGGGCTCCGGGCTCGGCGGCGATCCTTGGGGATTCCTCGTGTCGACGCCGGTCGGCCTGGTCTGTCTCGGGGCGGGGACTGCGCTCATGCTCGCGGGGCTGGCCTGGATCGAGCGGATCGCCGCCTCGGTGGTGGGTCGATGAACGCCGTCGCGCCCTCCGCTCTGGGCGTCGTGGCCGCGTTGCTGGTCGGCCTCGCCGGCTGGCTCGCACTCGCGCCCGGGCCGGGCGCGGCCCGGCGACCCAGGGCCGGCGGCCGCGACACCAGAGTCGTCGGACGCCGGAGCGACCGGGAGATCATGCAGCCCCTGGTGGCCGTCATGGCGGGAGCGGCACCGGTGGTTCTGGTCGGCGGAGCCGTCGGGTGGCTGAGCGCGCCGGTCGTGGCGGTGCTCGTCCACCGCGCGATGCGAGACCGCGAACCCGCCCGCGAGCGGCGACGGCGGGAGCAGGTCTCCCGGAGCCTGCCGCAGGTGGTGGACCTGCTGGCGGTCACGCTGGTGGCCGGCGCTTCACCGGGGTCCGCTCTCACGGCGGTGGCGGAGGCGGTCGAGGGGCCTGTGGCCGAGGAGCTCCATGCCGTGGAGCACAGCCTCGCGCTCGGCCGTGACCCCGCCGGCGTCTGGCGCGAGGTCGCCCGAAGACCGGGCATGGGCCCGCTGGGCCGGTCGATGAGCCGGGCCATCGAGACCGGTGCCTCGGTCAGCGGCACGCTGCACCGGCTCGCGGAGGACCTGCATGCCCAGGACAGGTCCGAGGCGGAGAGCCGCGCGCGTGCGGTCGGGGTGAGGGCGGCCGCCCCCTTGGGCCTGTGCCTGCTGCCGGCTTTCGTCGTGGTCGGCGTCGTGCCGCTGGTGGCCAGCACGGCGGTGGCGCTGCTCCGGCCCTGAGCCGGGCCCGGTTTCGTCCACAACCACCGGAGGCTCGGCGTCTGTCCCCGGTTCCGGAATCGGCAGTACAACCCCGGCCGGGAAACGAGAAGTCTCGGAGCCATCAGCAATCGCGTCGGTCCCGGACCGACCAACCACGGAGGTATCCATGACCAGCTCACCCGTCGCCCGGCTCCGCAACCAGCGGGGTGTCACCACCGCCGAGTACGCCGTCGTCACCGCCGCCGGCTGCGGCTTCGGCGGCATCCTGATCAAGCTGCTCACCAGCGAGTGGGGGCAGAAGCTGCTGAAGTCGCTGTTCGACTTCTTCCTTCGCATGATCGGGTTCGCCTGAGCCGTGAGGGCGATCCACATGGGGGTGGAGGAGGCGCGCCGCCGGCGCGCCTCCCCGACCCGTGGCGACTCAGGGTCGGTCACCGCCGAGACCGCGGTGGTCCTGCCGGTGCTGGTCGCGCTCACTCTGGGACTTGTCTGGCTGCTCGGACTCGGCGTCGCTCAGCTACGCGTCGTGGACGCTGCTCGGGAGACCGCGCGAGCGCTCGCCCGCGAGGAGCCGTCCGCCGGGGCGGTCGACCTCGGCCGGCGCGTCGCCCCCACCGGTGCGGAGTTCAGCATCACCGAGGAGCAGGGTGTCGTGCGGGTGCAGGTCGTGGCCGAGGTGACGCCGGCTGCGGGGCTCCTCGGGTTCCTGCCCGCGGTCGAGGTCGATGCCGAAGCGGTGGCCGCCAAGGAGGCGCGATGACCCGTCGAGGCGACGGGACGTACTCCGAGGGCACGCCCGTCGACCGCCGAAGAGCCGCAGTGACCGGCGCCAGATCGTCCGAGCAGGGATCGGCCGCGGTGCTTGCCCTGGTGCTGGCGGTCGTCCTGGTCACGGTCGCTGTCGCCGCAGGGGCCCTGGGCGGTCTCCTGGTCGGCCAGCGGCGGGCTGCCGCAGCTGCGGACCTCGCGGCTCTCGCGGCGGCGGAAGCCCTGAACGGTGTCGCGGCGGTCGCGCCGGCACCCGTCGACTCCTGCGGTCAGGCGGAGCGGATCGCCGCAGCCAACGGGGCACGCCTGACCGGGTGCCGGGCCGAGGGGCTCGAGGTGACCGTCTCGGTCGTGGTGGAGGTGCCGGTCCCGGTCGCCGGGGAGGTCGAGGTGGCCGGGCGAGCCCGGGCGGGCCCGGCGGTCAACGGCTCGGCTGGTCCGGTCCCGTGACGTCGCCCTCGGTCGACCGGGTGGTCGGCTCCGTCCCGGGAGTCGAGGTCGCGGACGATGACCCCTCAGCACGCTGCTCCTTGGCCTCGAGCTTCTGGGCCAGCCGGTTGAGCTCCTTCTTCTCCTTGCGCCGCTTGGTGGCGCTGCGCACGCCGGCACGCATCAGGCTCAGGCCGAACACCAGCAGCAGCACCGTGGCGGCACCGGTCAGGAACACCAGCAGCGGGCTCATCTCCACGGAGAACCCGCCGAGGTCGAACGTCGCCGTGTCGTTCGAGGAGCCTGCGACCGCGGCGAGCACCACGCCGGCTGCGATGAGGATGAGGATGACGCCGAGAACCAGCATGCGAGGACCCTTCCGAGGAGAGGGGCTCAGGCTAACCCGTCTGTCGCAGCAAGGCGTCGAGCAGCGTCACCGCGGCATGCTTGTCGAGCGGGTTGTTGCCGTTGCCGCACTTCGGCGACTGCACGCACGACGGGCAGCCGTCCTCGCAGGCGCACGACGCGATCGCCTCCCGGGTCGCGGTCCACCACTCCACCGCCGCGTGGAACCCTCGCTCGGCGAAGCCCGCCCCGCCGGGGTGCCCGTCGTAGACGAAGACCGTCAGCTGGCCGGTGTCCGGGTGCAGCGCGGTGGAGACGCCACCGATGTCCCAGCGGTCGCAGGTGGCGAACAGCGGCAGCAGGCCGATCGCGGCGTGCTCCGCGGCGTGCGCCGCGCCGGGCAGGTCCTGTCCTTCCAGGCCCGCCTCCTCCAGCACCGCCGGCGGCAGCGTCCACCAGACCGCCTTGGTCTCGAGCACCCGTTCGGGCAGGTCCAGCGGCTCCTCGCCCAGGACCTCTCCCGCGGGCACCCGGCGCTTGAGGTACGACACCACCTGGTGGGTGACCCGCACGCCGCCGAAGCTCACCCGGGCCGGTCCCCAGGTCGTGTGTGCGCTCTCCTGGGTGATCGTGATGTCGGTGATCTCGCGCGCCGACGTCGAGTAGTCCGGGTCGGCCGGGGTCACGACGGCGACGCTCTCCTCGAGGTCCAAGGAGAGCACCAGGTAGGTCTCGCCGAGGTGGAGGTACACCGCGCCCTCGTGCACGGTCCCGTGCGCGGAGGAGTGGTCGACGGTGCCGAGCAGCCGCCCGGTGCCCTCCTCCACCAGACGCACGGGCGCGCCGCCGGTGGACCTGATGTCGGCCAGGTCGCAGGCCCGGCTCCGGTCGGTCCAGAACCAGCCGCGCGGGCGCCGCCGCAGCATCCCGGCCTCGGTCAGCGCGTCGACGCCCGCCCGGGCCGTGGGACCGAACATCGCCAGGTCGTCCTCGGTGAGCGGAGACTCCTCCGCCGCGGCGCACAGGTGCGGTCCGAGCACGTAGGGGTTGTCGGGGTCGAAGACGTTGGCCTCCACCGGCGCCCCGATGAGTGCCTCGGGGTGGGTGACCAGGTAGGTGTCCAGCGGGTCGTCGCGGGCCACGAACACCCCGAGTGCGTCCTGGCCGCCTCGCCCGGCGCGGCCGACCTGCTGCCACAGCGCGGCCCGGGTGCCCGGGAAGCCGGCCAGGAGCACCGCGTCGAGACCGGACACGTCGATGCCGAGCTCGAGCGCGTTCGTCGCGGCCAGCCCGAGCAGCTCTCCGCGGCGCAGGGCCTGCTCGATGGCGCGCCGGTCCTCGGGAAGGTAGCCACCGCGGTACGCCGCCACCCGGGCCGACAGACCGGGTTCGACCTCGTCGAGGAGCCGCTTGGTGTTCAACGAGACCGACTCCGCGCCGCGCCGGGACCGGATGAAGGCGAGGGTCCGCACTCCCTCGACGACCAGGTCGGCGAGCAGGTCGGAGATCTCCGCGGTCGCGGAGCGACGCACCGGGGCGCCGTTCTCCCCGCCGTAGGACGTGAACGGCGGCTCCCACAGGGCGAGCGCGACCTGCCCGCGGGGGGAGGCGTCGTCGGCGACGGCGACGAAGGGGAGCCCGGTCAACCGCTCGGCGGAGACCTCCGGCTCGGCCACGGTCGCCGAGGCCATCAGGAACGTCGGGCTCGAGCCGTAGAGCGCGCAGACCCGGCGCAGCCGGCGGATGATCTGTGCGACGTGGGCGCCGAACACGCCGCGGTAGTGATGGCACTCGTCGATCACGACGTAGTCGAGCATCGAGAAGAACCTCGCCCAGCGGGCGTGACCGGGCAGCATCGAGCGGTGCAGCATGTCGGGGTTGGTGAGCAGGTACTCCCCGTGGTCGCGCGCCCAGTCACGCTGCTCCCGCGAGGAGTCGCCGTCGTGGGTGGTGGCCCGCAGGTCCGGCACGCCGAGAGCCAGCAGCGACGCCAGCTGGTCCTGGGCGAGGGCCTTCGTCGGCGAGAGGTACAGCACCGTCGAGCCGCGCTGGCCCTGGCGTCGGCGCTTGCCGAGCACCGAGCTCAGTGCCGGCATCAGGTAGGCCAGCGACTTGCCCGAGGCGGTGCCGGTCGAGATCACGACGTTGTGACCGCCGTACGCCGCCTCTGCCGCTGCGGTCTGGTGCTCCCACGGCTGCTCGATACCGCGCGCCCGCCACGCCTCGACGAGCCGGGGGTCGACCCACGCCGGCCATGGAGCGGTCCGGCCCGCTCGCGGCGGCAGCACCTCCAGATGGGTCAGCCGGTCGTCGCGTCCCGCGCCGGCCAGCCGGTCGAGGGCCGCCGCGACGGACACGTGCGTTCGGGGAGCCACGCCTGGCATCCTCGCAAACCGCTGGTGACCGGCGGACCCCGAGCAGCGCGGGCGCGAACCGACGTGACCTGCGCCCGCATCGGGTGCATGATTGAATACGCACTGCACAGGGGAGGGTGTCGTCCGGCGCTCTTCCGAGGCTTCGCGCACGCGGCATGGTTGGGAGAAACCACGTGGATCTGTCACTCGAGACGCGTCACGAGGGTGGTAACACCATCATCGAGGTCGGCGGGGAGATCGATGTCTACACCGCTCCGCGGCTCAGGGACAAGATCACCGAGCTCGTCGGTGAGGGGCACTACAACCTCGTCATCGACATGGAGAAGGTCGACTTCCTCGACTCGACGGGGCTCGGCGTGCTCGTCGGCGGGCTGAAGAAGGTGCGTGCCCACGACGGCTCCATGCAGCTGATCTGCAACCAGGAGCGACTGCTCAAGATCTTCCGCATCACGGGTCTGGCCAAGGTGTTCACCATCCACGGCTCCCAGGCCGAAGCGCTCGCCGACAGCTGAGGGGAACCATGCCGTCTGGCACCGATCGTGCGGCTGCCGCAGTCACCGTGACGATCGCCCGTGACCCTGCCCTCGTGCGCACCGTCCGCCTGGTGGCGGCCTCGGTGGCGCGCCGCACCGGCCGCGACGAGGAGTTCGTCGAGGAGGTCCGCCTCGCCGCCGGCGAGGCGTGCGCGCTGCTGCTCGCCGAGCGGCCGAAGGGCGAGCACGCGGGCGGTACGTCGAGCGACGAGCCGATCGCGGTGACGATCACCATCGACGACGCACTGCGTGTAGACGTCTCCACCCCGGCCGCCGTACCCGTCGTCGACGACCCCGACAGCGACATCGACGGGGTCGAGCCGTGGGCCCTGCTGCGCGGGCTGATCGACGACTTCGAGGTCGACCAGGGCGTCGCCGGCACCAAGGTGTCGATGCGCTGGCCGCTGTCCTGAGGCGCTTGTAACGCTCCAATCGGGGCAACACGACCGGAGTTCTCGAAAATGTGGCACACGCCACACACCCGGTCCCCTGCCAACCGCAACGCGTCAGTAGACTCCGGGCCACATTCGTGTCAGGTGCACCACGTGCACCTGACCACCTGCGACAGACGCCGCAGGCATCGGCGCAACCCAAAGGGCCGGTCGCCGGCCCACCGGAGGAGGACTCATGTCCGGACTCACCCTCGCCGCAACCGGCGCGGATGTGTCACTGTCCGGTAGCAACCAGACCTTGATCATCGTGGTCGGCGTCATCGCCGTCATCGCCCTGGCGATGGGCCTGATGTTCCGCGGTCAGGTCCTTGCTGCCAACGAGGGCACCGAGAAGATGCAGGAGATCGGACAGGCCGTGCAGGAGGGCGCCTCGGCGTACCTGACACGGCAGTTCAAGACCCTGGGCATCTTCGCCGTGCTCGCGCTCGTCGTGCTGTTCCTGCTGCCGGCAGACGACACAGCGGTCCGGATCGGCCGGTCGCTGTTCTTCCTGGTCGGCGCGGGCTTCTCGGCCACGATCGGCTACCTCGGCATGTGGCTCGCGGTGCGCGCCAACGTCCGGGTGGCCTCCGCGGCTCGCGAGCACGGGCGCGACAACGCGATGCGGATCGCCTTCCGCACCGGCGGCACGGTGGGCATGGCGACGGTGGGTCTCGGCCTGCTCGGCGCCACCGTCGTGGTCCTGATCTACGAGGGCAACGCCCCGGCCGTGCTCGAGGGCTTCGGCTTCGGTGCCGCCCTGCTGGCGATGTTCATGCGAGTCGGCGGCGGCATCTTCACCAAGGCCGCCGACGTCGGCGCCGACCTGGTCGGCAAGGTCGAGCAGAACATCCCCGAGGACGACCCGCGCAACGCCGCCACGATCGCCGACAACGTCGGCGACAACGTCGGTGACTGCGCCGGCATGGCCGCCGACCTGTTCGAGTCCTACGCGGTCATGCTGGTCGCCGCGCTGATCCTGGGTACGGCGGCCTTCGGCGCCGAGGGCCTGGTCTTCCCGCTGATCGTCCCGGCCATCGGCGCCCTGACCGCGATCCTCGGCGTCTACCTCACCCGGCCCCGCGCCGGTGAGAACGGGCTGCGCACGATCAACCGGTCGTTCTACATCTCCGCGGTCGTCTCGGCGGTCGCCAGCGTCGCGGCGGCGTTCCTCTACCTGCCCGACTCCTTCGAGAAGCTCACCCAGGTCGAGGGCTCCGGCGTCCTGCTCGACCTGGTGCTGTTCGGCGAGAACCCGGTCTCCGACGGCGACCCGCGCTTCATCGCCGCCGGCGCGGTGCTGATCGGCATCGTGCTCGCCGCGCTGATCCTCTCGCTCACCGGCTACTTCACCGGCACCGAGCACCGTCCGGTCAAGGACGTCGGCCAGACCGCGCTGACCGGTCCGGCCACGGTGATCCTCTCCGGTCTCTCGGTCGGCTTCGAGTCGGCCGTCTACACCGCGCTGGTGATCGGTGCCGCCGTCTACGGCGCGTTCCTGATCGGCGGCGGTGTCACGGTCGTGTCGCTGTTCGCGGTGGCGCTGGCCGGCACCGGCCTGCTCACCACGGTCGGCGTGATCGTCGCGATGGACACCTTCGGCCCGGTCTCCGACAACGCCCAGGGCATCGCGGAGATGTCCGGTGACGTCGACGAGGAGGGCGCGGCGATCCTCACCGAGCTCGACGCGGTCGGCAACACCACCAAGGCGATCACCAAGGGCATCGCGATCGCGACCGCCGTACTCGCCGCCACCGCGCTGTTCGGGTCGTTCACCGACGCGGTCGGCAACGCCGCCGAGGACTCCGGGGCCCTGGACACGCGTCCGGAGACCGCGGAGACCGCGCTCGGCCTGCTCGGTGTCCTCAACGTGGCCAACCCGGCGAACCTGGTCGGCCTGCTGATCGGCGCCGCGGTGGTGTTCCTGTTCTCGGGCCTGGCGATCAACGCGGTCGGCCGGGCGGCCGGCGCGGTGGTCTTCGAGGTCCGCCGCCAGTTCCGCGAGATCCCCGGGATCATGGAGGGCACCGGCCGTCCGGAGTACGGCAAGGTCGTCGACATCTGCACCCGCGACTCGCTGCGCGAGCTGGCCACCCCCGGCCTGCTGGCGATCCTCGCCCCGGTGGCGGTCGGGTTCGGTCTCGGTGCGGCGCCGCTGGGCGCCTACCTGGCCGGGGCGATCGGCATGGGCACGCTGATGGCGGTGTTCCTGGCCAACTCCGGTGGCGCCTGGGACAACGCCAAGAAGCTCGTCGAGGACGGGTACCACGGCGGCAAGGGCTCGCCGGCGCACGAGGCGACGGTGATCGGCGACACGGTCGGTGACCCGTTCAAGGACACCGCCGGCCCGGCGATCAACCCGCTGCTGAAGGTGATGAACCTGGTCGCGCTGCTGGTCGCTCCCGCCGTCGTGTCGATGTCGGTGGGCGAGGACCAGAACGACGCGCTGCGCATCACGATCGCGGTGGTCGCGGCGCTGATCATCGCCGGCGCGGTCTACATCTCCAAGCGGCGCTCGGTCGCGATCGAGGAGGCCCCGGAGCCCGCCGGTTCCGGGCCCGTCCCGGTCTGAGTCCCCGGTAGCAACGCCTCGAGGGCCCGTCGGCAGCACGCCGGCGGGCCCTCGTCGTACGACGGGCGGGGCGGGTGTTGCGGCCCTCACAGCGGGGAAGGATGCATGCCCGGACGCTGGTAACGTGACCGGGTCCGTGACCGAACCTTCCCCATCGACGAGGACCCGCCTTGACTGACACCGTCGCCATGCCCGCAACCGGGGGGACCGCGGAGAGCGCGAGCAGCACGCCGTTCCGGGTGGTGCACCGCACGATCCTCCGCGCGGAGCAGGAGATCGACATCCGCCCGCTCTACGTCGGGGCGGTGACCGGCTTCGGCGCCACCTCCTCGGCCTCCGGGCCTGCGGGGGACACCTCGGAGGACAAGGGTGACGCGGTCAACTACTCCAACGCCGAGAAGGCCGGCTTCGCCGAGGGTGCGGCGAGCCTGAGCGGGTTCGGCAAGATCACCGAGGAGGGCGCGCTCGTCCTGCCCGAGCGCCGGCTCACCTTCGGCACCTACTTCAACGCGTTCCCGGCCGGCTACTGGCGCCGGTGGACCGACTTCTCCTCCGTCCGGCTGCAGGTCACCGTGCAGGGCGAGGGCACGCTCAGCGTCTACCGCTCCACGGCCAAGGGCCACATCCAGCGCGCCGAGTCGGTCAGCTTCGACTCCGCCTCGCCGGAGACCTACAGCTTCGACCTGCCGCTGAAGCCGTTCATCGACGGCGGCTGGTACTGGTTCGACGTCGAGGCCGGCGAGCAGGAGGCGCTGCTGGTCTCCGGCGTCTGGGGCTTCGAGACCGACCGCACCGCGCCGGGCATCGTGTCGATCGGCATCACCACGTTCAACCGGCCCGACTTCTGCGTCGACCAGCTGGTCGCGCTCGGCAACGAGCCCGAGGTGCTCGACATCATCGACGAGATCTACGTCGTCGACCAGGGCACCCAGAAGGTCAAGGACGAGCCGCGCTACGAGGCGGCGGCCGCCAAGCTCGGCCCGAAGCTGCGGGTGATCGAGCAGGGCAACCTCGGTGGCTCCGGCGGCTTCTCCCGCGCGATGGACGAGACCGTCGCCAAGGGCGACGCCGACTACGTGCTGGTGCTCGACGACGACGTGGTGGCCGAGCCGGAGGGCATCCTGCGCGCGGTCGCGTTCGGCGACCTCGCCAAGCGGCCCACCATCGTCGGCGGCCAGATGTTCAGCCTCTACGACCGTTCGGTGATGCACGCCTACGGCGAGACCGTCGACCGGTGGCGCTGGTTCTGGGGCGCGGCTCCGGGCACCAAGCACGGGCACAACTTCGCCGCCCGGTCGCTGCGCTCCACCGAGTGGCTGCACCGGCGCACCGACGTCGACTACAACGGCTGGTGGATGTGCCTGATCCCGACCCGGGTGATCAAGGAGATCGGCCTCTCGCTGCCGATGTTCATCAAGTGGGACGACGCGGAGTTCGGGCTGCGGGCCGGCGAGGCGGGCTACCCGACCGTGACCCTGCCCGGTGTCGCGGTCTGGCACGTGCCGTGGCACGAGAAGGACGACACGATCGACTGGCAGGCCTACTTCCACCGCCGCAACCGGCTGATCGCGGCGCTGCTGCACTCGCCCTACGATCACGGCGGCAACGTCGTCGCCGAGAGCATGCAGACCCAGGTGCGGCACCTGCTGTCGATGCAGTACAGCCCCGCCGAGATGGGCCTGATGGCGATCGAGGACATCCTCGAGGGGCCGCAGCGGATGCACCGGGACGTGCTCGAGCGGCTGCCCGAGCTGCGTCAGCTCCGTCAGGGGTACGACGACTCCCGCTCCCAGCCCGACCTCGACGCCTACCCCGCCCCGCGCCGGAAGAAGCCGCCGCGCCGCGGCCGGGACATCTCCGCGCCGGTCGGCACCGTCGGCAAGGTCAAGACCGTGCTGCGCGGTGCGGTCAAGCAGGTGCTGCCGCCGAGTGAGCTCTCCCGCGAGCACCCGCAGACCACGGTCCCGCACCTGGACCTGAAGTGGTGGAAGCTGATGCAGCTCGACTCCGCGCTGGTCTCCTCGGCCGACGGCACGTCGGTGTCCTGGTACAAGCGCGACCCGCAGCTGGCCAAGGACCTGCTCAAGCGCTCGATCGCGATCCATGCCCGGCTCGCGAAGGAGTGGCCACGCCTGGCCGAGGAGTACCGCGCGGCGCTGCCGGACCTGGTCTCCCCGGAGGCCTGGCACGCCACGTTCGAGAAGTCCAGCAAGAAGGACTGACCGCGGACACGATGCAGCGGCTTCGCGCCGCACTGGAGCGGGCCGGCTACACCTACGACGGTGTGGCCGGCCTTCTCGGTGCGACCGCGCACGCCGCCCTCTCCCGCAACGAGACCACGCCCGGCCTGCGGGCGACCCGCGACGGCTCGCCGCTGGCGACGCTGACCCGGCTGTGGCTGCTGCAGGCCCCGGTCGACGCCGGTGCGGCAGAGCGGGCGCTGCCCGGCCTGCTCGGCGAGCTCGAGGAGCTGGGGATCGTCCGCCGGTTCGGTGACCTCGTCAGGGCGCTGGTCGACGTACGCCCGTATGCCGACGACACGCACGACTGGTGGGTGCTCAGCGACCTGACCCCCGGGCTCGACGGGCAGAACCTGCGCGTCGGCCCCGACCACGTGCTGGGGATCAGCTCGGCGTCCACGTCGCTGGCGCAGCTGACCGTCCGCGAGCCGGTGCAGCGCGCCCTCGACCTCGGCACCGGCTGCGGCGTGCAGGCACTGCACCTCGCCGCGCACGCCCGCGAGATCGTGGCGACCGACGTCAACCGTCGGGCGCTGTGGCTGGCGCGGCTCAACGCCGAGCTCAACGGGGCCGGCGGCATCGACGTCCGCGAGGGCAGCCTGTTCGAGCCGTTCGAGGGCGGTGAGGATCCCGGTTTCGACCTGATCGTCACCAACCCGCCGTTCGTGATCTCGCCGGCCACCGGCGAGCTGCTGGTCTACCGCGACTCCGGTCTGCCCGGCGACGAGGTGGTCCGTCGCGTGGTCACCGAGGCGCCGCGGCACCTGCGTCCGGGTGGCTGGGCGCAGGTGCTGGCCAACTGGGTGATCGAGCGCGACCGGCCGTGGGACGAGCGGCTGCGCGGCTGGGTCGAGGGTTCGGGCTGCGACGCGTGGGTGGTCCAGCGCGAGGTGGCCGACCCGGCGCAGTACGTCGAGCTGTGGCTCAAGGACGCCGGTCTGCACGGCAGCCCGGAGTACGCCGAGCGCTACGACGCGTGGCTGTCATGGTTCGAGGAGCAGGGTGTCGAGGGGGTCGGCTTCGGCTGGATCAACCTGCGGCGCACCGACCGGCCCGCTCCGGTGCTGCGCTTCGAG
Source organism: Actinomycetota bacterium (assembly GCA_049323155.1). Classification (GTDB taxonomy): domain Bacteria; phylum Actinomycetota; class Actinomycetes; order Propionibacteriales; family Nocardioidaceae; genus Nocardioides_C. Next base: position 23,332 of record JBMOMG010000051.1, on the reverse strand, counting down.
GAGTGGCCCTACGACGTGGAGCAGCCGCTCGGCCCGGAGATCGCGGACTGGGCGCGCCGCGTCGACCGGGAGCAGGCCCTCGCCGACGACGAGCTGCTGGCGGCTCGGCTGGTCACCCGGGTCGACGTACGCCAGGAGACGTTCGGGGCGCCCGGCGAGGCGGACCCCGAGCAGATCGTGCTCCGGCAGCAGCGCGGGCTGCGCCGGGCACGCACGGCCGACACGGTCGAGGCCGGACTGGTCGGCGCGTGCGACGGGGAGCTGGCGGTCGGGCAGGTGCTGGCCGCGCTCGCGACGCTGCTGGACCGGGATCCCGCCGCTCTCGCCCGCGACTACCTCCCGGTGGTGCGCGAGCTGCTGGTGGAGGGCTTCCTCACCGCCGACGGCTGAGGTGTCCGGTCCGGTCAGCCCCCGGGGATGCGCTTCCGGGTGGGGGCTACCGTTACCGTGGCGTGCGGGTCGCTGCCCAGCGGAGGCAGTACGGACCCTTTGATGGAGGAGCAGTATCGACGTGGCAACGAAGAACGCGGAGAACGGTCACAAGCTCGTGATCGTCGAGTCGCCTGCCAAGGCGAAGACGATCGCCGGCTATCTCGGCAAGGGCTACGTCGTGGAGTCCTCGATCGGCCACATCCGCGACCTGCCGCAGAGCGCCTCCGACATCCCCGCCTCGATCAAGGGCCAGCCGTGGGCGCGGCTCGGCGTCGACATCGAGAACGACTTCAAGCCCTACTACGTGGTGTCCCCGGACAAGAAGAGCCACATGACCAAGCTGAAGAAGCTGGTCAAGGACGCCTCCGAGCTCTACCTCGCCACCGATGAGGACCGCGAGGGCGAGGCGATCGCCTGGCACCTGCTCGACGAGCTGAAGCCGAAGATCCCCGTGAAGCGGATGGTCTTCCACGAGATCACCCCGCAGGCGATCAACGCCGCGGTGGAGAACCCCCGCGACATCGACGAGGACCTCGTCGAGGCGCAGGAGGCCCGCCGGATCCTGGACCGGCTCTACGGCTACGAGGTCTCCCCGGTGCTGTGGAAGAAGGTCATGTCCGGGCTGTCCGCCGGTCGGGTCCAGTCGGTCGCGACCCGGCTCGTCGTGGCCCGGGAGCGCGAGCGGATGGCGTTCCGTGCCGCGTCGTACTGGGACCTCGAGGGCACCTTCGACGCCGGCGCCAAGCACGACGAGCGGATGTTCCCCGCCAAGCTGCACTCCGTGGACGGCGCCCGGGTCGCCCGCGGCAGCGACTTCACCGCGCAGGGCGAGCTGAAGTCCGCCAACGGCATCGTGCACCTGGACCGGGCGCGGGCCGAGGCGCTGGTCGCCGGGCTGCACGACACCGAGTTCTCGGTCCGGTCGGTGGAGTCCAAGCCCTACCGCCGCTCGCCGTACGCCCCGTTCCGGACCACCACGCTGCAGCAGGAGGCCTCCCGCAAGCTCGGGTACGGCGCCTCGCGCACCATGTCTATCGCGCAGCGGTTGTACGAGAACGGCTTCATCACCTACATGCGAACCGACTCGATCACGCTGTCGGAGACCGCGATCGCCGCGGCCCGCGAGCAGGTGCGCGAGCTGTACGGCTCGGAGTACCTCCCGGACAAGCCGCGCGTGTTCGCCTCGAAGGTCAAGAACGCCCAGGAGGCGCACGAGGCGATCCGGCCCGCCGGCGAGCACTTCCGCACCCCGGCGCAGACCGGGCTGAGCGGCGACGAGTTCCGGCTCTACGAGCTGATCTGGATGCGCACCGTGGCCTCCCAGATGAAGGACGCCGAGGGCCGGTCGGTCTCGGTGCGCCTGGGTGGCGCCGCCGCGTCCGGCGAGGACGTCGTCTTCGCCGCGTCCGGCCGGGTGATCACCTTTCACGGGTTCATGAAGGCCTACGTCGAGGGCTCCGACGACCCGAGTGCGGAGTCCGACGACCGGGAGACCCGGCTGCCGGCGGTGGCCGAGGGCGACGTGGTCACCGCGGCGGCGCTCAAGGCGGCCGGCCATGAGACCAAGCCGCCGGCGCGCTACACCGAAGCCACGCTGATCCGCGAGCTGGAGGAGCGGGAGATCGGGCGGCCGTCGACGTACGCCTCGATCATCGGCACGATCCTCAACCGCGGCTACGTCTACAAGAAGGGCACCGCGCTGGTGCCGGCGTGGCTGGCGTTCTCGGTGATCCGGCTGCTCGAGGAGCACTTCTCGCGGCTGGTGTCCTACGAGTTCACCGCGCAGATGGAGGACATCCTCGACGAGGTCGCCGCCGGGCGCCGGGACCGCAACACCGAGCTCGCCGAGTTCTACTTCGGCAACGGCAACGTGGAGGGCCTGCAGCAGCTGGTCAACGGCCTCGGCGAGATCGACGCCCGCGAGCTGGCCACGTTCCCGATCGGCGAGGGCATCGACCTGCGGGTGGGGCGCTACGGCCCCTACATCGAGACCCCCGACGGCAAGCGGGCCAACGTGCCCGACGACCTGCCGCCCGACGAGCTGACCCTCGAGAAGGCCAAGGAGCTGCTGGAGAACCCTGCCGGCGCGGAGACCGAGCTCGGCAAGGACCCGGAGACCGGGCACGTGATCGTGGCGAAGAACGGCCGCTACGGGCCCTACGTCACCGAGGTGCTGCCCGAGGACGCCCCCAAGAGCGCGAAGCCGCGGACCTCGTCGCTGTTCAAGACGATGACGCTGGAGTCGATCACCCTCGACGACGCGCTCCGGCTGCTCACGCTGCCCCGCGTGGTGGGCACCGACCCGGAGTCCGGCGACGAGATCACCGCGCAGAACGGTCGCTACGGACCGTACCTGAAGAAGGGCACCGACTCCCGCTCGATCGACTCCGAGGAGAAGCTGCTCACGATCACCCTCGACGAGGCGCTGGAGATCTACAAGCAGCCCAAGACGCGGGGTCGTGCGGCGGCCAGCCCGGGCCGCGAGATCGGCGAGGACCCCGCGACCGGCAACAAGATCACGGTCAAGAGCGGCCGGTTCGGTCCCTACGTCACCGACGGGGAGTACAACGCCACCCTGCGCCAGGGCGACGACGAGGCGACGATCTCCCTGGAGCGCGCCGCCGAGCTGCTCGCGGAGAAGCGCGCCAAGGGCCCGGCGCCGAAGAAGCGCGGTGCGAAGAAGACGGCCAAGAAGGCGACCAAGAAGACCGCGAAGAAGTCGACGACGAAGAAGGCCGCCGCCAAGAAATCCTCGTGACCGGGCTCGTAGGGTAGCCCTGTGAGCGACCACGACGAGGCCATGCACCCCTCGGCCTCCTCGGTCGAGGAGCTGCGGCACGCCCCGAACCACTCCCTGGCCGCGGTGCTCCGGATCCGCGACTTCCGGCTGCTGTGGGTCGGGCTCGGCCTGTCCAGCCTGGGCGACTGGATCGGCCTGCTCGCGCTGACCGCGATGGCCAACGAGTTTGCCGCGCAGTCCTCCGGCGGCTCCTACGCGGTGCAGAACTTCGCGATCGCCGGCGTGCTCTTCCTGCGCGTGCTGCCGGCGCTGATCATGGGCCCGGTCGCGGGCTACATCGCCGACCGGATCGACCGACGGATCACGCTGATCTGGGGCGACTACATCCGCGGTGCGCTGTTCATCACGATCCCGGTGGTGGGCACCCTGTGGTGGGTCTTCGTGGTCACGGTGCTGGTCGAGATCGTCAGCCTGGTCTGGGGCCCGGCGAAGGACGCCACGGTCCCGAACCTGGTCCCGCGGCACCGGCTGGAGGCCGCCAACCAGATCAGCCTGGCCACCACCTACGGCTCTGCGCTGCCGGCCGCTGCGCTGTTCACCGGGCTGACCCTGGTGGACAAGCTCTACCGCAACCTGTTCGTCGACTTCCCCAACGGGCCGATCGACCTGGCCATCTACTTCAACGGGATCTCGTTCATCGTGTCCGGCATCGTGATCACGAGGTTGAAGGAGATCCCGCGCGGCCCCGCGACGGGACGCGAGGAGGGCAACGCGATCCGGGTCGTCCTCGACGGGTGGAAGTACGTCGGCGGCACGCCCGTCGTACGCGGCCTGGTCGTGGGCATCGTCGGCGCCTTCGCCGCCGGCGGCGTGGTGATCGGCCTGGCCCGCACGTTCGTCTCCGACCTCGGCGGCGGCGAGCCCGGCTACGGCGTGCTGTTCGGGACGGTCTTCCTGGGCCTGGGCCTGGGCATGTGGCGGGGCCCCCGGCTGCTGCAGGGGTTGTCCCGGCGGCGGATGTTCGGCCTGGCGCTGACCGGCGCGGGCCTGCTGCTGTTCCCGCTCGCGCTCGTCCAGCAGCTCGAGATCGTCACCGCGATCACGCTGGTGCTCGGCTTCTTCTCCGGGGTCGCGTGGATCACCGGCAACACCCTGCTCGGGCTCGAGGTGCCCGACAGCGTCCGTGGGCGGACGTTCGCGTTCGTGGGGTCGATGATCCGGCTCTCGCTCGCGCTGGTGCTCGCCACCGCGCCCGCGGTCGCCGGTCTGATCGGCACGCACAGCCCGGAGATCCTGGGCAAGGAGTACGTCTACAACGGTGCCGCGATCACGTTCCTGCTTGCCGCCGTGGTGATGACCGCTGTCGGCGTCACGTCCTACCGTCAGATGGATGACCGCAAGGGAGTCCCGTTGGTCAACGACCTCCGCAACGCGTTCACCGGCTCGCCCGGTGTGTTCTCCGCGGTCGGTGTGTTCATCGCGCTCGAGGGCGGCGAGGGCGCCGGCAAGTCGACGCAGGCCCGCGAGCTGGCGCGATGGCTCCGGTTCGAGGGGTACGACGTGGTGCTGACCCACGAGCCGGGTGACACCGGCGTCGGCCGCAAGCTGCGCGAGATCGTGCTCGACCCTGAGACCGGTGACATCGCCGACCGCGCCGAGGCGCTGCTCTACGCCGCCGACAAGGCCGAGCACGTCGAGCGGGTCGTCGCGCCCGCACTGGCCCGCGGCGAGGTCGTGGTCACCGACCGTTATGTCGACTCGACGCTGGCCTACCAGGGCGCCGGCCGGGCCCTCGACCCCCGGGAGCTGGAGAAGGTCGCCCGCTGGGCCACCGGCGACCTGCGCCCGCACCTGACCGTGCTGCTCGACCTGCCGCCCCAGGCCGGACTGACCCGGTTCGAGGAGCGCGACCGGATCGAGCGGGAGTCCCTGGAGTTCCACGAGCGGGTGCGCGCGGCGTTCCTGCGGCTGGCGTCGGCACACAGCGAGCACTACCTCGTGATCGACGCCCGGCTGCCGGTCGAGGAGATCGCCGCCGCCGTGCGCGGGCGGGTCCTGCCGCTGCTGGAGCAGGCCCGGCGGCGGCAGCCGCTTGAGCGGGCCGAGGGGTCCGAGGCATGACGGGCCAGGTCGCGGCTGCCGGCGGGGTGTGGTCCTCGCTGGTCGGCCAGCAGCACGCGATCGCCACGCTCCAGCGCGCGGTCGGCGGGCACGGGATGACCCACGCCTGGCTGTTCACCGGCCCGCCCGGGTCCGGCCGCTCCAACGCCGCGATCGCGTTCGCCGCCGCCCTGCAGTGCGAGCGCGGCGGCTGCGGGGAGTGCCACACCTGCCACACCGTGCTCGCCGGCTCCCACTCCGACGTGAGCGTGACCCGCACCGAGACGGCCGTGATCAAGGTCGAGGGCATCCGCGAGCTGGTGATGCGCTCTGCGCTGGCCCCCGCCCAGGGCCGGTGGCAGATCATGATCGTCGAGGACGCCGACCGGCTCAACGAGAGCTCCGGCAACGCCCTGCTCAAGGCGATCGAGGAGCCCTCGCCGCGGACCCTGTGGCTGCTGTGCGCCCCGACGGTCGAGGACGTGCTGCCCACCATCCGGTCCCGCTGCCGCAACGTCGTGCTCAGCACGCCGTCGGCCGCGGAGGTCGCCGGCTTCCTGGTCGGCAAGCACGGCATCGACCCGCCGCTCGCCGCCTACGCCGCCCGCGCCAGCCAGGGCCACATCGGCCGAGCCCGCGCGCTCGCCGTCGACGACGCCACCCGCAACCGCCGCCGCGAGGTGGTCTCGATCCCGGCCGGGCTCACCTCGCTGGGTGCCTGCATGAACGCCGCCGCCAACCTCGTCGACATCGCCAAGATCGAGACCGAGGCGGTCGGCGACGAGATCAACACCCGCGAGCGCGCGGAGCTCGAGGCGGTGTTCGGCAGCGACCGCAAGGCCAAGACCTCGCGGTCCTACAAGGCCGCGCTGTCCCAGCTCACCGAGAGCCAGAAGCAGCGCGGGAAGCGCCGCACCCTCGACGTGGTCGACCGCTGCCTGATGGACCTGGTCTCGGTGTACCGCGACGTGATCGCGGTGCAGACCGGAGCCCCCGGCGACCTGGTCAACGAGGAGATGCGCGGCGAGATCACCGGTCTGGCACGGCAGTCCACGCCCGAGCAGAACCTCCGGCGGATCGACGCGGTGTTCGCCGCGCGGGAGAGGATGATGGAGTTCCAGGTGCCGCCTCTGCTGGCGCTGGAGGCCATGATGGTGTCCCTGCGGCTGTAGCCCGCCGCCCGCCTGGCCGTGTCGCGCGACCGGCCGTGCTTCAGGTCCCGGCCTAGACTCTGGCCGTGCCCACGACGTCTCCCGCCCGCCGGCTGTTTCGCGCAGCTGCCCTGCCCGTCGTACTCGTCCTGGGGCTGAGCGCCTGCCAGACCGGCGACGACCCGCAGGCGAGCCCGTCGCCGTCGCTGTCGTCCAAGCCGCTGCCCTCGGCCGCCGCGACCGACCGGCCGGACCCGGCGCTGGAGCGGTACTACACCCAGGACGTGCGCTGGAGCGGGTGCCGGACGAACCTGCAGTGCGCCGAGATCGAGGTGCCGCTGGACTACGCCGACCCCGACGGTGAGGCGATCACCCTGTCGCTGCTGAAGGTGCCGGCCGAGAACCGCAAGCAGCGGGTCGGCTCGCTGGTGGTCAACCCCGGAGGTCCCGGCGGGTCGGGCACCAACTACGCGGCCAACGCGCAGACCTACTTCGGGCCGGAGGTGCGCCGGGTCTTCGACATCGTCGGCTTCGACCCGCGCGGGGTGGGGGAGAGTACGCCGGTCGACTGCCTGTCCGACGAGCGGCTCGACGAGTTCGCCGCGAGCGACCCCGACCCGGACACCCCGGCCGAGCTCGACGAAATGGACCAGATGCTCGCCGAGTTCGGTGAGGGCTGCCTCGAGAAGAGCGGCGACCTGGCCCGGCACGTGTCCACCGCCGAGGCGGCCCGGGACATCGACATCATCCGCGAGCTCCTCGGCGACCGGCAGCTGAGCTGGTTCGGGGCGTCGTACGGCACCCTGCTCGGCGCGACGTACGCCGAGCTGTTCCCCGACCGGGTGGGGCGGATGGTGCTCGACGGCGCGCTCGACCCGACGCTGTCGAACAAGGAGCTGAGCCTGGCGCAGGCGCGCGGCTTCGAGACCGCGCTGCGCTCCTACGTGCAGGCCTGCGTGGACCGGGGCAGCTGCTTCCTCGGCTCGTCGGTCGACGCCGGCACCGAACGGATCCGGGAGTTCCTCGACGAGGTGGAGCAGCGGCCGATCTCCGGCTCCGGGGACCGGCAGCTCGAGGTCGGCAACGCGGTGCTGGGGATCTGGGCGCCGTTGTACAACGAGGAGTACTGGCCGCTCCTCGACGGCGCGCTCCAGGCCGCCTTCCGCGGCGAGGGCCGCGCGCTGCTCGCGCTGTCGGACGCCTACACCTCCCGTGGACCCGACGGCTACATCGACAACTCGATGGAGGCGTTGTACGCCATCAACTGCCTCGACCAGGACGACGAGCCCATCTCGTCGGCGGAGGCCGCCGCCCAGGTGCCGGAGTTCGAGAAGGCGTCGCCGACCTTCGGCTCGGTCTTCGCCTACGGGCTGTCCAGCTGTGCCGGCTGGCCGGTCGAGGGCGCCGAGGACGTCGGCCCGCTGGTCGCCGAGGGCGCCGAGCCGATCCTGGTGATCGGCACCACCCGCGACCCGGCGACCCCGGTCGAGTGGGCCGAGGCGCTGGCGTCCCAGCTGGACTCCGGGGTGCTGGTCACCCGCGACGGCGACGGCCACACCGGGTACCTCGCCGGGAACTCCTGCGTCGACGAGGCGGTCGAGTCCTACCTGGTCTCCGGTGTCGTGCCGTCCGACAACGTCACCTGCTGACCCTGTCCCGCTGGCCGGCCCGCCCCGCTGGTCGAGCCTGTCGAGACCCAGGCCCCGATGGTCGAGCTCGTCGAGACCGGGTGCCGCTGGTCGAGCTCGTCGAGACCCAGGCGCCGCTGAGAATGGGCAAGAACAGCAACCGCGCTTCAGGATTGGGCAGATACGACAGTCCCAGTCGCCTGGACGTGTTGTTTCTGCCCAATCCGCAACGACGACTGCCGTTTCTGCCCAATCCTCGGTCCTGGCCGCCGCGCCCCCAGCCGACCCGCGTCGGGTAAGGCCACCGCCCGGTTTCGTCGTTCGCGGGCTGCTTCCGTATACTCGTCCGGCGTGCCCGGCTCTGGCTGGGCACAGGCCGCCTTAGCTCAGTCGGCAGAGCGATTCACTCGTAATGAATAGGTCGTCGGTTCGATTCCGACAGGCGGCTCCAGATGAAGCCCCAGGTCAGAGGCCCTGTACCTCTCCTGGGGTTTTGTCATTCAGGGCCCAAGTGGGGCCGCGTGCCCCGTGGTTCCCCGCGCTCGCCGCGTACCGCCGAGGCGCCGAGTTCTCGAGTCGCGCGGCCGTGTCCCGCAGGTCCTGGTTGATCAGGCGGCCGTAGAGGCCGTGCGCTCACTGGGGAAGGCGAGGAGTTCTGCGACGCGCTGAGGGTTCCCGCCACCTACCCCCTGATGTCTGAGTGAGTGGGAGGTGCGCTACGCAGCGCTACAGTGGTCAGATGAAGATCATCAGCCAGCGCGAGCTCCGCAACGACAACGCCGAGATCATGCGTGGCGTACAGCGCGGCGAGACCTACACGGTCACTCGGCACGGTGTCCCCGTGGCCCGGCTCGGGCCGGTGAGCGCCGGCGACCTGCGCTGTGACCGTCCCGCGAAGAAGCGTCCCGTGTACGCCGACCGACCCCGCGTGCGCATCAGCACACCGACCAGCGAGATCCTGGACGACCTGCGAGGAGAGCGGTGAGCCTCTGGTATCTCGACACGTCGGCGGCGCTGAAGCTGATCGTGGAAGAGCCGGAGTCCGCCGCTTTGGCGAGAACTCTCGACGACGAGGCGCCAGAGCTGGTCGCGTGCTGGCTGCTGGAGACCGAGTTGCGTCGCGTCGCCCAGCGTGTCGATGTGCTGACCCAACAGCACGTCTCCGACCTGCTCGACGGCGTGGGCCTCTACGACGTCCCGCCGTCCCTGTTTCGCGAGGCGGGGCTTCTTCCAGGCGCACAGCTGCGGTCGCTGGACGCGCTACACCTGGCAGCCGCCATCCGGATCGGCGTGGACGGGGTCGTCACGTACGACGCACGGCTCGCAGAGTCTGCGCAGATCCTGGGGCTGGACGTTCTCGCCCCCGTCTGAACTCTGATCTTCCGACCGGGCATCCCCACGGGGCGCCGGGCCGGGGACCAGGTGCCTCACGAGGGAGCGGTGAGTAGGTGTCGTCTAGCAGTCCACACCGAGGCGCGGCGCCGCCCAGGCCCAGTCGATCCGCTCCTGCTCCAGCCGCACCCGCTGCCCGAGGCGGTCCTCCACAAGTACGGCGTACACGTCGGCCTCCTCGGAGGTGAGCCGGGTCAGGCGCGCCGAGGTGGGCCGCTCCTCCTGACCCCAACGCTCCCGGTGCTCGAGCAGCGTCGCCAGGTCCATCAGCACCGACCGGGTCTGCGGCAGCCAGGCGCGCAGCCGGTCGAGGATGGCAAAACCGTGCGTGTCCAGGTCGCCCCAGTAGGTGATCTGCGCGTCCCGCAGCCAGGGCAACGAGCCGGCCCGGTCGACATCGAAGCCCCTGCCCCACAGGACGAGCCCGTCCGGCGGCACCGGCACGCTGAGGTAGGTGATCTCGTTCTCCACGATCACCGCCCGCTTCGCCGGCAATGCGAGTGAGTGCAACTCGTCGTGCCGCACGGCGACCTCGGTCAGCGGAGCGGGCAACCCGAGCGAAGCGTGCGGACGCAGCCGGACGAGGTTTGGCTTGGCCCGCAGCCCGAGCCCGTCGAGGAACCCGGCGGCCGACCCCGGCACGTCGAGAAGCTGGGCGAGGACGGACCGGTGCCGCTCGGCGTACTTGGTGTCCACGCCCGGTGCGCTGATCTCCCGCAGGTAGCGGCCGGAGCCGCGGTGCTCGTCGAGCCATCGGTACGCCGCCAGCAGGCGTGCCCACTCGCCGTGCAAGCCCAAGGCCTCGAGGGGACGCGCGCCGACCCAGGCGCGGACCACCGGCTCGGCCGCGACGACGCCGAGCACCTCGTCGTACACCGTGACCTGCCGCGCGACGCCCAACAGCGCCCAGGCCTGGGCGTAGGTCTCCACCACTGCCCGGCTCGGCAGCCGGTTGCGCCCGACCAGGCGGCCGCCGATCTCGGCGTGCTCCAACCGGAAACGCGCGCCATCCCGCGAGCCCTGCTCCAGCTCCCGCGCCCACTCCTGCACCTCACCGAGCCGTTCACCGAGCTCCCGCGGACCTGGCCGGCGCAGGGGCACCTCGATGCGCGGGCCAGGCTCGCCCGCGGCGTACGCGCGCAGCAGGGTGCCGTCGTCCCACCGCCGCTGCACCTTCGTGCGGACGTCCGCCGAAGTCGACCAGGTCATCCGCGCGCCGACCCGGGACCGGCGTGTCCGGCGCGCAGCTCGTGCAGCTCCTCCACCGTCAGCGTCTGCAGCCGCGAGCTGGCACCGTCGGGGTTGTCCACGAAGCCGATCGCCCGGACGTAGGGCTCGATCACGTGCACCTTCTGCAGCGGAGTCACGATCAGCAGCTGCAGGCCCAGCTTGGCGAACAGCTCCAGTGCATAGCGGGTCGACAGGTCCGAACCGCGACCGAACGCCTCGTCGATCACCGCGAACCGGAAGTCCCGGGAGCGCTGCGCACCCCACTCCAACCCGAACTGGTAGGCCAAGGACGCGGCCAGGATCGTGTAGGCGAGCTTCTCCTTCTGCCCGCCAGACTTGCCGTCGGAGTCGCGGTAGTGCTCCCACTCCTCGTCGGTGACCCGGTCGCGCTCGGAGGCCGAGAACGTGAACCAGTTGCGCACGTCGGTCACCCGGCGGGTCCACGCCTTGTCGCTGTCGGCATGTCCCTCGCGGCCCCGGAACCGCTGGATGATCCGCTGCACCTCCAGGAACCGGCGCTCGGAGTACTGGTCGTCGTCGCTGCCGATCGCGTCGGTGGTCGCGTCGCGCAGCTCCTTGCGGAAGGCCTGCACCTCCTGGTTGACGGTGCGCTCCTTCTCCAGCCGGATGTAGCGGCCGGGGTTGTAGTCGATCGCCCCCATCGCCTCGTTGATCCGGTCGATGCGCACCTGGATCTCGTCGGCCTGCCGGTTCAGCCAGCTGTGGAACTGGGCCAGCTCGCGGATCGTGTTGGTGTTGAGCTGCTCCTTGAAGTCCGCCTCGAACCGGGGCAGGTCGTCCTGCGCGATCCGGTCCCGCATCGCGCGGAAGTCCGCACGGGTCTCCACCGCCGCGTCCATCTCGCTGCGCAGCTCGGGCCAGGAGGACAGCATCTTGTTCATCTCCTGCACCAGGCTGGTGACGTAGCCGCCCAGCTCCCGGCCGACCTTCTCGACGGCGGCCTGCAGGTCGGTGGTCAGCCCGGCCTCCGCCGACGCGCACTGCTCAGAGTGTTGTGGCAGGTCGCGGCCGAGCCGCTCGGTGAGGGACGGGTACGCCGCGCGCGCCGCCTCGGCGTCGTCGGCGGCGAGGCCGTCGAGGAACTGCTGCGCCTCGGCTCGTTCCCGCTCGCCGCGGGAGATCCGTTCCTCCAGGCGGGCGGTGTGACGGGTGAGCTCGCCGAGCCGCGCCTCGAGCTGTTGTGACCGCTCCTCGTTGACGCCCAGTCGCTGTTCGATCTCGGCCAGCTCCGACGACCCGGCGACCAGCCGCTCCCGTTCGGCATCGGCTTCGACGGACCGCTGCTCGGCCTCCTGCCAGTCCAGGTCCGTCCACGAGGTGTATGCCGCCAGTCCGGCCAGAGCCTGCGCCCGCCGGTCCAGCGTCTGGCGTTCGGTGGCCAGCTCCTCGCCCTGACTCTGCACGGCGAGGAACTCGGTCTGCAGCGTTTGCAGCTGTTCGGTGAGAGCGGCGACCTTGCGCTCGTTGACCCAGCCCAGCACCCAGGTGCGGGGGTCGTCGACCCGAGACCGGTCGTCCTTCTCGTGCCGGTCGCCGGACCGCACCTGGCCCTGTCGGGTGACCGCCCGCCCAGCCGTCCGGAACTCCTCCAGCGTGTCCGCGCAGAGGTGGTCGGCGCGGCGGACGAGCTGGCTGCGGACGTGGTCGGCCAGCGGGCCGTCCTTGACCTGTAGGCAGTCGGCCAGCACCCGACGCGAGCCGATGTCGCTCACCTGCAGCGACACCCGGCGGGCGGGGACCCGCTCGTAGACCAGCCTGCTGCCGGCCGTGCTGCCGTCGGCGCGGCGGTGGGTGAGCCGGCGACCGTCGACCCAGTGTGCGACGGCGGCATAGTGCTCGTCAGGAACGAGCAGGGACAGCGCGAACCCGCGCAGGACGCGCTCGGCCGCTCCCCGCCACTCGGCGTGCTCCTCGTCGACGTCGACCAGCTCGCCGGCGAACGGTAGCTGCCCCTCATCCAGGCCCAGCTCGGCGCACAGCTGGGCGCGAACGTCGAGCTGGCTCATCGGGAGGTTGCTGGTGCGTCCGGCCAGGCTGGTGAGCTCGTCGCGGACCTGGCTGCTCTGCAACTCGAGTTCGCGTTGACGGCCCCGCAACTCGACGAACCGCTCGTCGAGGAGGGTGCGGGTCTCGGTGACCGTCTCGTCGAGGGTTGCGACCTGCCGCAGCACTGCGGCGAACCCGTCGGCGTCGGCCACCGTACGCAGACCCGCCTGCTCGACCCGCCGGTCGAAGTCGACCCGTCTGCCGCGCCGCTGGACCGCCTCCGACCGGGCTGCCTCGGCCTGCTGCTGCAGCTGGCCGACCCGGTCGCCGCCGGCACGGGCCCGGGCGCTGATCAGCCCCTCGCGTTCGCGGGCCGCGTCGGCGCGCGCGCCGGCCAGCTCCTCGGCCTGCGCGATCAGACCGGCGAGCTCGGACGAGATCGCCGCGAGCTCGTCGTCCAGCAGCCGTGTGCGCAGGTCCGCGAAGAACGCCCGGGTCGCGTCGCGCTGCCGTTCCAGTTCGGTGCGCCGGGCGAGCGCGGCGTCGTACCGGTCGGCGGTGGCCACGAGCGGTTCGAGCACCTCCAGCTGGTCGCGGGCGCGCTTGACCGCCTCGTGGGACTTGGTGAGGTCCTCGAAGTGGCCGACGATGCCGCGCACCCGGTCGGTCACGTCGACCGGCTCGAGCATGTGGTTGCGGACGAACTCGTTGAGGTTGCCGACCGACTTCATCGACACCGTTTGGTGGAACAGCTCCATCGCCTGCTCCGACGCGATGCCCAGCCGGCGTCGTACCGAGCGAGCGTAGTCGGGGAAGACGTTGTGGATCTCCGCGCCGCCGGCGCGCAGTCGTTTGCGTAGGTCGAGCAGGTCGGACCCGAAGGAGGTGAAGTCGGCCTCCACCGACAACGCCTTGTCGGAGACCACGAAGAACCGGTCAGGTTGCCCGGCCTTGTCCTTCTGGTGGAACACCTGCGCGAGGGTGACGGTCTCGTCGTAGCCCTCGTTGACAAAGACGCCGAGGATCACCGAGTAGCTGCGATGGTCACGCAGCCCGATCGGACGCGAGGCGCCGGTGGCCTCGATCCGCTCGGACTTGTAGTGGCCTTCCACGTAGCTGCGGAGGGTGCGTTCCTTGGTGTCCGCGCCGGCAGCCTTGTTGTAGGAGATTCGGTGCGCCGGGAGCAGCAAGGTGGTGACCGCGTCGACCAGGGTGGACTTGCCGCTGCCGATGTCGCCGGTGAGCAGAGCGGTCTCGCCGCCCAGGGACAGTCGCCACACGCGCTTGTCGAAGGTGCCCCAGTTGAATACCTCGATCTGGTGCAGCCTGAAGCCCGCGCGGGACGGGGTGTCCAGCTCCACGGAGGAGAACAGTGCGTCAGTCATCGGTGCCGTCCGTCCGGCGGCCGGCGTAGTCGGCGAGCTTGCCGGCGAAGTCCGACATGGTCTGGGCGTCCACGTAGGCCTTGAGGATCCGGCGTACCTCCCAGTGGTCGGACTGACCCCGCAGCTGACGCAGGAAGCCGAGGTCAGCGGCCTTGCGGATGGTGGTGTCGACGCTGTCGACCACGCGCGCCTCGTTGGTGGAGTCGGCCAGGAACAGCCGCAGCAGGTCGACGATCTGGTCGCGGCTCAGCACCAGCTTGCCCTCGCCGCCGGCGGTCTCGAACTCCACCAGCCGCTTGCGCAGCAGCACCAGCAGCAGGCTGACGTGGTAGGTCAGGCTGCGTCGCTTCACCAGCCGGGGGAGCGGGTCGGTGTCGTCGTGCTCCTCCTTGCTGCGCAGGAACGCGTAGCCCTCGGCGTCGTCGACCACGACCTCGACGCCGATGGTGGCGAAGTGGTCGCGGACGGCACCCTCGTGTCGCGCGAGCGCGAGCCAGCTGTCCTCGTCACTCTCGCGATAGACCACCCCGCGCATCAGCTTGATGATCGCCGTCGCGGTGGCCTGCTCGTCCGGTGTCCTCACCGCCGGGTCACCGTCACCTTGGGCAGCCGCACTCGGCGTACGACGGCGGGGTCGGACGGGTCGGGGTAGTCGACCAGCATCTCCTCGGTCTCGTCCATCTCCACGGTGAGGTCGTCGTCGGTCAGAGCGAGATAGGAGACCAGCTCGGCGGCTCCCTGCTCCAGCGGGTAGAGGTCGACGATGTCACGCAGCAGCGCGGTGCCGCGCGGCGGTACGACCGTACGGATGTTCGTGGCCAGGCGGGCGAGGTCGACGTGGCTCTGCTCGAACAGCGCTGCGATGTCGACCTCCGACCTGTCGTCGGGCGCGAGCAGACTGTCCACGCTGGTGGTCGGCTGAGCGTCGTACAGCGGCCGCTCGAACGGCAGCGCCACCTCGATGCCGGGCTCGTCGACCTCGAGGCCGAGTGTCGGGGGCTCGTGCCGACAAGCCAGGGCCGTGGCCTCGATGGTCCTCACCAGGTCGAGGACGCGACGGTTCTCCAGCCACACCTGGTCGTCGAGGAAGCGACGCAGCTGCTCGGAGATCTGCCGCACCGTTCCCTGGGTGCGCTCTGCGGCGTCGGACCAGTCGTGGTGGATCGTGCGCAGCCTTTGCTCGGTCTCGAGCCCCGCGACCCGCTGCACTCGGGCGAGCAGATCCGTCAGCTCGTCCTGCCGGGACTCCGAGAGCAGGAAGTCGTAGAACGCCTGGAAGCTCCGGCCCTGGTCGGTGCCGGTGATGCTGCTGCGGCTGTCCACGAGGTCCGCCAGCAGCTCCCCTTTCCCACCCTCCCAGGAGGCGATCCGCTCCCGGGCGGAGCGGTCCAGGCTGCGGAAGTTCTCCTCGACCTGGCGGAAGTCAGCGAGCAGCTCGCGGGCGGTCGCGGCGAACTGGTGATAGCGCTCGCGCAGTGCGGTGGGGTCGAGCACGTCGACCTCACCGGCCTCGACTGCCGCGATCTGCTGGTCGATCGCGGCGCGTCGGCGTCGCAGCTCGGTCAGCCGCGCATCCGGGTCGGTCTCGGCGCCGTGGACGATCTGACGTAGCAGGTCGACCACGGTCTGTAGCCGGGACTCAGTGCCGACGAACGACCGGGTCTGCAGTGTGGCGAGCCAGGCGTAGGCCTTCTCGAACGAAGGCGTCGCGTCGTAGTGGACCTCGTCCGACCCCGGCGGGTAGAAGCGCCGCAGCCAGCCGGTCGCATCGGCCGACCAGTCGTCGAGGTACTCCTGTGGGCTCTTCGGGTAGCGGCGCTCCCCGGAGCCGTCGGCGCGGCCGCGCCCGGGGTCGAGGGCGTAGAGCTCTTCGTCGAGCTGGGAGACCAGAGCAGATGCCGCGGTCGCGCCGTTGTTCTCCTCGACGAAGTGCCGACCGAGGAAGGACAGCACCAGCGGAGCGTTGCCGGCGCGCAGGAGCCGCCACGCCGGGTGCTGCTCACGCAGCGCCTCGATCGTGTCGTGGTCCATCGCTCACCTCGCGGGTCGTCGTCGTGCCGGGGTCAGCCTAGGACTGTCCCGCCCGAGAGACGTCCTCAGTGCTTGGTCCGGTCCGAGCTGGCGTGGGCGGTGACGGCTCCAGCGACTCGGTGCCGACTGGAGCAGATTGACTCGACCGGGCCGGACTCCTGACACTCTTGGGGGAGATCGCCGCTCCGCCATCCAGGTAAGCACGCAACAGAAAGCCACCATTTCCATGTCACCACGCTTGCCCCGTCCGGTCGCAGGCATCCTGTCCCTGGGTCTCGCCTTCCTCCTCGCGATCGGTGCGTTCACCGTCGTGAAGGGCCAGGGGTGGCTCTCCCCGCTCGGGATCGCGTCGGAGAGCAGCGACTCTCAGGTGATCCGCGCGGTGGAGCGCACCCAGGAGGTGTCCCTGCTGAGCCTGGCCGTCCAGGGCATCAAGGACGAGAAGCAGAGCGCGGAGGTCTTCGGAAAGAGCATCCCGGGGACCGGGCAGACGGTGTTCCTGCAGTACGACTTCGACGCGAAGCTGGGTATCGACGGCGCCGCGGTGACGGTGACCAGGACCGGTGAGAAGGCCTACCTGGTGAGCGTCCCGGACTTCAGCTTCATCGGGTACGGCGAGCCGACCTTCAGGGTGGCTGTGGAGGACGGCGGCATCCTGAGCTGGGCCACGCCGGAGATCGACAAGGTCGAGATGGTCAACGAGATCCTCGACGACGACGCGCGGACGACGTACCTCGCCGAGAACGAGGAGCTCCTCCAGGACCAGGCGAGGGTCTTCTACGACAGCCTGATCTCCAGCATCGACCCGGAGATCGAGACGTCCTACGAGTTCCGTTCCTGACGGCTCGTATCCGACCTTGCCAGCGTCACCGCGTCGACGTACCTGGAGTGGTTGTCGACCCTCTTCGTGACGTCGTGGTTCTTGATCTTGGGGCGTGTGGTCGTGAAGCCGGCGACGCCCGCGGCCTCGCCGCCGCCCTGGGCGAGCCGATACAGGAACTTGAGGACGGCGTCGTTTCGTGAGTGGTAGTTGTGCACTCGCTCGTGGACCGCATCGGCGAGTGTGCGCAGGTCGCCCCCGGCGGCGACTGCCGCCCCCAGGAGATGGATCGACTCCACCTTCGGGGCGCCCTGGCGGGTCCCCAGAGTCTGCGCTGCGGTCGCCATCACCCGAGCGCCGAGGCTGTGCCCGACCAGGACGAAGCGCTGGTCGTCCGTCCTGGCGATGAGATCGGCGAGGATGGCGCCTGTCATGTTGGCGCGGTTCTTGGCGACGTGCCACGGGTTCGCCACGAGGCCGGTGCCGACCATCAAGGGTCCCAGGAAGGGGACGCCTGCCGCGGTCTTCTTGCTCGCCCGCTTGGCCAGACGGAGGACTGCCTGCTTCGCTGCCTGCTTGCTCAGTGCCCCACCCGCCAGGACGGCGAGGGACTTCAGCTCCTTGGCTCCCCAGTGGATGCGGTAGACCGCGTTGTCGGGGTAGCGCGCATCCACGATGGCGCGCCACCCGCCCCACCCCTCGGTTCCTTCGGTGAGGAACCCGTTGGCAACGAGTACGGCGGGCGCACGACCCTCCCGCAGCTTCTCGATCCTGAAGGAGGGATCGCTGCGCACGTAGTTCGCGGTGGTGAGCCCGCCCAGCAGTCCGCCGAGGCCCGCGCCCATGGCGGTCACCACCGTGGTGCCGCCCGCCATGCCCAGCCCCCCAGCGGCGATCGAGCCGCCGCCGAGCAGGGCCAGACCATGACTGGTCGCGGCAGCGCCGGTGAGCCCTGTCGCCGCTCCGAGGGCTCCGCCGATCATGGGGGCAGCGGCGGCGGCCATGGGGGCCACGACCAGGCCGCCCAGCGTCACGACCGAGGCGACACGCGTCGCCCGGGCGAGGTTCTTCTTGTCGAAGCTGAGCCATTCGGCGTAGTCGTCGATCTTCCCGAGATGCTGCCCGAGCCTCTCGAAAGAAGGAACCTCATGACGATGCTCAGCGCAGTACGCCGGCGCGGCCGCCGCTCGGGCCGGTCGGTTCGCCATGTTGGTGCAACGAGCGGCTGCGCATCGAGTGGTAGGGGAGCCGCAGGAGGCGCAGAGGTAGGTACGCAAAGGGCGAGAGAAGCCCCTGACCGCTACGTGAGTCGTCCTCTCGAAGCACGCCGAGCACCAGCCGGTGACGGTGGCGCCGTCTTCGTCACGCAGCTGGTCGACCATCCGAGCGATGACGTTGACCTGCAAGGTTGCGCGGTCGACCTGCTTGCGGTGGCTCGCGCGCACCTCGTCGCTCCGGGAGCGGCGAAACTGCCACTCATGGGTCGCCACCTTCCAGAGCAGCGAGACCAGCGCCGGGTTGTCACGAAGTGCGATGTCCCCGGCCACCTCGGGCGCGCCGGCATCGCGAGTGCCTGCGACCCTGAGCAGCGACCCTTGCTCGGTGGTGAGCGTGACCTCGTAACCGTCGCGACCACGCGACGTGTACTGGATGCCGTGACGCGCCATCGTTCCCCTAATGCCTGTGGTGTTGCGGGCTCACACTAGCCACGCCGGGTGGGGCTCTGTCACGAAGGCGTCCGGGGGGGACGTAGGCGGGGACACAGGGCATGCCTGCACGGGATCTATCAGGACTGTTCGACGACCGAGCAGTCCAGGAGGCAGTACTGCCTGGCGCTGTCGACGGCCTCCATGGAGGCCTCGACGATGTCCTCGGCGTCATCCTGCTCAGTGGTCCTACGGACGATGCGGTGGACATGCCACGTGTGATCGGTTCCGTACAACTCGGCCGCCCTGTTCGTCCACGGCGTGTCGTCCCAGGCGTTCAGGTTCAGGCTCAGCTCGAGTGCGACCGTCGTACCAACTGTGAAGTCGCCTGCGCTCTCGCCGGGGCGAACCCACCGGAGCGTCCGGATGGACCCGAGGTCGAGGACGACCGCGTCGGTGGTGTCCAGCACTCTGGCGGTGGCGACGTACCGGTTGGCGGAGACGTGCGCGAGATGCGGTTCAGCCCCCGGCTCGGCAGCCCGTAGGGGCGACCGTTGGACGAACTCGACCGAAGCGACGAAGTCCTCGCCCACCCGGACAGGCCCGTATTGGCCATCACAGACCTGCCATCCCTCGTACATCAGCGTGACTCGCGCAGCCGGCTCCCTTGTCATTCCGTACACCATCCCGCGGCGCGACCCTGGTGTCGAGGCACGAATCGCACGGTCGCCGGCCCCTTCTCTCAGCGCTCAGAACGCATGTTGGCACGCTTCCAGTCCTGCAGGCGGTCAATACAGGTTGCCTTCCGCGGGGCACCGCGAAGGCGCAGGAACGGCCCCTTTGCGCCATGGCGATTGTGCAGACCGGCGTGTGAGACTTCGGGAGCGGCTCTCGGCGCTGCCTCGACGTCGTTCGAGACCCGCGGGATCAGGGGTGTCGGCGTGGGAAAGGTGCTTCAGGTGACCGACGCAGTGATCGCCGACGGGCTGGTGAAGCACTACAAGGACGTGAGGGCCCTCGACGGCCTCGATCTCCGGGTGCCGCAAGGCACTGTGCTCGGCGTACTCGGACCCAACGGGGCCGGCAAGACGACGGCGGTGAAGATCCTGACCACCCTGGTCAGTCCGGATGCCGGGCGGGCGCAGGTCGCAGGCCTCGACGTGGCGACTCAGCCGGACCAGGTGCGCCGCAAGATCGGGGTCTCGGGGCAGTACGCCGCCGTCGACGAGTACCTCACCGGCTTCGAGAACCTTGCCATGGTCGGCCGTCTCTACCACCTCGGCCGACGACGTAGTCAGCAGCGGGCTCGCGAGCTGCTGGAGCAGTTCCGGCTCGACGACGCCGGCGACCGGATCGCCCGCGGATACTCCGGCGGCATGCGACGCAGGCTGGACCTCGCCGGCGCGCTGGTGGCCGACCCCCCGGTGCTCTTCCTCGACGAGCCCACCAACGGCCTCGATCCACGCAGCCGGACGGACATGTGGGACGTCATCAAGAACCTGGTCGCCGGCGGCACGTCCCTGCTCCTCACCACCCAGTACCTCGACGAAGCCGACCTGCTCGCCGACAGCATCGTGGTGATCGACCAGGGCAAGGTGATCGCCGAGGGCACCGCAGACCAGCTGAAGGACCAGGTCGGTGGGGAACGTCTGGAGATCGTCATCGAGGATCCGGCAACCCTCCCACGTGCGGTGCAGCTCGTCCGGCCGCTCGGCGTTGGTGAGGTCACCGTCGACGCGCACCGACGGTCGCTGGTGATGCCGGTCAGCGGGGGTTCGCCCGTGCTCATCGAGGCCTTGCGTCGCCTCGACGGCGAGAACATCGGGGTCGCCGACGTAGGGCTGCGCCGGCCGACACTGGACGACGTCTTCCTCGCGCTGACCGGTCACACCGCCCACACCGACGGGACGGGGCCGGCCGGAGCGCAAGAGCAGGAGGTGCAGGGCCGATGAGACTGCCTCATGCCGTCTCCGACGGACTGGTTGTCGCCCAGCGGAACCTGATCAAGATCAAGCGAGTGCCGGACCTGGTGGTGTTCACCACCCTGTCGCCGATCATGTTCGTGCTGCTGTTCGCCTACGTCTTCGGCGGTGCGATCGGTGCGCAGGCCGGAGGCGCGGCGTACCGAGAGTTCCTGATCGCCGGCATCTTCGCGCAGACGGTCGTGTTCGGCGCCACGATCACCGGTGCAGGTCTGGCCACCGACATCAAGGAGGGCATCGTCGACCGGTTCCGGTCGCTGCCGATGTCACCGGGTGCGGTGCTGGCCGGGCGCACCGCCCCCGACGTCGTGAACAACGTGCTGGTGCTGGTCGTGATGAGCCTGACCGGGCTGCTGGTCGGCTGGCGGATCCGCACCTCGGTGGGTGAGGCGGCACTCGGCTACCTGCTCCTGCTGGTGTTCGCCTACGCCATCTCCTGGATCATGGCGTGGATCGGGATGCTGGTGCCGAGCCCGGAGGTGGTCAACAACGCCTCGTTCATCGTGATCTTCCCGCTGACCTTCATCGCGAACACCTTCGTGCCGTTGCGGACGCTGCCCGAGCCGCTGGGCACGCTCGCGGAGTGGAACCCGGTCTCCACCGCGACCCAGTCCGCCCGCGAGCTGTTCGGCAACCTCAACCCGCTCGCTCCAGCGCAGGCGGAGCCGTCCTGGGCGCTGGCGAACCCGGAGCTCTACACGTTGATCTGGTCGGCCGCCATCCTGGTGCTCTTCGTGCCGTTGGCGAACTGGCAGTACCGTCACTCGACCAGCCGATGAGCTCGCCGGGTGCCGACCCGAAACGCCCCAAGTCCCGGGTCAGGGCCGAATGGCCTGCGCGGTACGGCCCAGGAGAGGTTGTTCTTCGGGCCCGTCACGCGCCTGGATCGGCTGATGGGATTGAGAGAGGGCGGCCGGTCACTCGCAAGGTTTGTCGGCAGCGCGCCTGACGGCGCCCAGCACGCCCGTCAAGAGGCGGCGGCGATGTCAGCCCCCGAGCCTGAGGACAGGACGCAGGCCACGACGAGGGCTGCCGTGACGGGCACCACGAAGATGCCGATCGTCAGCATCCCCAGCAGGTTGAAGACGGCCAGCAGTGCAGTGAGCGCCCAGGCAACCGGCAGAGCTCCGGGCCGAGCGCGAAGCAGCAGGGCGGACCCGAGGAGGAGGGTGATGAGGGCGGGAACGGCCAGGACGACCAGGATGCCTGGCCCGTTCACGGCCGCCATGGCCTCCGCGCTCTGCGTCAGCTCACCCGAGGAGGGGACGCTCTCGGACTGGTAGACGGGCACCTTGAAACCCGCGACCACGAGCCCGAGCCCCCATGCCGCGGCGCCGAGCAGTGCAACCGACGGACCGCGGCCCAGTCGGGAAAGTTCGCCCATCACGATGACCTCCGCTCCGACGCCATAGTCCTACGCGCCCGCTCGGTTGTCAGCACCACGCGGCAAGCCGACGAAACCGCTCCGCGGTCATCTGCCGAGGGAGCATGCTGGTGCACACCACCTGGAGGTGCCGTGTGAAAGAGAACCTGCGACGAGCCGCAGTGGTGGTGAGCGCTGCGTTCCTGCTGCTGGCCGCGGTCAACTACGTGACGAGCTGGTCGGACGTCGAGGCCGGCACGCTGGCGCTCTCTGCCGTGGCCGGCCTGTTCGCCTTGGTCGCGGTGCTGCTCCGGTCGGACAGCGGCCGTTGAGGTACGGCCCGCCGTCCTTCTGAGCCGCGGCTGCCGGCGCCTCAGCCGGCGACTCAGCGAGCGACGGCGTAGTGCACGTGTGTCGCCCACCGTGACTGGTGGACCTCGAGCGGCTCGAGATCGAGCGCCGGCCCGCCGACGAAGAGCGGCTTGCCAGCCCCGAGGACCACCGGTGCGATGGACAGGCACAGCTCGTCCACCGCGCCGGCGGCGAGCCCCTGCCTGATCACGTCGGCTCCACCGCCGATGCTCACCGCCTTGCCCCCGGCCGCTTTACGCGCCTGGCGGAGTGCCTCGGTGAAGTCGTCGACGAACAGGAAGCTCTCGTCGTGCGGATCGTCGGTGCGGTGGGTGAGCACGACCAGCGTGCCGGGGAAGGGGTTCTGCCCACCCCAGGCACCCGCTGCGTCGTACATCCCGCGGCCGACCACGGCCGAGCCGACCCGCGCGACCAGCGCGTCGTAGAAGACCTTGTCCTCGCCGGACATGGCGCCGAAGTCGTGCTCGCCGTCATAGGTCCACGGGCCGCCGAAGACCCAGTAGTGCAGCCGTTCGCCGCCGAGGCCGAGACCCTGGCCGGGTCGGTCGTCGGGGCCGGTGACGAAGCCGTCGAGTGACATGGTGATGTTCGCGATGGTCCCGAGAACTCATCGCCGGCCCCAGGGTGTTCACCGCCCGCAAGCGGCCCTGACCCCCAGCTCGACCAGGTCCTGGTCGAGCGCAGCAGGTACTCCCAGTCCATCACCGGGCTGCCGGGCCCGAGCCCGTGGCGCCGTGCCGGGCCGACCATCGCCGCCTACCGCGGGTGGTCATGTCAGGTCCGACTGCCCGGGACTGGCCGACCAGCCCGACCGGGCCGCTGTAGTTGGCCTTGAAGAAGTCCCGGAACTCCTCGGGCGTGGCGAACCGGTCGACGCGGACGGTGCGCCGCTCGGTCCGTACGTCGACCACCCGGTCGCCGAACAGTCCCAAAACGTGGTCCTCCTTGCCCCACAACGGAGGCGGCTGCGCTCCCGGGGGCGGCGGAGCGACGTACGGCTTCATCGTGGCGAACATCTGACCGATGAACCCCTCCGGGGTCCAGCTGACCAGA
>JBMOMG010000050.1:0-43270 GCA_049323155.1 Actinomycetota bacterium | reverse complement strand
ACGCTCAACACGATCCGCAGCTTCTTCTCCGCCGGGATCACAGGTGGTCTACCCATCGTGCTCTTGTCTCGCTTCCATGCTCAGAGGATCAACTAACTCCTCTGCCACGAAGTCTGACGCGCGACACACCAACCCATCCCCGGCATCTACCTCTGGGTCGCACCCCGACGGCAGCATCTACCTCGTCGACCACACCGGCACCCGCCAACTCCGCGGCCCCGGCAACCACCCCCACACCCCAAAACCCAGCCAGCCACCCCACTACACCCCCCAACCCCCCACCATCAGGCTCTACACCACCCCCGACCCCGCACAAGCCAGCCACATGGAACGCCACCTCCTCGAACTCCTCCACGCCGTCTGAGCCGCCCGGTTGGAGCCATCGGGCCTCCGGCTCCTTCCCGATACGTTCGCTCCCCGGCGCCCTCCATCAGCAGCTACAGTCCGTGGCTGTGGCCGACCTGGCGGACCGTGCAGTCGCCGTTGTCCTCGATGACGACAGCCTTCTCGTCGTACGCCGCCACAATCATGGGGAGGACTACTGCGTGCTTCCCGGCGGCGGTGTCGAGCCGGGCGAGGAGCCCGGCGACGCCGTGATCCGCGAGCTCCGGGAGGAGACCGGCCTCCGTGGCGTCGCGGACCGGCACCTCTGGACGATCACACACCAGGGCCGGACTGCGCACTACTTCCTGGTGTCGGTCGAAGCGGGCCCCATGACGGTCGGCGGTCCAGAGGCCCTCGTCCAGTCGGACCAGAACCACTACTCCCCGGAGTGGGTCTCCTTGGACCGGATCGGTACGGAGAACCTCCAGCCCGAAGCGGTCCGGGATCTGCTGAGCGGACTATCACCGCCGCGGCCGCGCGACCCGTCCTGACACAGCACCGTCTGCCTGGGAAGGAGCATGCTCAGAGCGAGAGTAGGACGCCTGTCAGACCACGTGGTCGGGCAGCAGCGCCCGAGCCTCCTCGACCAGCTCCGGGGAGAGCTCATCGGGGGTCAGCCCGTAGCGGGAGTCGTACGCCGAGAGCAGCGCCTCCTCGACGTCGGACACCGCGACCCCGGCCACTTCCTCGGAAACCGACCCGACGGAACCGTCGTCGAACGGCAGTTCCAGCGCGCCGTACACATCGCGCAGCACGGGCCGCAGCTCGGCGGCCCCGTCTACCACCAGCACCGCACTGAACAGCCACGCCCCGCGCACCATCCGTTGCGCGGTCCCGACCAGCTTCACCCTGCCACGGGCGTTGATGCTGTGCGAGCCGGGACAGTACTCCCCCGGCACCTCGCCCACGCGCGAGTCGATCCCGAGGCCGCTGAGGACACCGGTCCAGAGCTCACCGAACTCGCCGAACCTGGCCTCCAGTCCCGAGGGCCACTCCGGGTCGGGGCTGACGTGGTCGACGACCAGCGCCTGCGACGTGTACGCCACCGCGCGTCCACCGGGCGCGCGCACGCAGGGCTCGAACCCTGCCCGTCGTACGGCGGCCACGGCGGCGTCGAAGCCCCGAAGGCGCACGTCGCGCCGGCCGAAGGCGACTGCCGCTCCCGAGGGCTGGTACACCCGCAGCGTCTCACCGGCGTCGCCACGGCTGACACGCCGCATCATCGCCTGAGCGAGCGCCATCTCCAGCGCCTGCGCGGCGCCCCCGCCAGCGGCGACTCCAGCGGCGGCCGCGCCGCCAACGGCGGCCCCCGAAGCGATGACCTGAGAAGCGACGACCCGAGCAACGACGACATCGTGCGAGGGCAGGGCCCCACGGAAGAGCTTCACACCGGCGAGCCTACGGTGCCGGCACCCGCTCCCCGACCCGCTCGATGAGCCCGAGCGCATCGTGCGGCGCGTAGCCCTTGGCGTCGTTGTCGAAGTAGACGTACACGTCCTGGCCCTGCTCGGCCCACCGGCACACCTTCTCCGCCCAGCGGTCGAGGGCCTCGGAGGTGTACCCGCTGGTGTAGAGCTCGGTGTCGCCGTGGAGCCGGACGTACATGTGGTCGCTGGTGACCTCCTCGACGAGCGGCCACCGGCCGGCGGTGTCGGCGACGACGAACGCGATGTCGTGCGCGCGCAGCAGCTCGACCGCCTCGGGCACCGCGAAGCTGCTGTGCCGGACCTCCAACGCGTGGCGCATCGGCCGGTCCTCCTCGGCGACGGTCAGGGCACGGTCGTCGGGGACCTTCGCGTCGTGGCCCTTGGCCAGCTCGGCCGCCGCCGCCGTCGTCCGCGGCAGCAGGTCGAAGAAGGCAGCGAGCCGCGCCTCGTCGTACCCGAGGTTCGGCGGCAGCTGCCACAGCACCGGACCGAGCTTGGGGCCGAGCGCCAGCACGCCGGAGGCGAAGAAGTTCGCGAGCGCGGTCTCCACCCCGGCGAGCTTCTTCATGTGGGTGATGAACCGCCCGCCCTTGACCGCGAACACGAAGTCGTCCGGGGTCTGTGCGCGCCATGCCGCATAGCTGGTCGGGCGCTGCAGGGAGTAGAACGAGCCGTTGACCTCGATCGACGTCATCCGTTCAGCGGCGTAGGCGAGCTCGAGCCGCTGCACGAGCCCCTTGGGGTAGAAGTCGCCGCGCCAGCCGGCGTAGTTCCACCCGGAGATGCCGATCCGGATCCGTCCCACCTGACCTGTGTACCCCCGAGCCCGGGTCTCAGCCCAGCCTCACGCCACCGAGTGGCCGTTGATGCTGTGGATCCCGAGCCGGCCGTCGGGCATCTCCTCCACCACCATGGTCACGTTGCGGCCGAGCATCCCCGCGACCTCGTCGCCGTTGCTCTCGACGGCGCCGTCGCGGTCGTAGTCGCCGTTGGCCTTCTTGTCGAGCTGCGCCACGGCCCCGAGATCGAGCAGCTTGCCGGCGAGACAGTAGCCGCCGTCGCACTCGGTGAACCTGCCTTGGGCCTCGCGCGGACCGTCCTTGGGCTGCTCGGTCGGGGTCGGTGACGCCTCAGGGCTCGGCCGAGGTGTCGGCGAGGGCTCGGCCGACTTGCTGGGCGACTTGCTGGGCGACTCGCCGGGCGCGGGAGTGGACGACCGGTCCTTCGCGGCCCGCCGCTCCTCGCGCACCTCGCGACGCGCCGCGAGCACCGCTGCCTGTCGCTCCTCGCGCCGCTCCTCACGAGCGGCCGCACGCCTCGCCGCGAGCTTGGCCGCACGCCGCTCCCTGCGCTGCTCCAGCTCCTCCTCGGTGGGCGGCGGCGGGGGCAGCTCGAACACACCGGTGCGGTAGCCGACCTCGAACGCCTGGACCAACGCCACGTAGTAGTCGTCCTGGTTGTAGCTGAAGATCGCCGCGGCCTGGGTCGCCGGGTCCCGCAGGCTGCCCGACCCGGCGCAGAGGTACGACGCAGCCGCTGCCGCAGCATCGTCGATGTCGTGCGGGGACATCCGCCCGTCGCCGTCGCCGTCACGGGCGGCGTTCGCCCAGGTCGACGGGATGAACTGCATCGGCCCCACGGCACGGTCCCAGGCCTTGTCCCGGTCGATCCGCCCGCCGTCGGTGTCGCGGATCGCGGCGACCGGGCCGGTGCCGTCGAGGCGTACCCCGATGATCTGCGGCCGGCTCACCCCGTCGGTGCTCAGCTGCGAGCCGCCGTACCTGCCGTGGTCGGACTCCACACGGCCGATGCCGGCCAGCAGCGTCCACGGGAGCTCGCAGCCAGGATCGGTGCGTCTCATGGCTGCGGCCGCCCGCTGGTAGGCCCGCTTGGCCGCGAGCGGAAGGTCGTGGTTGGCCAGCTCGCTGACCGTCCAGGCACGCATGCCCTTGGTCGAGCGGTCGTCGGAACCGACGTCCTCGATCTCCTGCAGCAGCGTCTCGGAGTCGATCTGGTCGATGATCGCCGACCGGGCCCCCGCGCGGCTCGCCAGGCTGTAGACGATGCGGCCCGGCTCCGGCGCGGCCGCGTCACGGGAGGCGGCCGGCGCTGAGCCGACCGGGCCGGCGGAGGTGGAGATCATCGGGGCGAGCAGGAGCACGCCCAGGATCCCCAGAGGACCCTTGACGCGACGCCCCCACGTCGGACTCACTGTGCCATCACCCCGGCTCCCTACCCCGATTCCCACGGTAGGTAACCCCCGAAGCGGGCGCAGGTTTTCGCCGGATTTTTCCCAGTGCCCGGGCTAGCTGTTCTCGAGCACCTCGAACCTGATGCCCGCGGCGACCAGGCGGTCGACGAGGTGGGCGCCCATGGCCGTTGCGGTGGTCACGTTGCCCGCGACCGGCGGGTTGTCGTCGAAAGCCAGGCACAGCGCGGACTCGGCGAGCATCTTCGCGGTCTCGCCGTAGCCGGGGTCCCCGCCGGACACCTCGGTCACGACCCGGTGCCCGCGGGCCTCACCGACGAAGCGCATCGCGAACCAGGACTGTGCCCGCCGCTCCTCGCTGGGCCCCTGTCCCTGCGGGACCTTCTTGATCAGGAAGTCGCGGACCGGCGGCACCTGCGCGGCCGCGGCCAGCGCGCCGACGCCGACGACCCCGCCGACGACGACCGGGAGGTGCTTCACCGCCGCGTAGTGGGCGTACTCGAAGTCCGGGCCGTAGCGCTCGAGCGCCGCCGCGGACCGCTTCACCACCAGCGGGTCGATCGTCGGGAGCGGCACGAGCCACCAGCCGGTCTCCGGGTCGCGGTGCGGCGGCCGGGCCGTCGCCCGCACCCGGCGTCCCTCCGGTCGCGGCTCGACGCGACGACGCTCGGCCGCGGCCTGCTTCATCTGCCGGGCCCGCGAGAAGGCGGTCATCGCCGAGGCGAAGGTGCCACCCGAGAGCCGCCCGCCCGCGCGCAGCATCCCGCGCAGCTTCACCGGCACTCCCTGCGGCAGCAGCTGCACCGTGAACCACGCCCCGAGGTCGTGCGGGATCGAGTCGAAGCCGCACGCGTGCACGATCCGCGCTCCGGTCTGCTGCGCCTGCTCGTGGTAGCCGAGGTACATCCGGTCGACGAACTCCGGCTCGCCGGTCAGGTCGACGTAGTCCGTGCCCGCCTCCGCGCACGCGGCGACCAGCGGCTCGCCGTGCTCCAGGTAGGGACCCACGGTCGTGATGACCACCCGCGCAGCCTGGGCCACCTCCTTGAGTGACCCGGGGTCGGTGACGTCGGCATGCAGCAGCGGCATCTCCCCGAGGGCGGGGTTGATCGCGGTGAGCGCCGCGCGGACCTCTTCCAGCCTCGTCCGGTTGCGGCCGGCGAGTGCCCAGCGGCAGCTGTCGGGGGCGTTGTGGGCGAGGTACTCCGCGGTGAGGCCACCGGTGAACCCGGTCGCGCCGAAGAGGACGATGTCGTAGGGGCGGCTCGCGTCGTGGGGGCTCATGAGCCCCCACTCTGGCGGCTTGCCCCGGTTTGCGACAAGGTGCGCCCCGCCACACCGAGTCGTAGGCTCGGCAGCATGTGCCGCAACATCCGCACCCTGCACAACTTCGAGCCGCCCGCGACCGCCGAGGAGATGCAGGCCGCAGCCCTGCAGTACGTCCGCAAGGTCAGCGGCAGCACCCGCCCGTCCCAGGCCAACCAGGCCGCCTTCGACCGTGCCGTCCGCGAGGTCACCGAGGCCACCGAACGTCTGCTGGCCGGCCTGACCACCTCGGCCGCGCCGAAGAACCGCGAGGTCGAGGCCGCCAAGGCGCGGGAGCGCGCCGCCGCACGCTACGCCTGAGGGCCGCACGGCCATGACCGACGCGGACCGGCTGCGGGGCGCCTTCGAGCGCGTCCGGCGCGTCGACTTCCTGCCGCCCGAGCAGCACGGGTTCGCCGGAGAGAACGCCGCGCTCCCGATCGGCCACGGCCAGACCAACAGCCAGCCCAGCACCGTGCGCGACATGCTCGAGCTGCTCGACGTCCAGCCCGGCCACCGCGTCCTCGACGTCGGCTGTGGCTCCGGCTGGACCACCGCACTGCTCGGCGACCTCGTCGGTCCCGCGGGCGAGGTGGTCGGCGTGGAGGTCGTGCCCGAGCTGACCGAGTGGGGGCGCGCCAACCTGCGCCGCTACGACATGGCGTGGACCAGCATCGAGCAGGCCCGGGCGGGCGTCCTCGGCCTGCCCGAACGGGCGCCCTACGACCGGATCCTGGTCTCGGCGCAGGCGACCACCCTGCCCGTCGAGCTGGTCTCCCAGCTCGAGGTGGGCGGCCTGATGGTGGTCCCGGTCGGCGGCCGGATGACCGTCGTACGGCGCACCGACGGCGAGCCGGAGATCAGCCGGGCCGGGTGGTACACCTTCGTGCCGTTGGTCGAGCCCTGACCGCGGCAGCGCTCGGGATCACCGACCGGCGAGGGTCTGGGTGATCCGCACCGGGCTCTGCGGGGAGGTGGCGTTCGTCGCGATCCCGGTGAACCCGCCGGCGAGCAGGATCAGGCCCAGCGCCGAGGCAACCCGGGCGTCGGTGCCGCCACCCAGGAACGGCAGCACGACCTGCATCGCGAGGAAGGCCAAGAGCAGCCCCGGCACCCACGCCGGCGTGCGGCCGGACCGCAGCAGGCCGAGCGCGATCAGGAGCACGCCGAGCAGGAACCCGTAGACCCAGACCATCAGCGAGATCTGCAGACCGCTCTCGTCCAGGGCCGAGGTGACCAGCTCCATCTCCGTCGCCGAGGCCTGGCCCTGCTCCAGCGCCTTGATCGCGAGGGCACGGAACATCAGCATCAGCGCGGCGAGTCCGCCGACACCCACGCAGCCGATCGCGAGTGCCACCACGCCGAGGACGCCGAGGCCGCGACCCCGCTTGTCCTGGAACAGCATGAGGATCGACGGAGTGCCGAGCACGATCGCGGCGGCGGCGCCGAAGAAGAGGATGCTCATCGCCAGCCAGCGACCCGGGTACTCCGCCGCGACGAGGAGCTGCGCGGACGGCGAGTTCTCGTTGCCGCCAGGGTTCAGCATCTGGGCGAGGACGAGCGCCATCACCCCGGTGACGAGGGCTGCTGCCGACACCGGCACCCATTCGGATCACATGAGGCACCAGGGTAGGCGCGAATCCTCGTGTCCGACCCCGGAGTTGCCGAATCGGTGCGAGGTCCAGACCGATCCTGTCCGGATCGTCCACGTACGCTGGCGTGGTGCAGGCCGCGCTCGAACTCCTCGCCTCCCGCCGGTTCACCGTGCTGACCGGCGCCGGGGTGAGCACCGACTCCGGCATCCCCGACTACCGCGGGCCCGGCGCCCCGGTCCGCCGGCCGATGACCTACGCGGAGTTCGTCTCCGGCCCCCGTGCCCAACAGCGCTACTGGGCACGCTCCTTCCTCGGCTGGGGCCGGATGCGCCACGCCGAGCCCAACCCCTCCCACCACGCCCTCGCTCGGCTCGAGGCCGCCGGCCGGGTGCCGCTGCTCATCACCCAGAACGTCGATGGGCTGCACGAGCGGGCCGGGAGCCGCGCGCTGGCGCTGCACGGTCGGATCGCCGACGTCGTCTGCCTGGCCTGCGGCGAGCAGAGCAGCCGTGCGTCGCTGCAGGAGCGGATGGCCGCGGTGAACCCCGGGTACGCCGAGCACCACGCCCACCTGGCGATGCGCCCCGACGGGGACGTCGAGCTCGACGACACCGACGGCTTCGTCGTCCCGGCGTGCCTGCGCTGCGGCGGGGTGCTCAAGCCGGACGTGGTGTTCTTCGGCGAGAACGTCCCCAAGCCGCGCGTGCAGCGCTGCTACGACGCCGTCGAGGCGGCCGACGCCCTGCTCGTGGCGGGGTCCTCGCTCACCGTGCTGTCGGGCTTCCGGTTCGCCCGGCACGCCCACAAGCTCGGCATCCCCGTGGTGATCGTCAACCGGGGACCGACCCGCGGCGACGAGCTGGCGACGTACAAGGTCGACTCCGGCTGCGCGGGCTTCCTGACCGCGCTGGCGGGTCAGGAGACGTCGCGACGCACCGAGAGCCAGACCCCGATCCCGGCCAGCACCAGCCCGTAGCCGAGCAGCACGAGCCCACCGGCCCACCAGTCGAGGTAGTCCAGCATCGTGTCACCGGGCGACATCAGCGCCGACGAGGCGTTGCTCGGCAGCCACTTCGCGATCCAGTCGGTGTCGGTCGCCGAGGCCACGACCGTGACCAGCGGCTCGATCAGGAACGTGAACAGGATGCCGACCACGATCGCGACGATCTGGCTGCGGATCAGCGTGCCGACGCCGAGGCCGACCACCGTCCACACCGCGATCGCGACCACCGACAGGGCCACCGTCGGCCAGAGCCGGTCGGCGCCGAGACCGAGACCGTAGCCGCGGATCGCCAGCACCACCCCGCCGACGACGAAGGCCACGATCAGCCCGGCGATCGCGTAGACCACGCCCATCACGGCGTGGGCGAGGATCTTCGCGCCCACGATCCGGGCCCGGCGCGGGGAGACCAGGAAGGTCGAGGTGATCGTCTGGTAGCGGTACTCGCCGGTCATCCCGGTGATGCCGAGCACGAGCGCGAACATGTAGGTGCCGGTGAACATCCCCAGCGGGTAGATCGACCGGATCGCCTCGGGCGTCTCCGGCCCGGGCATGGTCTGCCCGGCACCGGCGTCCATGCCGGAGAACCCGGCGGTGACGCCGGACTGGAGGGCGACGAAGACCAGCGCCCCGATCAGCAGGCCCCACCACAGCCGGGTGGAGGCGATCTTCTTGAACTCGGCTCGCACCAGCGCGGTCATGCGTGGCCTCCCTCGGTCAGCTCCAGGAACACCCGCTCCAGATGGCTGGCCTCGGCGACCAGCTCGTGCAGCTCCACGCCGGCGGTGAACGCCGCGTGGCCCACCTGCTGCGTGGTGCCGCCGGCCACCCGCAGGCGGCCCTCGTCGTCGGTGCCGACCACGGTCATCGGCCCGTCCGCGAGCGCGTCACGCAGCTGCTCGGGGCTGGGCGTGCGGACCAGCACCTCGCGCGGTCCGCTGTCGAGGTCGGCGAGCGTGCCCTGCCGGACCAGACGGCCCCGGGAGAGCACGACGACCTCGTCGACGGTCTGCTGGACCTCGCTGAGCACGTGGGAGGAGACCAGCACCGTGCGTCCCTCAGCGGCGAGCGCGCGCAGGAACTGTCGCAGCCAGGCGATGCCGGCCGGGTCCAGGCCGTTGGCCGGCTCGTCGAGGATCAGCACCTCCGGGTCACCGAGCAGCGCCGCCGCGAGGCCGAGCCGCTGCCGCATGCCCAGGCTGAAACCGCCCACGCGCTTGCCGGCCACCTCGGCGAGACCGACCTGGGCGAGCATGTCCATGGCACGGGCCGGGTCCTTGCCGGCCCCGATCGCCATCACCTCCAGGTGCGCCTTCGCCGAGCGCCCGGGGTGGAAGCTCGAGGCCTCCAGCGCGGCGCCGACCGTGCCGATCGGGTCGTCGAGCTCGCGGTAGGGAACCCCGCCGATCGTCGTCGTGCCCGACGTGGGGTTCAGCAGCCCGAGCAGGCAGCGCAGCGTGGTGGTCTTGCCCGACCCGTTGGGGCCGAGGAACCCGGTGACCAGTCCCGGACGCACCGAGAACGTCAGGTCGTCCACGGCCTTGAGGTGGCCGAACATCTTGGTCAGGCCGACGACGTCGACCTGCCTTCCCTCCCGCATCATGCGTCCCATCCAACCAGAACGACCCGATAACGAGACGGGCAGGTCCGCACCGGCGAGTCGTGCTCGCGCCGGACGAGGGTCAGAGCCTGCGGACGAACACGTGCGCCGCAGCGGCGCGGTCGATCTCGGCGGTCTCCCCGCCGCTGCCGACCAGCACGCCCTCGGCCCCGGCCGCCACGGTGACCACCTTGTCGGGCAGCGCGCCGACCCGGCGCAGCGCGGTCATCAGCGCCTCGTCGAGCTGGAGCGGCTCGCTGATCCGGCGGACCATCACCCGCACCTCGGCCCCGGGCCGGACGACGTCGGCGAGCGGCTCGACGCCGTCGCGGAACTCCTCGCGATGGGTGTCCTCGCCGAGCTCCTCGAGGCCGGGGATCGGGTTGCCGTAGGGCGACTCGGTGGGGTGGTCGAGCAGCTCGATCAGGCGCCGCTCCACGGTCTCCGACATCACGTGCTCCCAGCGGCACGCCTCGGCGTGCACGAGCTCCCAGTCCAGACCGATCACGTCGGTGAGCAGCCGTTCGGCGAGCCGGTGCTTGCGCATGACCCGGGTGGCGATCCGGTGCCCCTCGTCGGTGAGCTGGAGGTGCCGGTCGCCCTCGACGGTGAGCAACCCGTCGCGCTCCATCCGGGCCACGGTCTGGCTGACCGTCGGGCCGCTCTGGTGGAGCCGCTCGGCGATCCGCGCGCGCAGGGGCACGATGCCCTCCTCCTGCAGCTCGAAGATCGTGCGGAGGTACATCTCGGTGGTGTCGATCAGGTCGCTCACCCGCATATTGTGGCCCATCCATGAACGCACCCCCTGCTCCCGCCGTGATGTGGTTCCGGCGCGACCTCCGCCTGGCCGACAACCCGGCCCTGCTCGCGGCCTGCGACGCGGCCCCCGAGGTGCTGCTGCTCTTCGTCGTCGACCCGCGCCTGTGGGGCCCCGCCGGCCCGGCCCGCCGGGCGTACCTGGCGCGGTCCCTGGTGGCGCTCGACGAGTGCACCGGCGGGCGGCTCGTCGTACGCCACGGCGACCCGGCGGTCGAGGTGCCGCGCGGCGCGGCGGAGGTCGGGGCCGCGAGCGTGCACGTCGCCGCGGACTTCGGCCCTTATGGCCGGCAGCGCGACAAGGCGGTCGGCGCCGCGCTCGCCGCGACCGGCGTCGAGCTGCGGGCGACCGGGTCGCCGTACGCCGTGGCACCGGGCCGGGTGCGCAACGGCAGCGGCGCCGGTTACCAGGTGTTCACGCCGTTCGCGAAGGCGTGGGCCGAGCACGGGTGGCGGGCCCCGGCCGAGCCGCCGGCCGCGGACCAGCCCTGGGTCGTCGCATCCTCCGACGGCATCCCCGAAGCGCCTGCGCCGGACGGGATGACCCTGCCGCCGGCCGGCGAGACAGCCGCACTCCGGCGGTGGCGCGCGTTCCTCGACGACGTCGAGGCGTACGACGAGGACCGTGACCGTCCCGACCTCGACGGCACGTCGCGGATGTCGGTGCACCTGAAGTGGGGCGAGGTCCATCCACGCACCCTGCTCGCCGACCTCGCCGCCCGCCCGGGCCCCGGCGCCACGGCGTACCGCAACGAGCTGGCCTGGCGCGAGTTCTACGCAGACGTCCTGCACCGCCGCCCCGACAGCGCCCGCGACTACCTTCGCCCGCAGCTCAAGGCGATGGAGTACGACGAGCCCGCCGACGACTTCGCCGCCTGGCAGGAGGGACGCACCGGCTACCCGGTCGTGGACGCCGGGATGCGCCAGCTCCGCGCAACCGGGTGGATGCACAACCGGGTGCGGATGATCGTGGCCAGCTTCCTGGTCAAGGACCTGCACCTGGAGTGGCAGCACGGCGCCCGGCACTTCATGCACCTGTCTGGTCGACGCCGACCTCGCCTCGAACCAGCACGGATGGCAGTGGGTCGCCGGCAGCGGCACCGACGCGGCGCCGTACTTCCGGGTGTTCAACCCGACCACGCAGGGCCGGCGGCTCGACCCGCGCGGCGACTACGTCCGCCGGTGGGTCCCCGAGCTCGCCGACGTCGAGACGGCGTACATTCATGAGCCGTGGAAGCGGCCCGGTGGCCCACCCGACGGGTACCCGCCGCCGCTCGTCGACCACGCCGAGGAGCGCCGGGAGGCGCTCGCCCGACTGGAGCGGATGAAGAGCTGATGCACGATGCCCGCCACTGACAGCGCCCTGGAGATCCCGGCCCGGTTCTGCGGCCCGACGAGCTCGGGCAACGGCGGCTACACCGCCGGCCTGCTCGCCGAGCGCCTCGCGAGCCGCGCCGACGGCGACCCCGCGTGCACGGTGGTCGAGGTGACCCTGCGCAAGCCACCGCCGCTGGACACCGCGCTGACCGTCGCGCACCCGGACGCCGGAGCCGCCCGGCTGCTCGCCGGTGACGAGCTGGTGGCCGAGGCGCGGTGCACCGACGAGGAGCTCACCGCGGTGGAGCAGGTCTCCCCCGCCCAGGCCGTCGAGGCGTCGGCCGGCTATCCCGGCTTCCGCTCGCACCCGTTCCCGCGCTGCTTCGTGTGCGGGGTGGACCGGGAGGAGGGCGACGGCCTCCGGATCTTCCCCGGGCCGGTCGGCGACGGCCGGGTCGCCGCGACGTGGACCCCGCACGCCGGCCTCGCGGTCGCCTCGGACCTGCTCGACGTCGGCGTCCAGCGGGTCGGCCTCGCCACCGCGTGGGCGGCGCTGGACTGCGTGGGCGGCTGGGCCACCGACCTCGAGGGCCGCCCGATGGTGCTGGGCCGGATCGCAGCGCACGTCGACGCGCTGCCCGTCGTCGGCGAGCCGCACGTCGTGGTCGGCGCCGAGCTGTCGTCCTCGGGGCGCAAGACGTTCACGGCCTCGACCATGTACGACTCCGACGGGCGGATCGTCGCCCGGGCCCGGCACGTGTGGATCGAGATCGACCCGGCCGCCTTCGGCTGACCCGTCACGGCGGGCCGACCGCCGTACCCCCCGGTTTGACAGAACCCGCTTGCTGCCCTGGGATTGGAACGTGCAAATCCGATCCGAGACGCCCGCGACCAGCCCCTGGTGGAAGCACTCCGTGTGCTACCAGATCTACATCCGCAGCTTCGCCGACTCCGACGGCGACGGCATCGGGGACATGACCGGGATCAAGCAGCGGCTGCCCTACCTGGCCGGGCTGGGCGTCGACTCGGTGTGGATCACGCCGTTCTACACGTCCCCGCAGAACGACCACGGCTACGACGTCGCCGACTACCGCGACGTCGACCGGCTGTTCGGCTCGCTCGACGACTTCGACTCGATGCTGGCCCGCGCCCACGAGCTCGGCCTGCGAGTGATCGTCGACCTGGTGCCCAACCACACCTCGATCGAGCACGAGTGGTTCCAGCAGGCGCTGCGTGCCGCTCCGGGCAGCCCCGAGCGCGACCTCTACGTCTTCCGCGACGGCAAGGGCGCCGACGGCGCGGAGCCGCCCAACAACTGGAAGTCGGTCTTCGGCGGACCTGCCTGGACCCGGGTCGCCGACGGGCAGTGGTACCTCCACATGTTCGACGTCACCCAGCCCGACCTGAACTGGTGGAACCCGGCGGTCGGCGCGGAGTTCGAGTCGATCCTGCGGTTCTGGCTCGACCGCGGCGTCGACGGCTTCCGGATCGACGTGGCGCACGGCCTCTACACACCGGAGGAGATGGCCGACCTCCAGCCCGGCGAGACGTTCCCGATGTGGGACCAGCCGCAGGTGCACGACGTCTACCGGCGGTGGCGGCAGATCCTCGACGAGTACGACGGCGACCGGATGGCCGTGGCCGAGGCGTGGACCGACACGCCCGAGTCGATGGCCCGCTACATCCGGCCCGACGAGCTGCAGCAGGCGTTCAACTTCCACTGGCTGCAGGCGCCCTGGTCGGCGAAGGCGTTCCGCGGGGTGGTCGAGGAGAGCCTGCACGCCGTGGGCCTCGCCGGCGCCGCGGCCACCTGGGTGCTGTCCAACCACGACGTGGTGCGGCACGTGACGAGGTACGGCGGCGGGGCCGAGGGACTCTCCCGCGCCAAGGCTGCGCTGCTGACGATGCTCGCGCTACCCGGCGGCGCCTACATCTACCAGGGCGAGGAGCTCGGCCTGGAGGAGGTCGAGGTCGCCCCCGAGGACCGGGAGGACCCCACCTGGCTGCGCGGCGGCGGCGTCGGCCGCGACGGCTGCCGGGTGCCCATCCCGTGGTCCGGCGACGAGCCGCCGTTCGGGTTCGGTCCCGGCGAGGGCCAGCCGTGGCTGCCGCAGCCGGCGTCGTGGGCAGCGGTGACGGCCGCCGCACAGGAGGGCGACCCGGACTCGACGCTGAGCTTCTACAAGCTGGCCCTGCGCACCCGGCGCGAGGTCACCGACGACCTGCCCGACGAGGTGACGCTGCTCGACAGCGCCCCGGACACGCTGGCGTTCGTCCGCGGCGGCGGGCTGGTCTGCGCGCTCAACTGCGGCACCGAGGCCGCCCCGGTCCCGGTCGAGGCCGGCGAGCTGGTGCTCTCCAGCGCGCCGCTGGTCGACGGGCAGCTCCCGCCCGACGCCGCCGCCTGGTTCCGCCCCGCCTGACCGGACGTCAGGGCTGGGACGGCTCGTTCGTGGTGAGCGCGGCGTTGTAGCGCGCCAGCGCGTCGGCCAGGGCCCCGAGGTCGGCGGCGGTCCAGTCGCTGAGCTGGCCGGCGATCTCCTCGCGCCGCGCGGCGCGGGCCGCCGCAACCCGGGCCCGGCCCTCGCCGGTGGCGACGATGGTCTGCGCCCGCCGGTCCTCGGGGTCGCAGGCCCGGCTCACCAGACCGAGCTCCTGCAGGTGGACGACGTGCCGGCTCACCGAACCCTTGTCGACACCGAAGTGGTCGACCACGTCCGCGGCGCGCACCCCGTCGTGGTCGACGACGAACATCAGCACCGGGAAGGCGGCCGGCAGCAGGTCGGGGTGGACCGCTGCGGCGTTGCGCACCGTACGGCGGCGCACCCGGTGGATCAGCGACCCGAGCTCGCGCTCGATGCGCAGCAGCGACTCGGACCTGGCGGCCTCCGGCGAGGGGGTCATGGCAGCCAGCGTCTCAGGCCGGCTCGGCGAGGACGCCGGCAGGCTGCCGGGTCTCACGACGCTGCTCCAGCTCGTCGGCCCGCTCGATCGTCGTACGCAGCGGGGCCTCGGGGATCAGGATCACCGCGACCAGGGCGAGCAGCGCGAACGGAGCGGCCAGCCAGAAGATGTGTCCCGTAGCGTCGGCGTACGCGGTCTCGAACACCTGCCGGACCGGTCCCTCGAGGGTGGTCATGTCGGGCACGGCGGCCGCGCTGTCGCCGCTGCCGGCGACCGGCACGCCGAGCCGGCCCATCCCCCGGGTCACCCCGGCCACCACCTGGTGGCTGAGGGCTGCACCGAGCGCGGAGACGCCGATCGAGCCGCCCATGGTCCGGAAGAACGCCGCCAGCGAGCTGGCCGCGCCCATGTCGGCCTGCGCGGCGTTGTTCTGGACGACGAGGACCAGGTTCTGGTTCACCGCACCCATGCCGATGCCGAGCACCGCCATGAACGCCCCGACCTCGACCAGGCTGATCGCGTCGTCGATGAGGCCGAGCAGCCCGAGGCCGGCGAGCAGCAGCACGGCCCCGCCGACGATGTAGCGCTTCCAGACTCCGGTGCGGGCGATCAGCCGGCCGCTGACGATGCTGGAGACCAGGGTGCCGCCGACCATGCAGAGCGTCATCAGACCGGCGGCCGTCGGCGACATCCCGCGGGCGATCTGGAAGTACTGGGTCAGGAACACCGTCGAGCCGAACATCGACACCCCGACCATCACCGAGGCGAACACCGCGAGGCTGGTCGTGCGGTCGCGGAACAGCCGCAGCGGGATGATCGGGTCGGCGACCTTGGTCTCTGCGTAGACGAAGGCGACCAGAAGCGCGACGCCGGCCGAGACCAGGACGGTGGTCTCCACCGAGGCCCAGGCGAAGCTCGTACCCGCCAGCGACACCCAGATCAGCAGCACCGAGACGCCTGCCGAGATCAGCAGCGCACCGAGGAAGTCGATGGAGACCGCGCGCCGCTGGCTGGGGAGGTGCAGGGTCTTCTGGAGCACCGCGAAGGCCACTGCCGCGAACGGGACACCGACGAAGAAGGCCCACCGCCAGCCGAGCCAGGGCGTGTCGACGATGAGGCCACCGATCAGCGGTCCGCTGACCGTGGCCACGGCGAAGACCGCGCCGAGGTAGCCGAAGTAGCGGCCCCGCTCCCGCGGGGTGACGATCGTCGCGATCACCACCTGGACCAGCGCGGTCAGGCCACCCATGCCGATCCCCTGCACCGCACGGGCGCCGATCAGCACCTCCATGCTCGGCGTCAGCCCGGCGACCACCGATCCCGCGAGGTAGACCAGCAGCGCGGTCTGCACGAGCAGCTTCTTGCTGTAGAGGTCGGCGAGCTTGCCCCACAGCGGCGTGGTCGCGGTCATCGTCAGCAGGGTCGCCACCACCACCCAGGTGTAACCGGAACCGGTGCCGCCCAGGTCGGCCACGATCCGCGGCAGCGCGGTGGCGACCACGGTCGAGGAGAGCATCGCCACGAAGAGCGCGAGGAGCAGGCCGGAGAGCGCCTTGAGGACGTCGCGGTGGGTCATCGGTGTCGTGGCTGCGCTCGCGGTGGAGACGGGTGGCGTCAAGAGCTCTGGTCCTCGGGGGTTCGTGAAGTCTGTCGGGCGTGAAGGGCTGCCCGTGATGGTTGCCGACGGCAACTATAGCTGAACTAGTTGTCGCCTGCAACCAAGTCCCCTGCGGCGCGGATAACCGCTTGTGGCCACCTGGGACGCGACGTACTTTTGACGCACACGAGAAGGGAGGTGGTCCAGAAGTGAATTCTTTACGGACTCGTGAGGTGGCTGCTCGCTAGCAGCGCACCGGCCAGCACGACTGTGCTTCCCGACGACGGTGAGCAGCTGGCAATACCAAGCAGTCACCCGACCCGCAGGTGCTCCGGGACGTCCGCCCGGAGAGCGACCTCATCCCTGAGGAGCCGCAACCGCCTGCGGGTCGTCTGCTGTCCGGGTGGCTACGGCGCCAGGCGCTCGATCGCCCACGTGTCGTCACCGGTACGGCGGTAGCGCAGCCGGTCGTGCATCCGGCCGAGCCGGCCCTGCCAGAACTCCACGCTCTGCGGTGCGACGCAGTAGCCGCCCCAGTGCTCCGGGCGCGGCACGTCGCCCTCGCCGAACCGGGTGAGCTGCTCGTCGTACCCCCGGTCCAGGGTGAGCCGGTCGGGGACCACCAGCGACTGCGGCGAGGCCCAGGCACCCACCTGCGAGGCGCGCGGGCGGGTGGCGAAGTAGGCGTCGTTCTCGGCATCGCTCAGCCGCGACACGGTGCCCTCGACGCGCACCTGCCGCTCGAGCTGGTGCCAGGGGAAGAGCGCCGCCGCTCGAGGGTTCGCGGCGAGCTCCCGCCCCTTGCGCGAGGCGTAGTTGGTGAAGAACACGAAGCCCCGCTCGTCGAGCCCCTTGAGCAGCACGATCCGCGAGCTCGGCGTACCGTCCGCGTCCACGGTCGAGAGCACGAAGGCGTTCGGCTCGAACAGCCCGGCACGCAGCCCGTCCTGCATCCAACGGCGGAACATCGCCACCGGATCCGGCTCGAGGTCGGCCTCGTCGAGGCCGCCGCCGGCGTACTCGCGGCGCAGGTCACTGAGCTCTCGGGAGTCCACGAGGCGAATCTAGTGCCCCGCACAGAGCGCCCGAAGTGACGCGCCCGGACCCGGAGGTGCAGAATGCGTCGCTGAGCCACCTGCAGACAAAGGAGTCACCATGAGCGAGGTTCAGCACGGCCTTGAGGGCGTCGTCGCGTTCGAGACCGAGATCGCCGAGCCCGACAAGGAAGGCTCCGCGCTGCGCTACCGCGGCGTCGACATCGAGGACATCGTCGGCCGGGTGCCGTTCGAGAAGGTCTGGGGCCTGCTGATCGACGGCAGGTACGAGCCCGGCCTGCCGCCTGCCGAGCCGTACAACATCCCGATCCACACCGGCGACATCCGCGTCGACGTCCAGGCCGCCGTCGCGATGCTGGCGCCCGCGTTCGGGATGCGCCAGACCTACGACATCAGCGACGAGCAGGCCCGCGAGGACCTCAGCCGCGTCGCGGTGATGGTGCTGTCGTACGCCGCCCAGGCGGCGCGCGGGCTCGACAAGCCGGTCGTCTCGCAGCGCGAGGTCGACAAGGGCGAGACCCTCGCGGAGAAGTTCATGATCCGCTGGAAGGGCGAGGCCGACCCCAAGCACGTCAAGGCGATCGACGCCTACTGGAGCTCCGCCGCCGAGCACGGCATGAACGCCTCCACCTTCACCGCGCGGGTGATCACCTCCACCGGCGCCGACGTCGCCGCGGCGTTCTCCGGAGCGATCGGCGCGATGAGCGGCCCCCTGCACGGTGGCGCGCCCTCCCGCGTGCTCGGCATGATCCGTGACGTCGAGGAGCGCGGCGACGCCCGCGCCTACGTCAAGGAGCTGCTCGACAACGGCGAGCGGCTGATGGGCTTCGGCCACCGGGTCTACCGCGCCGAGGACCCCCGCGCCCGGGTGCTGCGCCGCACCGCCCAGGAGCTCGCCGCTCCCCGCTACGAGGTGGCCGAGGCGCTGGAGAAGGCCGCGCTCGCCGAGCTGCGCGAGCGCCGGCCGGACCGCGTGCTCGAGACCAACGTGGAGTTCTGGGCCGCGATCGTCCTGGACTTCGCCGAGGTGCCGAGCAACATGTTCACCTCGATGTTCACCTGCGCCCGCACCGGTGGCTGGTCGGCGCACATCCTCGAGCAGAAGCGCACCGGCCGGCTGATCCGGCCGTCGGCCAAGTACGTCGGCCCCGGCCCACGCAAGGCCGAGGAGGTCGAGGGCTGGAGCCCGGCCTGGTCGTGACCGTACGCGACGGCTGCTAGAGCACGCGCCGCCGGGAGATCTCGCGGCGCTCGCTCTCGCCGAAGGCGCTGCGGAGCTCGCGGTCCCAGGCGACCACCTGGATCCGACGGTGCACGAGAAGGGCCGTGAGCGCGACGAGCGCGGCCACGCCGAGGAGAAGCAGTTCCATGTCCGGGACCTCTACGTCGTGATGCCGGGCGGACTTCGGGGAGCCCGGCGTTCCCCCCACCCTTCGACGGTACGTCGATCCCGCGCCCGTTATGGACGCGAACGCCCCGATGTGACCCGTCTCTCCCACCC
Organism: Actinomycetota bacterium; assembly: GCA_049323155.1. GTDB lineage: Bacteria > Actinomycetota > Actinomycetes > Propionibacteriales > Nocardioidaceae > Nocardioides_C. The sequence goes on along the minus strand of JBMOMG010000050.1, from coordinate 24,560 downwards.
CGGCCCGGCCCGAGCGGGCCATGCCGGGTGGCCGTTCGGCCCCGGCCTCCGCGTGACCGCGGGTCAGAGGAGCTTGCCGTAGTACCTCGACTTCGGCGAGTCCTTGTAGTGCCCGAACCCCTCGACGGGGCTGTAGCCCGAGGACAGGTACAGCGCGATCGCCTCGGGCTGCTCGATGCCGGTCTCGAGCACCATGACGGCCGCGCCGACGTCGCGTGCGGTGCCCTCCAGATGGTCGAGCACCAGCCGGGCCAGTCCCCGGCGACGTGCCCGCGGAGCGACGTACATCCGCTTGATCTCGGTGACCGGCACCCGGTCGAAGGCTGACACGTCGGACCGGAACCGCCAGCCGCCCATCGCCACCGGCTCGTCGGACAGGTAGCCGACGAAGAACGCACCGGCCGGGGCGTCGAACATGGCCGGGTCCAGCGGGGTCTCGTCCGGTCCGCCGTAGCGCATGACGTACTCCGCCTGCACCTGGTCGACCAGGGCGACGGCGTCGGGGTGGGTGAACCTGACCGGACGCAGCTCCACCGGCGGTCAGGCCCCCATCGACGCGCCGCAGCTGTCGCAGAAGCGCGCATCGGCGTCGTTCTGCGTGCCGCAGCTTCGGCAGTACGGACCGGCGCCAGAGGCCTCTGACCGCATGCCGAGGTCGCGCGAGACGCTCTGGATCGCCGAGGAGTACTCCCCGGCCATGTACTTCGCGTGCGCTCCCGCGAACCCGAGGTTGAGCAGGAAGCCGCCGGCGAGGAAGAACGGGAGCGCGACGAAGAACATCCACATCTTGGTGGGCCCCTCGTCGACGCCCTCGTCCATCCCGCCGATGTCGAAGGGTGCCCCCGAGCTCGTCTCGGCCGCCGTCTCCGAGCCGAAGGTGAAGAAGTCGTAGAAGGAGATCGCGATCAGGGTGATCGCGATACCCATGGACACGATCCCGAGCACCCGGAACAGGGTGCGGTGCCGCGCCCGGGCCGAGGCAGGGCCGTCCTGCCCAGGAGCCGGTGTGTGGTTGCTCATGGCGTTCCCCCGTTTCGTGGATGGTGCCTGCGAGGTGACACAATAGGGCCACCGAGACGCCGCACCACGTGCGCGCTCCACTGACAACGAGGTCAGGTCACACTCCACTCGACGATACGAGGTTTCTCCGTGACCGACGCGATCACCATCCCCGACTCGCTCAAGCCCGCCGACGGCCGCTTCGGCGCCGGCCCGTCCAAGGTCCGCACCGAGGCCGTCGAGGCGCTCGCCGCGACGGGCACCTCCCTGATCGGCACCTCGCACCGCCAGGCCCCGGTGAAGAACCTGGTCGGTCGCGTGCGCGAGGGCGTCCGGGACCTGTTCAGCCTCCCGGAGGGCTACGAGGTCGTCCTCGGCAACGGCGGTGCCACCGCGTTCTGGGACATCGCCACCTTCGGCCTGATCCGCGAGAAGAGCCAGCACCTCTCCTTCGGCGAGTTCTCCTCGAAGTTCGCGAAGGCCGCCAAGGCCGCTCCGTTCCTCGCCGACCCGACGGTCATCGAGTCGGCCACCGGCAGCCGCCCCGAGCCCAAGGCCGAGGCCGGCGTGGACGCCTACGCCTGGGCGCACAACGAGACCTCGACCGCCGTGATGGCCCCCGTCAAGCGGGTCCAGGGCGCCGACGAGGGCGCGCTGGTGCTGGTCGACGCCACCTCGGGCGCCGGCGGCCTGCCGGTCGACATCGAGCAGGTCGACGCCTACTACTTCGCGCCCCAGAAGTGCTTCGCCTCCGACGGCGGCCTCTGGATCGCGGTGATGTCACCGGCCGCACTCGACCGGGCCGCCGAGATCGCCGCGACCGACCGCTGGGTCCCGGCGTTCTTCGACCTGCCGACCGCGATCGACAACTCGCTGAAGAACCAGACCTACAACACCCCGGCGATCGCGACGCTGTTCCTGATGGCCGAGCAGCTCGACTGGTTCAACAGCCAGGGCGGCCTGGACTTCGCGGTCGGGCGTACGACGGACAGCTCGAACCGGCTCTACGGCTGGGCCGAGCGTACGTCGTACACCACGCCGTACGTCGAGAACCCCGAGCACCGCTCGCTGGTGATCGGCACCGTCGACTTCGACGAGGCGATCGACGCCGCAGCGGTCGCCAAGACCCTGCGGGCCAACGGCATCGTCGACGTCGAGCCCTACCGCAAGCTCGGCCGCAACCAGCTGCGGATCGCGATGTACCCCGCGATCGACCCGGCCGACGTCGAGGCGCTCACCGCCTGCGTCGACTACGTCGTCGAGAAGCTCTGACCAGGAGCGCGACCAGGCCGGTGCCGACGACCGCGGCGAGCACGTAGCCGCGCGGTCGGCCCGGGCCCGGCCGGTCCGGCTCGTCGGCCCCGTCCCCGTCCGCAGACCCTGCGGCCTCGGGGGCGGGGTCGTCCTCTGCCACGGTGTCGTCCGGCTCGGCAGCAGGCGGCGACATCGCCGCGGCCACCTGGTCGGGCAGCTCCATCGCGAGGATCTCCGAGGGCACCTCCTCCGAGCTCAAATACAGCCGGCCGTCCGCACCCACCGCGATCCCCTCCCCCTGGTCCTGCAGGGGGAGCTCGAACGCCTCGCCCACGGGTCGGAAGGCGGGGTAGGTGTAGACCGCTGCCGTGCCGTAGGTGCGGAGCACGACGTGCCGGCCGTCCGGGAAGAATGCGCCGTCGGTGATGAAACCCGGCACCGCGGCCACCCGCTCCAGCCGGTGCATCCCGCCGTCACGGAGCCTTCGCGGGGCACGGAAGACCACGCCGCCGATCAGCGGGCGCTTGGTGACCACGAGGACCCGCTCGGTGCGCGGATGGACGAGCAGCGCCTCTGCGTCGTGCGGTCCGTCGGGGTAGCTCAGGTCGTAGTGCCTGGCGTCACGGGCACCGCCCGAGGGCGGCCGCACGAACCGGTGTACGCGGATCGAGCCACGCACCCGCTGGTTGTCCCCGATGTCGCCGACCCACAGCGCGTCGCGCCGTCCCGCGGCGACCGCCTCGACGTCGAAGGGGTCCTCGTCGTCGTAGGTCGAGACGTCGGTGACCGCGCCGGTCGCCCGGTCCAGGGCGTAGACATGGGGCCCGTCGCCGGAGTCGTTGACGGTGAACAGCAGGTCCCCGCGGACCACCAGGCCCGACGACTCCTCGACGGCCTCGTCGGTCAGCGTGGTGACCACCTCGGCCTGCACGGCAGGGTTGCCGTCCGGCTCGAAGCGGGCCAGCGAGGCCGTCCCGCCGATCGAGGCGATCGCGAGCAGGCCGACGACGCCGACAGCGGCGTACCTAATGAGCCGGCTCACTGGTCCGTGCCCCCAGCTGCTCCCCGAGCAGCTCGGCCAGGCGCGGGTGGACGTTCCAGGTCCGGACCAGCTCGGCGTACTCCTCCCGCGCGGCCGGTCCGGGCGCCGCTCCGGTGCGAACCGCCCGCAGCAGCGTGTTGCGCGGCGTGTGCTGGCTCTCCACGAACTCGATCACGTCCACGCGGTAGCCGAGCAACCGCAGGATCCCCGCCCTCAGCGCGTCGGTGAGCGTGTCGGCGAACCGCTCCCGGAGGATCCCGTGGCGGGTGAACAGCGAGTACGGCGCCGGGGTCGGCACCCTGCGCAGCTGCGCGGCGATGTCGTGGTGGCAGCACGGGGCGGCCAGCACGAGCGAGGCCTCCCAGAGCACCGCACGGGCCAGCGCATCGTCGGTGGCGGTGTCGCAGGCGTGCAGCGCGAGTACGACGTCGGGCCGCTCGTCGAGCGCCACGGACCCGATGTCGCCCTGCACGAAGGTCATCGTGTCCGCGATGCCGAGGCCCTCGGCCAGCTCGGTGCTGTGCCGGTAGGACTGCTCCTTCACGTCCACCCCGACCATCCGCACGGGCAGCCCCCGCACCCGGGTGAGGTAGCTGTGCGCCGCAAACGTCAGGTAGGCGTTGCCACAGCCCAGGTCCGCGACCACCAGCGGCTCCTGGGCCGTGGGCGTGCGCAGCCGGCCGGAGGACATCGCCTCGTCGAGGGCTGGGCCGAGGGTGCGCAGGAACTCCTCGACCTGGCGGTACTTCGCCTGCCGGCTGGGCTTCACCCGGCCCTTCTCGTCGGAGATCCCCACCGCGACCAGCGCCGGGTCGTCCTCGGGCAGCAGCCGCGGCTTGGCCCGGTCGTGCGAGCGCTGCGGCTCGGCCGGCTCGCCGTCCTCGCTCGCGACCTTGCGGGGGCTGGTGTGCACCATCGCCTCGAGCTTCTTGGTGACCCGGACCTGGTGGGTCTCGGTGACGGTGTCCACGTGCCAGTTCCCGAACGGCTCGTCGAGCAGGTCGTCGAGGGCGTTCTTCGCGTCGTCGCCCACGGCGTGGTTCGACGTGTGCGCCTGGGTGTCGTCGTAGGCGGTGACCTGGAGGTGCCGGCCGGCCTTGAGATCGACGTACCTCATCTCGACGCGGCGCCAACGCGGCGTCTGGCCCTTCTGGCGACCGGAGGCCACCGCGCGCACGAGCGTCCGGTCGTCGAGGATCAGCGAACGCATCCGGGCGAGGACCCGCAGCAGGGGCTCGGCCATCTCAGCCCCGCACCAGGGCCGCGACCACCACGAGGAGAATCAGCGCCACCAGGGCACCGGGGATCACCATGCGGCGGTAGCGGGGGTTCATGGGGCCCGAGTTTATCGACCGCTGCGCGCGCGCAGCCGCGGAAGCCGGTAGTCGTTGATCTCCGGGTCGAGCAGGCCCTGGCTGCGGCTGAACACCGCGACCGCGAACAGCGTGCCGAGCACGGTGACCGCGCCGCCGCCGATCAGGGTCCACCTGGCACCGAACACCTCGCCCACCCAGCCGACGATCGGCGAGCCGAGCGGGGTGCCGCCCATGAAGATCATCATGTAGAGCGCCATCACCCGGCCGCGCAGCTCGGGGGTCACGGTCATCTGGATCGTGGTGTTCGCGGCGGTGATCATGGTCAGCGCGGTGATCCCGATGACCGGGGTCCACAGCGCGAAGGTGAGGTAGGACGGCATCAGGCCGGAGATCACCTCGGCGATGCCGAACGCCAGGGCGGACAGGATCACCAGGCGGTGGCGAACCACACCGCGCCGAGCGGCCAGGAGCGCCCCCGTCAGCGAGCCCACCGCCATCGTGGTGCCGAGGATGCCGTACTCCGACGCCCCCTTGCCGTAGACCTCGGTGGCCATCAGCGCGGAGGTCATCTGGAAGTTCAGGCCGAAGGTGCCGGCGAAGAACACGATCGCGAGGATCATCATGATGTCCGGGCGGCTGCGGATGTAGCGCATGCCGTCGCGGATCATCCCCTTCTCACGTCCCTGGAGCTCAGGCGTGTCGAGGTCCTCGACCCGCATCCGCTGCAGGGCTACCACCACGGCGCCGTACGACAGCGCGTTGATCGCGATCACCCACCCGGTCGCCTCGGCGCCGCCGCCGAGCCAGGCGATCATGAAGCCGGCCAGCGCGGGCCCGATGATCCGGGCGAAGTTGAACGAGGCGGAGTTCAGACCGACCGCGTTGGTCAGGTCCTCCTTGCTGACCATCTCGCTGACGAACGACTGGCGGGCCGGGGCGTCGAACGCGGTGCCGATGCCGAACAGGAACGCCAGCAGGTAGACGTGCCAGGTCTGGACGACGCCGGTGACCGCGAGGACTCCGAGCAGCAGCGCGGGCGCGGCCATCATCGCCTGGGTGACCTGGAGCAGGCGACGCTTGGGGAACCGGTCGGCGACCAGACCGGCGTACGGCGAGAGCAGCAGGATCGGCAGGAACTGCAGGCCCGTGGTGATGCCGAGCGCCGTGCCTGAGTTGTTGGTCAGCTGGAGGACGAGCCAGTCCTGAGCCACCCGCTGCATCCAGGTGCCGACGTTCGACACCACACCACCGGCCGCGTAGAGCCGGTAGTTGGGGTTCGACAACGCGCGGAAGGTGGGGCTCAAGAATGGGCCAGCCTTTCGAGGATCGGGGCTGCCTTGCGCAGCACGGAACGTTCTTCGGGGGTGAGCTCGCGCAGCCGCTGGTTGAGCCACGCGTCACGGCGACGGCGGTCGGCGTCGAGGGTGGCTCGTCCCTTGTCGGCCAGCTCGATGACCACCTGGCGGCCGTCGGTCTCGTGCGGCCGCCGCAGGACGTAACCGGCGTCCTCCAGGCAGTTCACGGTGCGCGTCATCGACGGCGGCTGCACCCGCTCCTGGGCGGCCAGCTCGCCGATCGAGCAGGCCCCACCCCGGAACAGCGCGCCGAGCACCGAGAGCTGGCCGATGCTCAGCTCGTTCTCCGGGTCGCGCTCGCTGCGCAGCCGTCGGGTGAGCCGCGCCACGGAGACCCGCAGCGCAGCGGCGAGCCCTGCGTCGGTGCGGGCAAGCTGTTCGATCGTCGGCGACATGATGCTTAGCCTAACTCATTAGCCTTGCTAAGTATTCCGATTTCCTGGAACGCGCCGGAGCCGAGGCCGCGCACGTCGCACGGTCTCGGCCCCGGGCCGGGATGGCTCAGATCACCTCTTCAGGCAGCCCCCGAGAGCAGTCGCGACCTGCTCGTGGATCGCCTTCGGCCCGCCGTACACGTCCACCGCCGCGATCGACCTGGTCTCGGTCACGTACTTCGCGGTTGCCGCGTGCAGCCGGTCCGGCATGGTGAGCAGCAACGGCCAGCCCTGCGCCGCGGCATCCGCGCCACCGCTCAGCGCGTCCTCGAACCGGGTCCCCGCCGCCACCGACGCGCCCGCCGGGTTCTTGAAGAAGCGCTTCGCGACCCGAACGGCCGTGTCGTAACGGTCGGTGCCGACGACCCTCGTCGCCTTCGGAGCCGCGGCCGCGGCAGGCCCACCCAGGGCGTAGGCGGCCTTGGTCCTGTGCTGAGCCAGGTACCCCGCTGTGGCCTTCGGCATCACCTTGCCGTCGGTGAGCAGCAGCACACCGTCGAGGTGAGCCGCCGCCGTGCCGCCTGCCAGCGCGTCCGCGAAGTCGCGGCCGGTGGCCAGCAGGATCGCCTTCGGCGTGCCCAGGGCGCCGGCGACCTTCACCGCGGTGGCGTACCGGGTCGTGCCTGCGAGCCGGACCACCTTGCGGCCGGTCGCCTTCAAGGCGGCTTCGACCTTGGGCGAGACCGCCTTGTCACCGCCGACGATGTAGACGGTGCCGTTCGCCGCGACCGCCCGCTTCACCTCGTCGAGCACTCGCTTGTCGAGCGAGCTTCCGGCCAGCAGGAGCGTGGCGTTCTCCGCATCGACCAGCGGGATGGCTGCGAGCGCGTCGGCGTAGTCGTCCGAGCGGGCGATGACCGCCGCGTCCGCCTCGCCGTCGTCGAACCGCTCCTGCGAGAGCAGCACGCCGGTCGCGATCTTGTCAGTGCCGCCGGCGCGGTGGACACCCTTGCCGGGGCCGTCCGAGCCACCCGGAGGAGGCGTCACGGGCCCGCCGCCACCATCGCCGTCGCCATCACCGTCGTCGCCGTCGTCACCTTCGCCGCCGCCACCGGAGCCGTTGCCCGGAGGCGTGACGGGGCCCCCGCCGTCGTCCTCACCGGTGCCGGGAGGCTTCTGGCCGTGCTCGGCAGGCGCCAGCACGGTGGTGACCTGGGTCGCGGGCTTGACGCTCTGGACGCCGAGCAGCTCGAGGTCGAACTGGTAGGTCCCCACCGGTGCGCCGTCGATCACCGAGACGTACCAGAGGATGTCGCTGTACCCCACCTTCCACGGCACGGTCCAGGTCGCGACCAGCTTGTTGCCGGTCGTGTCCGACGTGGGTGCCAGGGTCATCCGCGCCATGTCGGTGACGGGTTGTGCCTCCGCGGCAGCGGCCACGTCGGCCTCGGCAGCGGAGTCGGTGGTCTGGGTGACCTTGACCTGCTCGCCGTAGATGCGCACGTCGGTGGCCTTCAGCTGCTCGGTGGTCGTGGCAGCTCCGTCGTCGTCAGGCCCGGTGATCGTCAGCTGGAGCACGCGGTCCTCCGTCGTGGTCGCCTCGGGCTCCGGAGCAGGCGCCGGAGTGGGCTCGTAGACGCGTACCGGAAGTTGCAGCTGAGCAGCCTGGGTCAGCAGCTTCGGGATCGTCGCGCCCCAGAGCACCGTCGGCGCGTTCGCCATGACGTCGAGCGTGTCGGTGTCGGTCGCCAGCGTCTTGATGCCCGCCTCGGGAGTCGCCTCGGTGGGGTCGCCCACCAGCTCCAGCGTCACGCTGTAGTCACCGACCGGAGCGTCGGCGGCGAGCTTGGCGTCGAACGTGGTGACGTACTTGTCGCCGGGCTTGACCTGGAAGCCACCCGCCGGTCCCCAGTACCCGACCAGGTCTCCACTGACCGCCTCGAACGGCAGGTCCCAGCTGTTCGGGTCCGCGTCCGTGGGGCGAGAGACGGCTGTCACGTCGCCGACGTCGAGCACTGCCTCGCCTGCATCCACCGTGACCTTGAGGTTCGTCTGCTCGATGACACTGCCACCCCACGGGTTGAACAGCGACGCCGTCACCTGGAACGGCTCGGGCGGGAAGACCGCGCTCGGCAGCGTGCCGAGGTCGACGGCCGGATCGGTGATCCGCTTCAGCTGGGCGGCGGTCGTGTCGATGCCCACCGGGTCCATGTAGATCCCGGGGATGCCCTCGATCACGTGGTAGTAGTTGATCAGCGAGCGCACGTCGTCGGCGAGCTGGGCGAACGCCACCACGCCGGTCAGCGTCTCGGTGTCCGGGTTCTTGTCACCGGACAGGTTCAGGAACGGGACCGTGCCGATGTAGGGCTTGACCTCCCACCTCATCTTGTCGACGTTGAGGATCGTCATGCTGCCGGGGAACGTGTCGGCGCGGTTGTAGCTGAAGCCGGTGTAGTCGACGTACCGCTTGCCCGTGGTGTCCTCGACGAACTTGATCATGGGGAGCCAGTCCTCGTCGATCTGCCTCGGCTCCTCGGTGCTCGGGCTGCCACCCGTCCCACCGGTGCCCTCCGCCGCCGCTGCGGTGGTCTCCTCGGGCGGGAAACCGATCACCTGGTTGTAGTAGATGACCGCGTCCAGCGAGATCGGCATGGTCTTGCTGGCCGCGACACCGATCGCCGTTGCGGCGAGCTCCCACGCGTCGAAGCGGCTGTTGCGGTAGCCGTGCGTGGTGGCGTCCGGTCCGATCTCGGCCGGTGGAGCCGCCTTGGGTGCATCCGGGTTGGCAGTGTCCACGTGGAACTGCAGGCCCGGGATCGTGCCGGAGTACATCAGGGACTGGTAGATCCCGGCGTACTCGGGCGAGGCGTCGAGCATCTCGCCGTCGATGGTGATCCGGCCGGCCGCCTCGAGCGCCACGTCAGAACCCAGCCGCAGCTTCTCCTCGACATCGGCCTGTTTGCGCGCGATCACGTCGTCGGCGGTCCGCGCCATGTTCAGCCGCTCGAGCTCGGCCTCGTGCACGAACATCGCGTACTGCGGCTGCGGGTCGCACGTCTCGATCTCCTCGACGGGCAGCCCACCGGCCGGCGGAGCCGTCCACCACTCCCCCTGCAGCGGGATCACGTAGACGTCCCGCTGGTCGACCGGGTTCTTCTCGGCCGTGAGACCCGGCACCGGCTCATAGGAGACCGGCTGCACGCAGTACTCCGTGGTGGCCTCTTCCTCCTCGGTCGCCGGTACGTCGTACTCCTTCAGGACCGGCACGCCCTTGGCGTCGCGCAGGGCGATCACGAGGTCGGAGTAGATCGACCCGGTCGAGCCGTCCTTGCCCCCGTCCTCGCCGGCGCCACCGCCGCCCTGGCCACCGCCGCCCTGGCCGCTGCCGTTACCGCCGCCGTAGTGACCTTCGCCGTCCTCGGCAGCCAGTGCCGCCTGCGGCACCAGCAGCGCCACTGCCAGGGCGGCTGCGAGCGCCCCACCGCCGCGCGATCTGAGGTTCATGACTTCTCCATCCCGCCCCGACCTGCCCCCCTCGGCCGGTCGACACTGTTCGATGGCGAATGCCGGAGATAGTCGTGATCGCCGCCAGCCCCGCTGCCGCCGATGCGCTGTCCCCCCACAGCCCGATCCGTGCGCCGTTGTCGCGACTTGAGCCCATCCAAGGCCCCCCCGGATGTCCACTCGTCGCTACGAGTCTCGTCCCGCCGCATATGTCCGGACAGTGCCTGACGACCTCGGATGCCTCGTCACTTGTGACCAAGAGGGGTGCCTTACCAGATCATCGGTCGAACAGTCAGCCGATGTCACGACGGCGGAACCCGACACCGCCCAGCAGCACCGTGCCGAGCACCAGCGCCGACAGCACCGCGGCCGGCAGCAGCTGCAGCTCCTCGGCCGGCGCGGCGGGCAGGTGGCTGAACGGCGAGATGTCGTCGACCCACGTCGGCAGCTCGAGCAGGTCCCCGAGCCAGCCGATCACGAACACCAGGGCGAGCGCAGCCCACGCCGCGCCAGAGGCCCTGGGCAGCCAGCCGACCAGCAGCACCGCAAGGGCCGCGAGGAGGAGTGGGGCGGGGAGGTAGGCCAGCGCGTACCCGGTCATCCGGAGGACGTCGGCGCTCTCACCGGCCGTCGCCGCGTAGGAGATGCCGATTCCCAGCCCGCTGACGCCGACCACGACCGCGGTGCCGAGCAGCGTCACCAGCAGGCTGCCGAGGAGCCAGCGCGGGCGCGACACCGCCGTGGCGAGCACCGACTCGAGCCGGTCGGCGGACTCCTCGGCGCGCGTGCGCAGGGCCGAGGACACCGCGAACCCGGAGGCCGCGATCGCCATCAGCAGCATCGCCGTGGCGAAGAATGCCTCGACGATGCTGGAGGCGCCCGTCTGGGCGAAGTACTGCTCCAGCTCGGGGTTGTCCTCGATCATGTTCTCGATCGACCGGCTGAAGGACCCGTAGAGCAGCCCGATCGCGAACAGGCCTACCGACCAGCCGAGGATCGAGCCCCGCTGCAGCCGCCAGGAGAGTCCCACCACGGTGCCCAGCCTCGGCCTTGCCTCGGCCGGCCCGGGTCGGGCAGGGAAGACACCGGACCCGAGGTCGCGACGGCTCTCGAGCGCCACCGCGGCCCCCATGAGTACGACGCTCAGCAGCACCGACAGGGCCAACGGCCACCACCGGTTGTCGTCGTACACCCGGACCTGCTGCGACCAGCCCATCGGCGAGAGCCAGCTGAGGAAGTTCTCCTGGGTGTCGCCGACGGCGCGCAGGCCGTAGGCGAGGGCCAGCACGGCCAGCGACAACCCGACCGCTCCACGACCGTGGCTCATCAGCTGCGCAGCCACAGCCGCGACGGCCGTGAACACCACGCCCATCGCGGCGATCGAGGCGCCGTAGAGCACCGACTCGCGCAGCGGCTGCTGCTCGGCGACGAAGGACGCCGCGACGCCGGCGCCGACGAGCACCGAGGCGAGGCCGGAGACGATGGCGGCGGCGGTCACGACGGCGTGCCGGGAGACGACCGTGGAGCCGAGCAGCTCGACCCGTCCGGCGTCCTCCTCGCGGCGGGTGTGCCGCATCACCGTGAACACCGCCATCAGCGCCACCCCGATCAGGGCGGTGAGGCTGGTCTCGTAGATCAGGATCCCGCCGACCTGCTCCAGCGCCACCGGGGGGCCCGCCATGGCGACCGAAGCGGGCGAGCCGCCGACGTTCTTCGCGTAGGACAGGATCTCGGCGGGGGTGTCGTAGGTGCGGCGTACCGCAGCAATCGAGGCGTACACGGTCGCGGTCAGCGCCAGGATCCACACGGGCAGGTAGATCCGGTCGCGCCGGAGCACGAACCGCAGCAACGGGCCGACGCCGGTCAGCGCCTTCACCGCTCGGCCTCCTCCGCGGGGACCTGCTCGCCGAACTCGCGCAGGAACAGCTCCTCCAGCGTCGGCGGGTGGCTGACCAGGGAGGTGATCTTCAGCGGGGCCAGGTAGTCCATCGCGTCGTCGAGGTGGTCGGTGTCGACGTCGAAGGAGACGTGCCCGTCCTCGTGCATCACGTGCGCGACGCCGGGCACCTGCTGGATCCGGTCCGGGGATCGTTCGGTGGAGACCGTCACCGAGGTGCGGGTCAGGTGGCGCAGCTCCTTGAGCGTGCCGCTCTGGACGACCCGGCCGGCGCGGATGATGCTGACCCGGTCCGACAGCGCCTCGGCCTCGGCGAGGATGTGGCTCGACAGCAGCACGGTGCGCCCCTGGGCGCGCAGCTCACCGACCGAGGCCTGGAAGGCGGCCTCCATGATCGGGTCGAGGCCGGAGGTCGGCTCGTCGAGCAGGAACAGCTCGACGTCGGAGGCGAGCGCGGCCACCAGCGCGACCTTCTGCCGGTTGCCCTTGGAGTAGCTGCGGGTCTTCTTCGTCGGGTCGAGGTCGAACCGCTCGAGCAGCTCGGCTCGCCGCTTCTTGTCCAGGCCGCCGCGGAGCCGGGCGAGCAGGTCGATCACCTCGCCGCCGGTGAGGTTCGGCCACAGGGCCACCTCGCCGGGCACGTAGGCCAGCCGCTTGTGCAGCTCCGCCGCGTCACGCCAGGGGTCGGCGCCGAGCACCGTCGCCGAGCCGCTGTCGGCGCGGAGCAGCCCCAGCAGGATCCGGATCGTGGTGGACTTGCCCGACCCGTTCGGGCCGAGGAAGCCGTGCACCTCCCCGGTGCGCACCTCCAGGTCGAGACCGTCGAGGGCGACGGTCCTGCCGAACGTCTTGACGAGCCCCGAGGCCGAGATCGCAGTGCTCATGTCCCCCACTCTGGCACCGGAGCGAGGGACCCGTCACGGGACTTACGCCCCCAGCAGGTTGCGGATCGGCTCGATCGCGAAGTACACGACGAACAGGGCCGAGACCACCCACATCAGCGGGTGCACCTGGCCGACCTTGCCGCGGACGACCTTGACCAGGACGTAGGAGAGGAAGCCCGCACCGATCCCGACCGAGATCGAGTAGGTGAACGGCATCAGCACGATCGTGAGGAACGCCGGGATCGCGATCTCGACGTCGTCCCAGTCGATGTTCTTCACCTGCTGCATCATCAGGAAGCCGACCAGCACGAGCGCCGGGACCGCCGCCTCGTTGGGGACGATCTGCACCAGGGGAGCGAGCACGGTGGCGAGCAGGAACAGCACCCCGGTGACCACGCTCGCGAGGCCGGTGCGCGCGCCCTCGCCGACACCGGATGCGGACTCGATGTAGGAGGTGTTGCTGGAGACGCCCGCGGCGCCACCGGCCGCGGCGGCGAGGGAGTCGACGACCAGGATCTTCTTGGCGTTCGGCGGCGCGCCCTCCTCGTCGTTGAGGCCGGCTTCCGCGCCGATCGCGGTCATCGTGCCCATCGTGTCGAAGAAGTCGGCGAGCAGCAGGGTGAAGATGAACAGTACGGCGGTCACGAACCCGACCCGCTCGAAGGAGCCGAACAGCGACACCTGGCCCAGCAGCGAGAAGTCCGGGGTGGCCACCACGTCGCTGGGGATCGCCGGGACGTTGAGGTTCCAGCCCTTCGGGTTCACGCCGTCGTCGGTCACCGTGGGTCCGACCTCGACCACGGTCTCCACGATCACCGCGAGCACCGTGGTGACCAGGATCGAGATCAGGATCGCGCCCTTGACCTGGCGCACGTACAGCCCGATCACCAGCACCAGACCGACGGCGAAGACCAGCACCGGCCAGCCCTGCAGCGAACCGTTGATGCCGAAGCCGACCGGCACGGTGGTGTTCGCAGCGTCGGGCAGGCGCCGCACCCACCCGGCGTCGACCAGGCCGATCAGCGCGATGAACAGGCCGATGCCCACGCTGATCGCGACCTTGAGCTGCGCGGGCACGGCGTGGAAGACGGCGGTGCGGAAGTTGGTCAGCACCAGCACCAGGATGATCAGGCCCTCGAGGACCACCAGCCCCATCGCGTCCGCCCAGGACATGCCGGACGCCACTGTGAACGCGACGAAGGCGTTGAGCCCCAGCCCGGTCGCCAGCGCCAGCGGGAAGTTCGCGACCACACCCATCAGGATGGTCAGCACCCCCGCCACCAGGGCGGTCGCCGCAGCGATGGCGGCGAGGTTGGGCTCCGCGCCGCCGGCGAGGTAGTTGCCGTCACCGTCCTGGGCGAAGCCGAGGATGAGCGGGTTCAGCACGATGATGTAGGCCATCGTGAAGAAGGTGACCAGCCCACCTCGCACTTCGCGACCGAGCGTCGAGCCGCGCTCACTGATCTTGAAGTAACGGTCCACGGGCGATGCTGGGGTCGAGCCACGCTCGGTGGTCTGGGGCTTGTCCACGTCTGTCCCTCGTCGAAGTCCGGTCGCCGGTCGGCACAGGAGACCCCGTACGGGGCTCACCCGCCGGCAAATCTTGCCAGAGCCGCAGCGCTGCGTGATCACCGCGCCCGGGCGTGGACTAGGTTGGAACGCGTGGAGGAGGAGCCGAGAGGGCAGGACACCGGGGGCGAGGCGGTCGAGAACGTCCAGGTGCACGAGATCGGTCGGCGCACCTTCATCATCGCCGACGTGGAGCCGCTCGACGTCGACGGCGTGCGCACGGTCGCGGTCGGCACCGCGCTGTGGGCGCTGGCGTTCGTGCTGCTGCTGCCGTTCTACGGACGCTTGGAGGAGAGCGGCCGGGGCTGGTGGCTGTGGACCTGTGTGGCCGGGTTCGGCCTCGGCATCATCGGCTGGGACTACTGCCGGCGTCGTCGGCGCCGCACGCTCGAGGCCCGCGGCGCGACGCCATAGCCGCGCCCGCAACCGCGACGTCTAGAACTGCTCGAGGTCGTCCCAGGTGAGGGTGTCGAGCACCGGTTCCGGCAGCGGGGCGGGCAGGTTCCGCTTGTGCAGCCGCGCCTCGCTGTGCGCGCCGCAGCCGTGGTCGAAGGAGACCACGCGTCCGTCGTCGTTGGCGTAGGCGTTGGCGCACACACCGAACACCTGGGACAGCGGACCGGCGAGCCGCACGAGGAAACCACAGCTGCTGCACTTGGCCGGGGCCGACTGCGCGATCGGTGCCTCGGGTCCGTGGCTGCCGTCGTACCACCGCTGAGCCGCGAGGTCACGCCCCTCGAGGGAGAGCACACGGGGCCGGCCCAGACCGACCTCGTCGCTGACCTCACGGACGGTGTCGACGTCGATCACCTCGTCGTCGGCGAGGTAGCCCGGCACCAGCCGCGGGTCGTCCTCCTCCGTCGGGAGCAGGTCGCCGGGGCCGAGGTCGCCGGGCTGGATCCGCTCGCGCCACGGCACCCACGGGGGTGCAACCAGCGCGTCGTCGCCGGGCAGCAGCACGATCTCGTCGACGGTGACGTGCTTCTGCCGGGCGGCGCGTGCGACCGTCACCGACCAGCGCCACCCGCGGTAGCCCGTGCGGACGCAGTCGAAGTAGTGGGTGGTGACCCGCTCGTCCTCGCTGGCGTAGCCGAGGTGCTCCCCGACGTCCGTGGGGTCGACGAGCTGCAGCAACGCCTCCCTGGCGACGTCGACCGCCTGCACGCCGACGGTGTCGGGCTTGAAGGTCCGAGCGGCTGTCATCACCGGGAGATTGTCTCCCATCATCGGAGTCCGTGTCTCCCCGGGTGCCACATTCGGGAGTGGTTGCGGGCAGGATGGGCCCCATGGCGGAGGAGGATGCGAGCCGGCCCCACCGGCGTACCCACGCCGTCACCACGGCCGCCCGCCGCGCCGGCAGCGCCACCGCCCGGGCTGCCGGCTACACCTACCGGCAGGCGCGCCGGGCCACCCGCGCCGAGGGTGCCGGCGACACCGGTCTCTACCGGCTGATCGAGCTGCATGCGTTCAACGCCGCCGGCGACGCGGCGGTCGCGATCTCGCTGGCGGGCACGCTGTTCTTCCAGGTGCCCACCGGCGAGGCGCGGCTGCAGGTGGCGCAGTTCCTGGCGATGACGATGCTGCCGTTCGCGATCGTGGCCCCGCTGGTCGGCCCGTTCCTCGACCGGTTCCGCCAGGGCAGACGCTGGGCGATCGGCGGAACGATGGCCCTGCGCGCGTTCCTCAGCTGGGTGCTGGCCGACGCGGTGCTCACGGGCTCGGTCGCGCTGTTCCCGGCCGCGTTGGGCGTGCTGGTCGCGTCCAAGGCGTACGGCGTGACGCGCGCCTCCGCCGTACCCCGAATGCTGCCGGACCGGCTCACCCTGGTGAAGGCCAACTCACGAATCTCCCTGGCCGGCGTGGCCGGGGCCGCGGTCTCCGCACCGATCGCGGTGCTTGCCTCCACGTTCGGCGCGCAGTGGTCGTTGCGCTACGCGTTCCTGGTTTTCGTGGGCGCCACCATCCTCGCCATCCTGCTCCCGTCGCGGGTCGACTCCTCCGTCAGCGAGGAGCAGGTCGGCCTCGCGACGGTCGCGGGCCGCTCCGAGGGCGGGCCGAGGGTCCGCCCTCGCATCCCGCACCAGGTCGTGGTGGGTCTGCGCAGCAACGCCGGGCTGCGCCTGCTCTCGGGGTTCTTGACCATGTACATGGCCTTCCTGCTCCGGGACCGGCCGTTCCCGGGCTGGGAGGACCGCCCCGAGCTGCTGCTCGGCCTGGTGGTCGGCGCGGCCGGGGCCGGCAGCACGATCGGGGTGGCGCTCGGGTCGCTGCTGCGCTCGGTGAAGCCGGAGATCACCGTGATCGCCACGCTGCTGGCCGACACCGCGATGGCGGTGGTGGTGGCGTTCTTCTACGGGTTGCCCACGGCGGTGCTGCTGGGACTCACCGCGGGCATGGCCCAGTCCCTGGGCAAGCTCTCGCTCGACGCCCTGATCCAGCGCGGGGTCGCCGAGCGCAGCCGGACCAGCGCCTTCGCGCGGGCGGAGACCCTGCTGCAGCTGGCCTGGGTGGTCGGCGGGTTCATCGGCATCGCGCTGCCGCTGAACCCCCAGCTCGGCCTCGGCGTCGCCGCCGGGATCCTCGTCGCGTGGAGCGGGCTGGTGCTCCACACGCTGCGTCGGGGCTGAGTCAGAGCTCCAGCTCGTCGGCGAGCGCGCGCAGCAGCATCGCGGTCGGCTTGACGGTCTTCGGGTCGGGGTGGCGCCCCGCGCGGTACCCCTTCTCGACGTTCTCCAGCAGCCGGTAGAGGTCCTCGATGATGTTGACCATCTCGGCCGGCTTCTTGCGCATCGCCTTGGCCACCGACTGCGCCGGCTCGAGCAACCGGACCTGCAGGGCCTGGTCGCCCTTGCGGCCCTGCACGATCCCGAACTCCACCCGCTGCCCCGCCTTGAGCGTGGCCACGCCGGCGGGCAGGGCGCCGGCCCGGACGTAGACGTCCCCGCCCTCGTCCTTGGACAGGAAGCCGAAGCCCTTCTCGGCGTCGTACCACTTGACCTTGCCCGTTGGCACCGGTTGACCTCTTATCTGCTCGAGTGCGCGTGGACGCACGTTGACCGGACCCAGGATATGGCGGCGGCCGTCCCCACCACGACTGGGTTCTGCCGATGTGGCCGAACCGATTGAATCCGTCAGGTGACCCTGGAAGCATGGGGGGTTCCGACCGTCCCGACACGGTCTCGCATCGTTGTGTCGAAAGGTGTCCCGTTGAGCACGTTGTCGCGCGTCCGGCGGGGGTTGGCGATCTCGGTCGCGACCGCCCTCGGGATGCTGGCACCGGTCGGGCTCGCCGACGCGGCGCCACCGAGCCCCGGCAGCGCGACACCGGCCGTCTACGTCGTCGCACTCGAGGACCTGCCCCGCCCCGGCACCGCGGTGCGCAGGCGCACCGCCCAGGACGACCTGCTCCGCGAGCTGGGTGAACCACGGCTGCTCTACCGGTTCGGCTCGGCGCTCAACGGGTTCGCCGCGGAGCTGACCCGCGAGCAGGCCAAGCAGCTGCGCTTCACACCCGGCGTCGCGTTCGTGGAGCGCAGCACCAAGCAGCGTCTGGACTCGGTCGACTCACCGGAGTTCCTGCACGCCGACCAGGCCTGGGCCGCTACCGGCGGTCCCGAGCAGGCCGGCCGCGGCACCGTGGTCGGCGTCATCGACAGCGGCATCTGGCCGGAGAACCCCAGCTTCGCGGCGCTTCCCGGCGCGGCCCGCGGCGGGCCGGCCGGGTTCGCCGGCGGCTGCGAGACCGGCGAGAGCTGGGACCCGGCCGACTGCAACAGCAAGCTGGTCGGGGCTCGCTACTTCGTGAAGGGGTTCGGTGAGCAGAACCTCGCCGCCTCCGAGTACCTCTCTCCACGCGACGGCACCGGACACGGGTCCCACGTCGCCGCGATCGCCGCCGGCAACCACGGCGTCGCCGTCCAGGTCGACGGCCAGGACTTCGGCGACGCCTCGGGCATGGCGCCCGCGGCACGGATCGCCGCCTACAAGGTGTGCTGGACCGCGCCCGACCCGGCCGACGACGGCTGCTCCACCGCCGACGCCGTGGCGGCCATCGACCGCGCCGTCGCGGACGGGGTCGACGTGATCAGCTATGCCATCTCCTCCGCCGGTGGCGACTCCCGGGCCATCGAGGAGGCGTTCCTGAACGCCACCGCCCGCGGCGTCTTCGTCGCCGCCTCGGCCGGCAACCGGGGGCCCGGCGAGGGCACCGTCCGGCACACCAGCCCGTGGGTGACCACGGTGGGCGCCAGCACGCACCGCCTGTTCCAGGGCGCGGTGGCGCTCGAGGGCGATGAGACGTACGTCGGGGCGATGGTCTCCGACCGGGTCCTGCCGCCCACCGGCATCGTCGTGTCCACCAGCGCCGTCGCCGAGACCAGCACCACCGAGGACGCCCGGCTCTGCCTGCCCGGCTCGCTCGACGCCGACGTGGTGCAGGGCAAGATCGTGGTCTGCGACCGGGGCACGATCGCGCGCGTCGAGAAGTCCACCGCGGTCCAGCGCGCCGGTGGGGTCGGCATGGTCCTCGCCAACGTGCGCCCGGACAGCGTGGACTCCGACTTCCATGCCGTCCCCACCGTGCACGTCGACGTCGCCGCCGGCCAGGCGATCAAGGACTTCGTCGCCGAGACCGCCGACCCGCGCGCCTCCTTCGACCCCCGAGCCACCGGCGACACCGCGGTGCGGCAGCTCGCGTCGTTCTCGTCCCGTGGACCCGCCCCGGTCGACGGTGGCAGCCTGCTCAAGCCGGACCTGACCGCACCGGGTGTGGCCGTGCTCTCCGCCGGCGCCGCGGGCATCGCGGGCGGCCGCGCCTTCGAGCAGCGCTCCGGCACCTCGATGAGCGCCGGGCACGTCGCGGGCCTGGCTGCCTTCGTGCGCGGCGAGCGGCCGGCCTGGACCCCGGCGATGGTGAAGTCGGCGATGTCGACCACCGCGGTGGAGCTGGCCGGGGTCTCCGGGCCGCTCTCCGCAGGCGCCGGGCAGGTCGACGCCGCGAACCTGCTCGACCCCGGCCTGGTCCTCGACGCGCCGCCGCGGCAGTACCGTGCCTGGCTCGAGGGAACCGTGCCGACCCGCAACCTGAACCTGCCCTCGATCGCGGTCGGGGACCTCGTCGGCCGCAGCCGGCTGGTGCGCCGGGTCACCAACGTCTCCGGCAGCACCGAGACCTACGACGCGCGGGTGCTCGGCCTCCCCGGCCTCGACGTGCGGGTCCGTCCCAGGACGCTCCAGCTCGCCCCCGGCGAGACCGGCCGGTTCGTCGTGGTGATCGACCGTGGCACCGCCCAGCTCGAGACCCCGGCGCGAGGCGCGTTGGTGTGGACCGGGCTGAGCCACCAGGCCCGGATGCCGATGGTGGTCACCCCCCGGACCCTCTCCACCGCCGGTGAGGTGACCGGCACGAACGACGCCGGATCGGTGAGGATCGAGGGAGTCGCCGGCGTCGACGGCGAGCTCGAGGTGGCGGTCACCGGCCTCGCCGCGGCCCAGCCGGTCGGGCTCACCCTGGAGCCCGGCGACTTCCGGCCGGACGCACCGCAGCTCGACGCCGACACGGCGCAGTTCCCGGTGGAGGTCCCGACCGGCACCGCGCTGCTGCGCTTCGAGCTGGAGGGCCGCGACAGCGACGACCTCGACCTGTACCTGTCCCGCGACGGGGAGATCGTCGCCTCGGCGACCGGCCTGGGCGCCGACGAGCAGCTGACCGTGGAGAACCCCGAGCCCGGGGAGTACGCCCTCTACGTCGCTTCCGCGGAGGCCGCGAACGGGTCCACCACCACCGCACAGCTCTACAGCTGGGTGGTCCGCGACGGCGACGCCGGCAACGTACGGGTCCCCGCGAGCGTCCCGGTGCTCTCCGGCGAGCCGTTCTCGGTCGAGCTGAGCTGGGACGACCTGGACCCGACGAGTCGCTGGTTCGGAGCCGTGCGCTACCCCGGCTCGGCGGAGCAGACCTTCGTCACGGTCAACTGACCGGGGTCACGCGAGGCCGAGCCGGCGGGCGGCCTCCTCGCGCATCTCGACCTTGCGGATCTTGCCGGTGACGGTCATCGGGAACTCGTCGACGACCATGACGTAGCGCGGGATCTTGTAGTGGGCGAGCTTGCCGGTGGCGAACTCGCGCACCTTCTCGGCGTCCAGCGGCTCGGCGCCGTCGCGCATCCGGACCCAGGCGCACAGCTCCTCGCCGTACTTCTGATCGGGAACCCCGATCACCTGGACGTCCTCGACATCGGGGTGGGTGTAGAGGAACTCCTCGATCTCGCGCGGGTAGATGTTCTCCCCGCCCCGGATCACCATGTCCTTGATCCGGCCGACGATTTGTGCGTAGCCGTCCTCGCGCATCACCGCGAGGTCGCCGGTGTGCATCCAGCCGTCGGCGTCGATCGCCTCCGCGGTCTTCTCCGGATCATTCCAGTAGCCGAGCATCACCGAGTAGCCGCGCGTGCAGAACTCCCCGGGCTCGCCGCGCTCGACGGTCTCCCCGGTGACGGGATCGACGATCTTGATCTCCACGTGCGGGTGGACCCGGCCGATCGTGGCGGTACGCCGCTCCAGGTCGTCGTCGCTGCGGGTCTGGCACGACACCGGCGAGGTCTCGGTCATCCCGTAGGCGATCGAGACCCCCTCCATGTGCATGTCGTCGATGCAGCGCCGCATCACCTCCACCGGGCAGATCGAGCCGGCCATCACCCCGGTGCGCAGCGAGGACAGGTCGTAGGAGGCGAAGTCGGGGTGGTTCTGCATCGCGATGAACATCGTCGGCACGCCGTAGAGACCGGTGCAGCGCTCGTCCTGCACCGCCTGCAGGGTGACGGCCGGGTCGAAACCGGGGGCCGGGATCACCATCGTCGCGCCGTGCGTGGTGCAGCCGAGGTTGCCCATCACCATCCCGAAGCAGTGGTAGAACGGCACCGGGATGCACAGCCGGTCCTCGGCGGTGAACTCCAGCAGCTCGGTGGTGAAAAACCCGTTGTTGAGGATGTTGCGGTGCGAGAGCGTCGCGCCCTTGGGGAAGCCGGTGGTCCCCGAGGTGTACTGGATGTTGATCGGGTCGGTGTTGGTCAGCGTGGACATGCGCTCCGCCACGGCGCCGGCCGGCAGCGCCTCCCCCTCCGCGAGCAGGCCGGCCCAGTCCGTCGTACCGATGAAGACCACGCGCTCCAGCGCCCGGCAGTCGTGGCGCACCTCCTCGACCATCGCGCGGTAGTCGCTGGACTTGAACTCCGCGGCCGAGATGAGCAGGCGAAGCCCCGACTGGTTCAGCGCGTAGGCCAGCTCGTGCGTGCGGTAGGACGGGTTGATGTTGACCAGGATCGCGCCCACCTTCGCCGTCGCCAGCTGCACCAGCGTCCACTCCGCGCAGTTCGGCGCCCAGATGCCGACCCGGTCCCCCTTGGCGATTCCGGCCCCGAGCAGCCCGCGCGCGAGCACGTCGACGTCCCGGTCCAGCTCGGCGTAGGTCCACCGCCGTCCGCTCGCCACCTCGACCAGCGCCTCCCGGTCGGCGTGCTCGCGGGCGATCCGCTCGAAGTTCGCGCCGATCGTCTCCTCGATCAGCGGCGGGGTGGTCTCTCCGGCTGCGTAGGACTCCATGACAGCAGGTTAGTGACCTGTAACACAGTGCGCGACCCGGCCGGGCGGATCCTGCGCCGAGCGGTCAGCCCGGCGGCCTCAGCCGCTCGAAGTAGCCCTCGATCCGCTCATCGTCCCATCCGTGCGCCTCGCGCAGGCCGGCGGCGAGGGTCGCGAGGTACGACGGGCTCGGCTCGTTGTGCTCGACATGGTCGATGCCGTGCGGGGCGGTGAAGGTCAGCATCGGCGCCCCGGCCACCCGGCCCACCTCGACCAGCGTCTCGTAGTGGCCCGGGCCGACGTGGTGGCGGCCCTCGAGGTGAGGATCGAGGGCACCGAGCACGATCTCCTCGATCGGGTCGTCGGGGTCGGGCACCCGGAACATCTCCTGCGCGGCGATGTCGGCGAACTGCTGCGCGGTGACCAGGTAGGCGCGGCCCGCGGCGGGGCCCGGGGTCTGGTGGTCGTAGAACGCCACGCCGCCGCCCCACTGGGACGACTCGCCGGCGAAGTAGACCGAGCCCGGCAGCTCCACCCCGATGCTGTGCCGCGGCAGCCGGGGGTCGCGCGCGCCCGGATTGACCCTGCTGCCTCCGGGCGGACAGCCGCCCTCGATGTAGCAGGCCAGTCGCGCGGCCGACATGTTCGAGCCGTAGCTGACGTACCAGACCTCTCCCTCGTGGGGCACGGGGGCTGGTTGCACCTCTGTCGCAGTCATGGCTGCCGTGCACCGTACCCGCCTCGGCAGCGCCCGAACGTGACGAGGGCCCCACCGGTGGTGGGGCCCTCGTCGTGGATCCGGCGGGTCAGGCGTGCGCCTCCCGGACGACGCGGTCGTGCCGCAGTGACGAGGCCCGCGTCTCCTTTGCGGCCAGCACCGCCACCACGGTGAGCACGGACGCCGCACACACGTAGACGGCCACCGCTGTCGTGTTGCTCTCCTCGACGGTCCCCAGCAGCTTGAGCGCGATGATCGGCGCGAGCGCGCCGGCGAAGATCGAGGCCAGCTGATAGCCGACCGAGGCCCCTGTGTAGCGCACCGAGGTGCCGAACAGCTCGGAGAAGAACGCGGCCTGCGGGGAGTACATCAGCGCGTGCAGCATGAGCCCGACCACGACCGCGAGGGTCAGGTTGCCGGCGCCGCCCTTGTCGACCAGGTCGAAGAAGGGGAACGACCAGAGGGCGACCCCGACCGCACCGAGCAGGTACAGCGGGCGACGGCCCACGCGGTCGGAGAGTGCGCCCACGATCGGGATCCACACGAAGTGCACCGCCGAGCCGATGAGCAGTGCCTGGAGGATCGGCCCCTTGTCCTGGCCGGCGTACTCGGTGATGTAGGTGATCACCACGATGGTGAAGATGTAGTAGGAGATGTTCTCCGCCATCCGCATCCCCATCGCGATGAACACCTCGCGTGGGTAGTTGCGGATCACCTCGAGCAGCGGCATGTGCGAGGCCGTGGCCTGCTTCTGCGCGATCTCCGCCTTGGCCTCGGCGAAGACAGGGGACTCCTCGACCGAGAGCCGGACCCACAGCCCGACCAGGACCAGCACGGCGCTCAGGACGAACGGCACACGCCAGCCCCAGGCCAGGAAGGTCTCCTGGCTCTGCACGGCGGCCAGCACCCACAGCACGCCCGTGGCCAGCAGGTTGCCCATCGCGACACCCGCCTGTGGCCACGAGGACCAGAACCCACGGTGCTCGTCGCGACCGTGCTCTGCGGCCATCAGCACGGCGCCGCCCCACTCACCGCCGACCGCGAAGCCCTGGAGCAGGCGCATCACGAGCAGCAGGATCGGCGCGGCGATGCCGATCGTGGCGTACGTCGGCAGCAGGCCGATCGCGATCGTGGCGCCGCCCATCAGCATGAGGGAGGTGACCAGCATCTTCTTCCGACCCACCTTGTCACCGAAGTGGCCGAAGACGATCCCGCCGAGGGGCCGCGCAACGAAGCCGAGTGCGTAGGTGCCGAAGGCGAGCAGGGTGCCGGTGAGCGGGTCCGACGAGGGGAAGAAGAGCGCCCCGAACACCAGCGCGGCTGCAGAGCCGTAGAGGAAGAAGTCGTACCACTCGACGGCGGTCCCGATCAGGCTGGCGAAGACCACCTTCACGATGGGGGTGCGCGACTCTCCGCCTTCCGGTGCCGGTCCGCCCGAGGCGTGTGCCGCATGCGTCTGTGCTGTCATCGATCGTTTCCTTTCACGCGGCGGCCCAGCCGCCGTCCATCATGAACGAGCTTCCGGTGATCGACTCCGTCCCGGGACCGCAGAGGAACGCCACCATGTCGGCGACCTCCTCGGGCTCGACGAGTCGCTTGAGGGGGGTACGGGCGAGCAGGACGTCGCTGAGCACGTCGGTCTCGGCGATGTCGTGGGCACGGGCCTGGTCGGCGATCTGTCCCTCGACCAGCGGCGTGCGCACGTAGCCGGGACACACGGTGTTGCTGGTGACCCCCCGGCCCGCGGCCTCGAGCGCGACCACCTTGGACAGCCCCTCGAGGCCGTGCTTGGCGCTCACGTAGGCGGCCTTGAAGGGCGAGGCGCGGTGACCGTGCACCGACGAGATGTTGACGACCCTGCCCCAGCCCCGGTCGTACATCCCGGGCAGCAGAGTGCGCACCAGCCGGAACGGTGCCTCGAGCAGCACCCGCTGGATCAGCGCGAACTGGTCGGGGTCGAACTCCTCGACCGGCGCCACGTGCTGGAGGCCGGCGTTGTTGACGAGGATGTCGACGCCGAGGCCGGCCAGCCCGAGGGTGTCGACGACCCCGGGGTCGGACAGGTCGGCG
>JBMOMG010000049.1:0-43657 GCA_049323155.1 Actinomycetota bacterium | reverse complement strand
CGCGGGCGGCGGACCGGGACCGCTCGTTCTGGTCGAGGACGACCTTGCGGATCCGGACCGCCTCGGGGGTGACCTCGACGCACTCGTCCTCGCGGCAGAACTCCAGGCACTGCTCGAGGGAGAGCTTCTTCGGCGGGATCAGCTTCTCGAAGTTGTCGGCGGTGGAGGAGCGCACGTTGGTCTGCTTCTTCTCCTTGGTGATGTTGACGTCCATGTCGTCCTCGCGGGAGTTCTCCCCGACGATCATGCCCTCGTAGACCTCGGTGGTCGGCTCGACGAACATCGTGCCGCGCTCCTGCAGGTTGGTCATGGCGTACGACGTGGCAGCGCCCGCCCGGTCGGCGACCAGCGAACCGGTGGCACGGGACCGGATCTCGCCGGCCCACGGCTCGTAGCCCTCGAACACGTGGTGGGCGATGCCGGTGCCGCGGGTGTCGGTGAGGAACTCGGTGCGGAAGCCGATCAGGCCACGCGCGGGCACCAGGAACTCCATCCGGACCCAGCCGGTGCCGTGGTTGGTCATCTGCTCCATGCGGCCCTTGCGGACAGCGAGCAGCTGGGTGATCGTGCCGAGGTACTCCTCGGGCGCGTCGATGGTCAGCCGCTCGACGGGCTCGTGGACCTTGCCGTTGATCTCCTTGGTGACCACCTGCGGCTTGCCGACGGTGAGCTCGTAGCCCTCACGCCGCATCTGCTCGACGAGGATCGCCAGCGCCAGCTCGCCGCGGCCCTGCACCTCCCAGGCGTCGGGCCGCTCGGTCGGCAGCACGTTGATCGACACGTTGCCGACCAGCTCGGAGTCGAGCCGGTCCTTGACCAGTCGCGCGGTGACCTTCGAGCCCTTCACCCGTCCCGCGAGCGGGGAGGTGTTGGTGCCGATCGTCATCGAGATCGCCGGCTCGTCGACCGTGATCAGCGGCAGCGCCTTCGGGTCGTTCGGGTCGGCCAGGGTCTCGCCGATCATGATCTCGGGGATGCCCGCGATGGCAACGATGTCGCCGGGGCCGGCGGACTCGCCGGGCTTGCGCTCGAGGCCCTCGGTGACCAGCAGCTCGGTGATCTTGACGTTGCTCACCGACCCGTCACGCTTCATCCACGCGACCTGCTGGCCCTTCTTCAGCGTGCCCTCCTTGATGCGCACCAGCGCGAGGCGGCCGAGGAACGGCGAGGAGTCCAGGTTGGTCACGTGCGCCTGCAGCGGTGCGTCGGCGTGGTACGTCGGAGCGGGGATCGTGTCGATGATGGTCTGGAAGAGCGGCTCGAGGTTCTCCGAGTCCGGCAGCCCGCCGTTCTCCGGCATCTCCAGCGACGCACGGCCCGCCTTCGCGCTCGCGTAGACGACCGGGAAGTCCAGCGCGTCGGCGCTGTGGCTGTCGTCGAGCAGGTCCATGAACAGCTCGTAGGTCTCGTCGACGACCTCGCTGATCCGGGCGTCGGAGCGGTCCACCTTGTTGACCACGAGTACGACGGGCATGTCGGCGTTGAGCGCCTTGCGCAGCACGAACCGGGTCTGCGGCAGCGGCCCCTCGGAGGCGTCCACGAGCAGCACGATCCCGTCGACCATGGACAGCCCGCGCTCCACCTCGCCACCGAAGTCGGCGTGCCCCGGGGTGTCGATGATGTTGATCGTCATGGCCCCGCCCTCGACGCCCTGGGCGGCCGCGCCGGTGTAGCGGATCGCGGTGTTCTTCGCGAGGATCGTGATGCCCTTCTCGCGCTCGAGGTCACCGGAGTCCATCGCCCGCTCGTCGACGTGCTGGTGCTCACCGAAGGCGCCGCCCTGCCAGAGCATCGCGTCGACCAGCGTGGTCTTGCCGTGGTCGACGTGCGCGACGATCGCGACGTTGCGCAGGTCGGCGCGGGACAGGGTGTTCTCGGACATGCGAAAGCCTTCGGGATGTGGGGTGGGAGACGGTCCAGTCTACCGGGGGACCGGGCACATCCCGGAATCGAGCGTCAGCGGCGCCCCAGGGTGACGACCACGCCGACGAGCCAGGCGACGAACAACGGGTAGGGCAGGAGCTCCACCGGCCCCGTCGCCGGCTTCCCCCCGACCACCCGCACGGCGCCCGGTGCGGCGTGCGCGGCAGCCGCCGTCGCGGAGAGCCCCCGCAGCCACCGCGGCATCCCGGCGTCAGCCGCGACACCTGCGAGCGCGGCAGCGAGCGCGATGTTGCCGCACACCATCAGCGTGCCCGTCCGCTCGCCGTGGCGAGCTGGGCGACCTGGGCAGCGTCCTGGAAGGCGACCCAGGCGATCCCGCCGGCGAGCACGGCCTTGTCGGCGGGCGGCGCCACGGAGCGGCTCAGACCGACGAGGAACACCAGCAGCGGCGCCGTGCTCGCGAGGTAGACGGCGCTCTGCGCGGTCAGCGCGCGGTCGTGCCGGCGCGCCCAGGCGGCGAACTCGTCGGTCTGCGTGACCGACACCGAGAGGTCGGCGCGCTCGAACGCCATGCCCAGCGCCCCGAGGCCGAGCGTGGCTGGCCCGGCGCCCGCGGCCAGCCGCTCCGGCCGCACGGTCACCGGCCCGGTTCGCTCGCGAGCTCGTGGGCGATGCCGTGCGCCCACCGGTCGATGTCGTCCCAGTCGCGGAAGTCGCCCTGCGGGATGTTCTCCCGGGCCGCCGGCATCTTCATCAGCATCCGGCCGCCGAACCCGAGCTCGTCCATGTCGAGCGCACCCCAGAACACGTGATGGTCGCGCGGGTTGAGGAACGCGAACTCCTGCGCCTCCTTCGGCAGGGACGCCTCGGCGACGTCGTTGCCCTCCTTGTCGACCTTGTCGGTGCCCAGCGGGCCGCTGCTGAAGAACCACAGCGGCCTGCGCGCGAGGGTCTCCTTGTTCTTCTTCACGAACGACGACGCCTCGCGCATCCAGTGCATCGCGTAGGCGGCGCTGCCCACGACGACCGCGTCGTACCCGTCGGCCCGGCCGGCCCGCTTGGCCTCCAGCACGTCGACCTCGTAGCCGTCGCTGCGCAGATCCTCGCCGATCCGTTCGGCGATGCCCTGGGTGCTGCCGTGCTTGCTCGCGTACGTGACCAGAACGCGCATCTCGATCACCTCCACCCTCCAGAGTCGGGCGGCCGCC
This sequence comes from Actinomycetota bacterium, assembly GCA_049323155.1. Taxonomy (GTDB): domain Bacteria; phylum Actinomycetota; class Actinomycetes; order Propionibacteriales; family Nocardioidaceae; genus Nocardioides_C. The sequence continues at coordinate 40,565 of JBMOMG010000049.1, read as the reverse complement.
GTACTCCGGGAAGAGGCCGACGTCCCGGATCGGGCAAACCGCGGGCGGGCTTACGCTGTCGGCCGTGGGCGCAGACGAGACCGAGTACGACGAGCAGGCGACCGAGCGACGGCTGGCGGACGGGGACCTGCTGGTCCGCCGGAGGCCGGGCGTGGTCGAGGTGGTGTTCAACCGCCCCGAGCGGCACAACGCCTTCACCAGCGGCACCTACGCCGGGCTCCTGGACGTGTGCGCGGAGCTGCACGAAGACCCGGCGACCCGCGTGGTGGTGTTCCGCGGCGCCGGCGGTCGCGCGTTCGCCGCTGGCAACGAGATCTCGGAGTTCACCTCGCTCGGCACCGGCGAGGACGGGGTCGCCTACGAGGCGAAGGTCGGCCGGGTGCTCCGGGCGGTCGCCGAGCTGCCGCAGGTGACCGTTGCCGCCGTCGAGGGGGTCTGCGTCGGCGGCGGGCTGGCCGTGGCCACCCACTGCGACCTGCGCATCGCCGCCGACGGAGCGCGGTTCGGCTACCCGATCGCACGCACGCTGGGCAACGCGCTGTCGGCGTGCATCGTCTACCGCTGCGCGTCGGTGTTCGGCGAGTCGCTGACCCGGGAGATGCTGCTGGCCTCCCGGCTCGTCGAGGCGGATCGGGCCTACGCGGTGGGGGCGGTGATGACCGTCGTACCCCCCGAGCTGCTCGACGAGGAGATCGCCCGGCTGGTGCAAGGCGTGCGGGCGGCGTCGCGGATGACGATCACCGCCACCAAGGAGCAGCTGCTCCGCCGCTCCGACGCGCTCGAGGTCTCGCCCGCGGACGACGTCGAGCGGCTGGAGAAGGTCTACGGCGCCGCGGACTTCCGCGAGGGCGTCCGCGCGTTCCTGGCCAAGGAGAAGCCGCGGTTCGGCGAGGCCGGGGGATGACCCAGCCGCTGACGCAGCTGGCCGGCCTGCTCGCGGAGAGCCGCCGGGTCACCGCGTTCACCGGCGCCGGGGTCTCCACCGAGTCCGGCATCCCCGACTTCCGCTCGCCGGGCGGGGTGTGGACCCGCTACGACCCGCGCGACTTCACCTTCGACAGGTACGTCGACTCTGCCGACGTGCGAGCAGGCTCGTGGGCGATGCGCCGGGAGTTCTTCGCCAAGGACGTGCAGCCCAACGCCGCACACCGGGCGATCGCCGGGATCGAGCGCACCGGCCGCGGGCACGGCGTGATCACCCAGAACATCGACGGGCTGCACCAGCTCGCGGGGTCCACCGAGGTCGTCGAGGTGCACGGCACCGCCCGCGAGGTGGTCTGCATCGGGCACCGGCCCCGGCACGGGACCCCCGACGGGTGTGGCTTCACCGCGGCCTACACCTGGGCCTTCGAGCAGCTGGACGCCGGCGACCCCGACCCGCACTGTCCGGTCTGCGGCGGCCTGGTGAAGTCGGCGACGGTCTCCTTCGGGCAGGTGCTCGACGAGCGGGCGGTCGACCGCGCCACCGCGCTGGCCACCACCGCGGACCTGATGCTGGCGGTCGGGTCGTCGCTCCAGGTCTTCCCGGCCGCCGACCTGCCGGTGTGGGCGGTGCGTTCCGGCGCCCGGCTGGTCGTCGTCAACGACGAGCCGACCCCGCTCGACGACCTGGCGACCCTGGTCGTCCGCGGCCGCGCCGGCGAGGTGCTGCCTGCCGCCGTGGCAGGGCTGGAACCGCTCGGCTAGTCGAAGACCCGGTGCACCTTGTGCTGGGCGGCCTGGGCGCGCGGCCGGATCACCATCTCGTCGATGTTCACGTGCGAGGGCCGGGTGACCACCCAGCCGATCGCGTCCGCGATGTCCTCGGCGACCAGCGGCTCGGCGACCCCGGCATAGACCGCCTCCGCCTTCTCGCGGTCGCCCTCGAAGCGCACCAGCGCGAACTCGTCGGTCTTCACCATCCCCGGTGCGATCTCGGTGACCCGCACCGGCTGTCCGCACAGCTCCAGCCGGAGCGTCTCGGTGACCACCTGGGTGCCGTGCTTGGCGGCGGTGTAGCCGGCGCCGCCCTCGTAGGCGATCCGGCCGGCCGTCGAGCCGACGTTCACGATCACCCCGTCGCCACTCGCGACCAAGGCGGGCAGCAGCGCCTTGGTGACGTTGAGCAGGCCGATCACGTTCACCTCGTACATCGCCCGCCAGTCGTTGGGGTCGGCCTCGGCGACCGGGTCGGACCCGAAGGCGCCGCCGGCGTTGTTGACCAGCACGGCCAGGGTCGGTCCGACCCGCTCGGCGAGCGCGGCGACCTCCTCGGTGGAGGTCACGTCGCAGGCGACCGCCGTACCCCCGATCTCGCGGGCGAGCGCCTCGACCCGGTCCGCACGACGGGCGGCGCAGAACACGTGGTAGCCCTCCTCGGCCAGGCGCCGGGCGGTCGCCGCACCGATCCCGCTGCTCGCGCCGGTGACCACGGCTGTCCGGACGGCTGTCTCATCATGTGCGGCCATGGCGCAGATTCTGGCAGGCCCGACCTTCGAGGGGCAGACTGTGCCCATGGACCCGAGGAGAATCGCGTCGATCGCTGCTGTCCTGGGCGGTGTGGTCTGGCTGGCGCGGGTCGGCCTGGTCGCCGCGGGCACCGCCGCCGGTGTCGCCGACGTCCTCCTCGTGGTCGGGCTCGGGCTGCTGGTCGTCGCGCTCGCCGCGGCGGGGTACACCCTGGTCGAGACCGCGCCGGTCTGGCTGCGCGCCGTCGTCGCCCTGGCCACACCGCTGCTGGTGATGATGGTCTGGCAGCTGCTCGACCAGGGGATCAAGGCGGCGTGGGACGCCGACGGCTGGCTGCGCGACGAGGCGACCCGGCTGCTGGCCGCCGTGCTCGCCCTGGTGCTCGGTGGCTGGGGGTTCCGGCGCCGGCCACCTGCGCGCGACGTGGGGGCCACCCAGGCGGAGCCGCCGGCTCCGGTGCGCGGCCGTCGTGCGGCGCGCTGAGCCGCCGGACTGATCCGGCGGTTTGGCTGAGGTAAGGCAAACCTAATACCCTGGGCCGGTGTCCGTCGCGCCCCACCCCGGTCTGTGCGCGCCCCTGCCCGCGCTGGGCGAGGGCGTGCCGTTCGCACGTCGGCTGGCGGACCACGGCGACGCGGTCGCGGTGCGCACCTCCGGGGAGGAACTGAGCTACGCCGAGCTCGCCTGCCGCGTCGAGCGCCGGGCGGCCGCGCTCGGCCCCACCCGGCGTCTGGTCCTGCTGGCCGGCGCCAACGAGCTCGAGGCGCTGGTCACCTACCTCGCCGCGCTGGCCGCCGGACACCCGGTGATCCTGGTCCCCGGCGACCACCCCGGCCACCTGCAGCCGATCGTCGACGCCTACGACCCCGACGTGGTGGCCCACGCGGACGGGTCCCTCGACGAGCGCCGCGCCGGCACCGCGCACGACCTGCACCCCGACCTCGCGCTGCTGCTCTCGACCTCCGGGTCCACCGGCTGCCCGAAGCTGGTCCGGCTGTCGGCGGAGAACGTGCAGGCCAACGCCGCCTCGATCGCGGAGTACCTCGCGATCCGGCCCAGCGACGTCGCCGCGACCACGTTGCCGATCCACTACTGCTACGGCCTGTCGGTGGTCAACAGCCACCTGCTGGCCGGCGCCTCGGTGATGCTGACCTCGCTGTCGGTGGTCGACCGCTGCTTCTGGGACCAGTTCCGCGCCGCCGGTGCCACGACGTTCGCCGCGGTGCCCTACACCTTCGAGCTGCTCGAGCGGGTGGGCTTCGAGGCGATGGACCTGCCCACGCTGCGCTACGTCACCCAGGCCGGCGGCCGGCTCGCACCCGACCGGGTGCGCCGCTACGCCGGGCTCGGCCGGTCGCACGGCTGGGACCTGTTCGTGATGTACGGCCAGACCGAGGCCACCGCCCGGATGGCCTACCTGCCGCCCGACCTCGCGCTGACCTCACCCGGCTCGATCGGCGTGCCGATCCCCGGCGGCTCGTTCCGGCTGGAGCCGCTGCCCGAGCTCCCGCTGGCTCGGGACGGCGAGCCGGAGGTCGGTGAGCTGGTGTACGACGGCGCCAACGTGATGCTCGGGTACGCCGAGGCGCCGGCCGACCTCGCGCTGGGCCGGGTCACCTCCTCGTTGCACACCGGCGACGTCGCCCGTCGTACCCCTGAAGGGCTGTTCGAGATCGTCGGCCGCCGCAACCGGTTCGCGAAGATCTTCGGGCTGCGCATCGACCTCGACCAGGTCGAGCGGGCCTACGCCGCCGAGGGGATCCTGGCCGCCTGCGCGACCGCCGAGGGTCCCGCCGGCGAACGGCTCGTGGTCGCGGTCTCCGACGACGCCGCCCCGGTCGACACCGAGCGGGTCCTGACCGTTGCTCGGGAGATCGCCGGCCTGCCCGCGAGCGCGGTCACGGTCTGCCCCGTGCGCGAGATCCCGCGGCTGCCCAACGGGAAGACCGACTACCGCTCGGTGGCGGCGCTGGCCCCGCGGTTTCCCATGTCAACGTGGGAAACCGGCACTTTGCACGGGTTGCGGCCCGTGCCAAGTACCGGATTACCACGTCAACATGGGAATCAGGAGGCGCTCGAGCGGCTGCGCGAGGTGTACGCCGAGGTGCTCCGCCGGGACCAGGTGTACGACGACGACTCGTTCGTCTCGCTCCAGGGCGACTCGCTGTCCTACGTCGAGGCCTCGATCCGGGTGGAGGAGGTGCTCGGCCACCTCCCGCCCGACTGGCACGTCACGCCGATCGCCGAGCTCGCGCCACGACCCGGCCCGGTCGCGCGAGGCCGCTCGGTCGAGACGAACGTGCTGCTGCGCGCCCTGGCGATCGTCGCCATCGTCGGCTCGCACGCCAACCTGTTCGTGGTCCTCGGCGGCGCGCACGTGCTGCTCGGCGTCGCGGGGTTCAACTTCGCCCGCTTCCAGCTGACCGGGATCGACCGCGGGGCACGGGTGCGCCGGATGCTGTCGAGCATCGCCCGGATCGCCGTACCCTCGGCGCTGCTGGTCGGCCTGTTCGCGACCTGGACCGACGGGCTGGGCTGGCGCAACGCGCTGCTGCTCAACGGCGTGCTCGGCCCGGCGAGCTGGACCGAGCCGGCCTGGCACTACTGGTTCATCGAGGCGCTGGTCTACACGCTGCTCGTGCTCACCGTGGTCATGGCGCTGCCGGTCGTCGACCGCGCCGAGCGACGCTGGCCGTTCTGGCTGCCGATGATGCTCGCCGGGCTCGGGCTGCTCACCCGGTTCGAGGTCGTCGAGCTGGCCGGCGGCGACACGATCCACCGCGCCAACGTGCTCTTCTGGCTGTTCGCCCTCGGCTGGGCGACGGTGCGGGCCACGACCCGCTCGCAGCGGCTGCTGGTCTCGGCGGTGCTCGTCGCGACCGTGCCCGGGTTCTTCGGCGACGTCGCCCGTGAGGCCGTCGTGCTCGGCGGGATGCTCGCCCTGGTCTGGGTCGGCTCGGTCCGGCTCCCGGCCTGGGCTGCCCGGCTGACCGCCACCCTGGCCGGCGCGTCGCTGTACATCTACCTCGTGCACTGGCAGGTCTACCCCTACCTCGAGGACCGGCTGCCGTGGCTGGCGACGGTGCTCTCCCTGCTCGCGGGGGTCGTCGTCTGGCAGGCGGCCGAGCGGCTGGCCCCGCTCGTCGTACGGCGCACCCGGGCGGCACTGCGCGACGCCGAGCCCAACCCGGTGACCGCCCGGGGATGACCGGGATGGAATGGGGAACAATCCTCGGTGGTTCTCCCACCGGAGGTATGCCCTTTCGTGACGTCCGCACCGTTCGACCAGCCTGACGACGTGACCGCCTTGAGGCGGGTCGCGATGATCAGCCTGCACACCTCGCCGCTCGACCAGCCGGGCACCGGCGACGCGGGCGGCATGAACGTCTACGTGATCGAGCTGGCCAAGCGGCTCGCCGCGCGTGACGTCGAGGTCGAGATCTTCACCCGGGCGACGACGTCGGCGCTGCCGCCGGTGGTCGAGGCGCTGCCCGGCGTCCACGTCCACCACGTGCACGCCGGCCCGTTCGAGGGGCTGCGCAAGGAGGACCTCCCGCCGCAGCTGTGCGCGTTCGCCCGTGAGGTGCTGCGCGCCGAGGCCGGCCACGAGCAGGGCTGGTACGACATCGTGCACAGCCACTACTGGCTCTCCGGGCAGGTCGGTGCCCTGGTCCGTGACCGGTGGAGCGTCCCGCTCGCGCACTCGATGCACACCATGGCCAAGGTCAAGAACGAGATGCTCGCCGAGGGCGACACCCCCGAGCCGCGGGCGCGGGTGATCGGCGAGGAGCAGGTGGTGGACGCCGCCGACATGCTGATCGCCAACACCGACATCGAGGCCAAGCAGCTGATCAACCTGTACGACGCCGACGCCGGCCGGGTCGAGGTGGTCCACCCCGGCGTCGACCTCAGCGTCTTCCGGCCGGGCACGCAGAGCGCCGCACGGGCCCGGCTCGGGCTGCCCGAGGACGCCCACGTGCTGATGTTCGCGGGCCGGATCCAGCCGCTGAAGGCCCCCGACGTGCTGCTCCGCGCGGTCGCGGTGCTGCTCGAGCGGGACCCCTCCCTGCGGTCCCGGGTCGTCGTGCCGGTGGTCGGCGGGCCCTCGGGCAGCGGGCTGGAGCACCCCGAGTCGCTCGCCCAGCTGGCCACCTCGCTCGGCCTCGACGACGTGGTCCGCTTCGTGCCGCCGGTGTCACAGGCCGAGCTCGTCGACTGGTACTCCGCTGCGACGCTGGTCTGCGTCCCGTCGTACAACGAGTCCTTCGGTCTGGTCGCGGTCGAGGCACAGGCTGCCGGTACGCCGGTCGTGGCCGCCGCCGTGGGCGGCCTCACCACCGCGGTCCGCCACGGGGTCTCCGGCCTGCTCGTCGAGGGGCACGACCCGGCCGACTACGCCCGCGCGTTCGAGCGGGTCCTGCACCAACCGGCCTTCCGCGAGGAGCTCTCGCGTGGCGCGGTGCTCCAGGCAGCCGGGTTCGCCTGGGAGGTGACCGCCGACCGGACGATCGAGGTCTACCGTCGGGCCCGGGCCGTCATGCGCAGCGACATCGAAGGGATGTTCCCGTGACCGAAGCGACCATGTCCCCGCTGCAGGAGGCCGCTGCATCGACCCTGCGCGAGGTCTTCGACGCCCACGAGCTGGAGTGGAAGGAGCTCTCGCCGGGGGTCTACTCGGTCACCCTGCCCGGGGAGAAGAAGCTGCAGACCCCGTGCCGGTTCGACGTCGGCGAGCACGCCCTGGGCATCCACGCGTTCGTCGCGCGGCGGCCCGACGAGAACCACGAGCGGGTCTACCGCTGGCTGCTCGAGCGGAACCTGAAGATGTACGCCGTCGCGTTCGCCGTGGACCACCTCGGCGACATCTACCTCGACGGCCGGCTGCCGCTGTCGTCGGTGACCCCCGACGAGGTGGACCGCCTGCTCGGCGCGGTGCTCAGCTATGCCGACGAGTCGTTCAACACCATCCTGGAGCTCGGCTTCGCCACGTCCATCCGCAAGGAGTGGGAGTGGCGCAAGTCGCGCGGCGAGTCCACCCGCAACCTCGAGGCGTTCCGCGGCTGGCTCGAGCGCGACGAGGATCCGCCGGCTCAGACCTCGAGCTTGTAGCCCAGCCCGCGCACGGTGATCAGGTGCACCGGGTTGGCCGGGTCGGGCTCGATCTTGGCGCGCAGCCGCTTCACGTGCACGTCCAGGGTCTTGGTGTCGCCGACGTAGTCCGACCCCCACACCCGGTCGATCAGCTGGCCGCGCGTCAGCACGCGGCCGGGGTTCCGCAGGAACATCTCCAGCAGCTCGAACTCCTTGAGCGGGAGCTTGGTCTCCTCACCCCCGACGGTCACGACGTGCCGCTCGACGTCCATCCGCACCGGGCCGGCCTCCAGGGTCGCCGGGGCCAGGTCGGGCTCGGTCCCGCGGCGCAGCACCGCGCGGATCCGGGCGACCAGCTCGCGCGGTGAGTACGGCTTGGTGACGTAGTCGTCGGCGCCGAGCTCGAGCCCGACCACCTTGTCCACCTCGCTGTCCTTGGCGCTGACCATGATCACCGGCACGTTCGAGGACTGCCGGATCACCCGGCACACCTCGGTCCCCGGCATCCCGGGCAGCATCAGGTCGAGCAGCACGATGTCGGCCCCGGCCCGGTCGAACTCCGCGATCGCGTCGGGCCCGGTGGCGGCGATGCCGACCTCGAACCCCTCCTTGCGGAGCATGTACGCCAAGGCGTCGCTGTAGCTCTCTTCATCCTCGACGACGAGTACCCGCGTCACGGGCGTGCCTCCTGGCTGCTGGTGTGCTGGATCGGGTCCCGCTGGGTGTACGTCGATGTACGGCGCGGGAGCGTGAGCGTGAACGAGGACCCGTGTCCTGGTGAGGACCACACCCGGACCTCACCGCCGTGGGACGCCGCCACGTGCTTGACGATCGAGAGCCCGAGGCCGGTGCCGCCGGTCGAGCGGCGCCGCGCGGGGTCGACCCGGTAGAACCGCTCGAAGATCCGGTCGAGCTCGTCGGCCGGGATGCCGATGCCCTGGTCGGTGACGGTGATCTCGACCATCAGGTCGTCGGTCCGTGCGGAGACCACGACCGTCGACCCGTCGGGAGAGTAGGCGACCGCGTTGGCGACCAGGTTGCCCACGGCGACCGCAACCTGGTCGGCGCTGCCGAGGGCGACGAGCCCGCGGTCGCCGTCCTGCACCACGGTGATCTGCTTGGCCTCGGCGTCGATCACGTTGGCGTCCAGGGCGCGAGCGATGATCTCGTCGACGTCGACCGGGGCCGGCTCCTCGAGCGGCTCGTCGCCCTGGAGCCGGGACAGCTCGATGATCTGCTGGACCAGCCGGCCGAGCCGCTCGCTCTCCTTCTGCATCCGGGCCGCGAAGCGCTCCACGGCCTCCGGGTCGTCGGAGGCCTCGCGGACCGCCTCGGCGAGCAGCGCGATCGCCCCGACCGGGGTCTTCAGCTCGTGGGAGACGTTGGCGACGAAGTCGCGCCGGATCGCCTCCACCCGGCGTTCGCGGGTGCGGTCCTCGAGCAGCGCGAGCACCAGCCGCGAGCTGAGCGGCGCCACCCGGGCGGTGACGTGGATCGGTGCCGTGGACCGGCCCCGGGTCAGGGTCAGCTCGGTCTCGCGGATCTGCCCGTCCCGGCGTACCTGCCTCACCAGGTCGGCGAGCTCGTCGACGGCCACCTCCCGGCCGCGCACCAGGCCGAGGGCGTGCGCCGGCGCCGAGGCCTTGAGCACCTGGTCGTTCTGGTCGACCACCAGCGCGCTGCTGCGCAGGACGCCGAGGACGGTCGCGACCCCGGTCGGGACGGCCGGCTCCTCGTGCGGCGCAACCCGTTGCTGCTGGTGCTCGCTGAACCGCCAGGCCAGGACGACACCGCCGCCGAGCACCGCGCCGAGCAGCGCGAACAGCAGGGCCTGTGTCGTCGGGTCCACGGCTCGATCGTACGCAGATGCTCACCGGCTGTTCGCCGCTCCGGGGTTCCCTCGACCGTGGTTTCAGCCGCTGTTCATCTCGCGTTCACGCCGCAACTTCTCCTGTTCTCCCGGTGTCATTACGGTGTACCCCATGCGTGATGCCTATATCGAGCAGCTGGACGCCGTCATCGACGAGCTGGTGACCATGACCCACGAGGTGGGGATCGCGGTGCACCAGGCCACCCGAGCCCTCCTCGAGGCGGACGCGGAGCTCGCCGAGCAGGTCATCTCGCACGACGCGCACATCGACTCCGAGCGGGAGCGCATCGAGGAGCTCAGCTTCGAGCTGCTCGCCCTTCAGCAGCCGGTGGCCGGCGACCTGCGGATGCTCGTCGCCGCCCTGCGGATGGTCTCCGACCTCGAGCGGATGGGCGACCTGTCGGTGCACGTCGCGAAGATCGCCCGGCTGCGGGTGCCCGACGTGGCCATCCCCGACCAGATGCTGCCGACCGTCAAGCGGATGGCCGAGGTGGCCGAGGAGATGGTCGGCAAGGTCGAGAACGTCATCGCCGACCGCGACGTGCAGGCCGCGATCGAGCTCGAGCGCTGCGACGAGGAGATGGACCAGCTGCGCCGCTCGTCGTTCCGGCAGATGCTCAGCGACGACTGGGCGTACGGCGTCGAGCCGGCCATCGACATGGCGCTGCTCGGCCGCTACTACGAGCGGATCGCCGACCACGCCGTCTCGCTGGCCCGTCGCGTCGTCTTCCTGGTCACCGGCGAGCACCCGGTCAGCCTGGAACCCTGAGCCGCGCCCACTCTGCATCACCCCATCGGGGCGGCGACGGTGCCATGATGGGCGCCATGCCGTCGCCTGGGCCCGCGGCCCCGCCCGTCGACTTCGTGGGCGCCTTCGCCGCTGTCTCCGCCGAGTTCGTCACGGCTGCCCGCACCACCGACATGGCTGTGCCCGTGAAGAGCTGTCCGGGGTGGACGTCATACGACCTGGTCTGCCACCTGGGCAACGTGCACGCGTGGGCGGCGACGATCGTGGAGACCGGTCGCGCGGCCCCCGAGCTGGAGGACCACCCTGGCTCCCGGCGTGCGAGGACCGTCGCGGAGTGGTACCTCGCGAAGGCCGAGGACCTGCTCGCCGTACTCCGTGCCGCCGACCCCGACAGCCCGTGCTGGACGTTCTCCGCGGGGCACCGCACCGCGGCGTTCTGGCCGCGCCGGCAGACCCACGAGACCCTGGTGCACCTGGTCGACCTGCACCGCTGCTCAGGGCGTACGACGCACCTGCCGCCTGCCGTGGCCGCCGACGGCATCGCCGAGGTGCTCGAGGTGTTCCTGCCGCGGATGCACGCCCGTGGCTTCCCGGCCCGCCTCGAAGGGCCCGTGCTGCTCGAGGCGACCGACACCGGTGACTCCTGGCTGGTCACGCCGGCCACCGACGGCGGGCCTCCGGTCGTGGGCGACCCGGCGGAGCTGCCGGGGCCGTTCCCCGTGCCCCGTCAGCGGAACGGCCGCGACACCGACGTCGTCGCGGGGCCTGCAGCCGCGCTGATGCTGCTGCTGTGGAAGCGGCTGCCTGGGGACAACCCGGCGATCACCGTCCACGGCGACCCCGGCGCGTTCCTGGCCTCCCCGCTCACCCCCTGAGCCGCCGGGGGGAGCGACAACAGCGCACGCGGTCGGCCGTCACCACCGTTCACCTGAACCGTTGTGACGTCGATCCATGCGCGGACGGCGTCACAACAGCTCAGATGAACGATCGTGACGCCGCCCGGGGGCTTCGGGGAGGGTCAGCGACCCTGCGCGGCGACCGCCTTGATCGCGTCGGCGGCTGCGTCGGGGTCGAGGTACTGCCCGCCGCGCTCGAGCGGCCGCATGTTCTGGTCGAGCCGGTACACCAGCGGGATGCCGGTCGGGATGTTGAGGCCGACGACGGCCTCCTCGCTCATGTCGTCGAGGTGCTTGACCAGCGCGCGCAGCGAGTTGCCGTGCGCCGCGACGCAGACGGTCCGGCCGGCACGCAGGTCGGGCACGATCGCGTCGTACCAGTAGGGGAGCATCCGCTCGACCACGTCGGCGAGGCACTCGGTGCGGGGGACGATCTCGTCGGGCAGGTCGGCGTAGCGGGCCTCGCCGATCTGCGACCACTCGTCGTCGTCCTCGATGCGGGGCGGCGGGGTGTCGTAGGAGCGGCGCCAGAGCATGAACTGCTCCTCGCCGTACTGCTCCAGGGTCTCCTTCTTGTTCTTGCCCTGCAGCGCGCCGTAGTGCCGCTCGTTGAGGCGCCAGGACCGCTTGACCGGGATCCAGTGCCGGTCGCAGGCGTCGAGCGCGAGCTGTGCGGTGGCGATCGCCCGGCGCAGCACCGAGGTGTGGAGCACGTCGGGGAGTACGCCGGCCTCGGTCATCAGCGAGCCGCCGCGGATCGCCTCGTCGCGGCCCTTCTCGGTGAGGGGCACGTCGACCCAGCCGGTGAAGAGGTTCTTGGCGTTCCAGTCGCTCTCGCCGTGGCGGAGAAGCACCAGCGTGTACGGGGCGTCAGCACTCATGGCGACAGCCTATCGGCGGCGCCGCGGCGCCGAGAGGGGCAGTGGCGTGACCTACGGCACCGGGACGTCGGCGTAGTCGCCGCGGCGGTCCACCACGGGCACGTCCAGGGTGACGTTGGCACCGCGCTCGAAGGAGAAGGTCAGCGTCACGAAGTTGCCCGGGGCGACGCTCTCGCCCTCGACCGAGACCTCGGTCTCGTCGACGAGCTGGACCGACCCGCGGGCCGGGATCTCCACGTCGCCGTCGAGGGTGACCGAGACCGCCCGGTCCTCGCCGGCGCCCTGGATCCCGGTGAGCGCGTCGGCCTCCTCGAGGTCGTTGTTGACCAGACCCGCGACGACGGTGCCGCTGCCGTCCTCGCCGGAGACCACCAGCGCGTGCAGGACGTCCACGGAGCCGGAGCGGTCGTTCACACCGACGCCGGGGTTGTAGACCCGGTCGGTCGGCCGGTCGAACCCGCAGGCGGAGAGCGCCGGCACCAGGAGCACGGCTGCTGCGGTGGCGATGCTGCGGCGAAGGGTGACGTTCACGTGCTCCACGGTTCCTCTCGGGGCGGCCCAGAAAACAGGCAGGAGTCTAGCGGTCAGCGAGCGACGCCGACCGTGAGCCCTGCCACCACGATCCCGGCGGCGACCAGCGCCGTCCAGGTCACCGAGACCCACAGCAGCTTGGGCGCGCCGATCCGGAGCGCGATGCGCAGCGGGAGGTGGCGGACGCCGTTCTCGTTGTCCTGCACGAGGTCCGGAAGCACGGTGAGGAAGTGGACGCCGATGCCGAGCAGCGCCGCCAGCACGGTCATCGCCCAGGTCGGTGGGCCGCCGTGCATGCCACCGCCGAGACCGCCGTACGACAGGAAGGCCGGCAGCAGGCCGAACGCGACGGCGTACGGCAGCCAGGACAGCACGGTCTTCTTGAACCACCCGACGTAGAGCCACAGGGAGACGATCGCGCCGAGGTAGGCCAGGCCGGCGTAGGTGCCGTTGGCGATCGAGAGCGGGATCAAGACGAGTACGACGACCGCGACCGCGAACGTGACCGTGCCGGGGTCGACCCACCCCGCCGCGACCGGCCGGTCCAGGCGGCCCACCCGGGCGTCCCGCTCGCGGTCGGCCACGTCGTCGAGCCAGCCGACGGTGACCTGCCCGAGCAGCACGGTGAGCAGCACCAGCCCCACCTCGAGGGTGGTGCGGCCGGTCAGCGCAGCGGCACCCGCCAGCCCGAGCGCCATGGTCAGCGCCTGGACGGGGTGGCTCGACAGGACGAGTGACACTGTCGCGCCCCGCTGCTTGGGGTAGCTCATGGCTCGCAGTATTGACCACCGTGCCCGCCGACCGCGGGACCACCTCGCGGGTTCGCCGAAGAAAACAAAGGGATTCGGGCGCCACCGAGGAGTCCGCACGCTCGCCGCGCGAGTGGCCCGCGACGGACCGGAGCGCGTCGGCGGTCCCGCCGAATGCACACGAATCGAGCCTCTGTCAAGCCCCGATTCGGCCTCTGACCTGGGCAAACGCAAAAGGGGCCGGCTCCGGGACGTGTTAGACTAGTCACCTAGGAAGGGGTACTTGGCACATGACATTTACCGTCGGCGAAACGGTTGTTTATCCAAATCACGGGGCCGCAGTAATCGAGGACATCGAGACCCGCCAGATCAAGGGTGAGGACAAGCAGTACCTCGTACTGCGCATCGTCGCCCAGCAAGACCTGGTCGTCCGTGTTCCCGCCTGCAACCTGGACCTCGTGGGCGTGCGTGACGTGGTCGACAAGGAGGGTCTGGACCGAGTCTTCGAGGTGCTGCGCGCGGCGCACACCGAGGAGCCGACCAACTGGTCGCGCCGCTACAAGGCGAACCTCGAGAAGCTGCACTCCGGCGACGTGATGAAGGTTGCCGAGGTCGTCCGGGACCTGTGGCGCCGTGAGCGCGACCGCGGTCTCTCGGCCGGCGAGAAGCGGATGCTCGCCAAGGCCCGTCAGATCCTGGTCTCCGAGCTCGCGCTCGCCGAGCACACCAACGAGGACAAGGCAGAGGCCCTCCTCGACGAGGTTCTCGCCTCGTAACCCAGTCCAGCACACGTGCAAGGCCCCCGGGACGGAAACGTCCCGGGGGCCTTCGTGGTCTGATGGGGTGGTGAGCACGAGCTGTCACGACCCGTACGCCGACCTCCCCGACGACGTCGACCCGTCGGCCCGGCCGCTGGGCCAGGTGCCGACGACGGGGCGCGGCTCGATGCCGTTCGCCACCCTCGACGGGGAGCCGCTCGTGGCCCTCGCGTCGTTCGCCCTCGAGGACGCCGGCGCCGAGCTGCTGGACTTCACCACCGGGTTCGCCGCCGTCCGCTCCTCCGAGCGGCCGTTGGTGCTGCACGACCCGCTGTGCCCACTGACGCCGATTCCCTTTCTGCGCAAGGCGATCGCGCTCGCCGTCGAGGACGACGTGGTCGTCGTCGGGGTGCAGCCGGTGACCGACACGATCAAGACGGCCCCCGGCGGCGTCGTGGGGGAGACGGTCGACCGGGACGCCCTCTGGACGGTCACGTCACCCGTCGTACTCCCGGCCGCGGTAGTGGCCGGGCTCGACGACTGGCCCGACACCGACGACCTCGTGGCGCTCGTGACGCGGCTGCGCGAGCGCGTCGAGGTGCGCTTCCTGGAGTCGCCGGCACTGGCCAGGAGGGTCGAGGACGAGTCGTCGCTGAAACTGCTCGAGGCGCTCGCAGTGGGCGAGAATCCCCAGCCGGCACAGGGCTAACGGTCCGCCGAGGTCGCGATCGCCAGGTAGGAGTACGACGGCCCGGCCCCGTCGCGCGAGGTCAACGCCGCGCAGCCACGTCGCAGGTCCTCGCAGCGCACCCGGCGGCCGCCGTCGTGGCCGAGGTCGAGCCGGGACCGGAAGTGGTAGCTGTACAGGTTGCCGTCGCCGGCCGGGTCCACGGACGCCTCGAGCCCGTCGCGGGTCCACCGGTCGGTGAGCAGTCGCCGCTGGGCGGAGCGGTCGCCCTTGACGTAGCGGTCGAACCAGGCGGTGGTGTACCACGCCGACATGTCGATGCCGCGCAGCGTCGCCCCGAACACCGGCAGCGGCAGGTAGGACCACTCGTAGTGCGTCCCACCTCGGACCACGATCTCTCCGGTGTCCACACCGGCCTTCGAGAACGCCTTGGAGGCAAGGGCTTTCTCGTCCGGGTCGGGTGTGGTGGTGTGCGGGGTCGGGGTCAGGAAGTAGTCCGCGGCGAGACCCAGCGCGGGCACCCGGAGCTTCGGCTTGCCGAGGCCGCCGGAGAGGCACGCCGCGCCGACCCCGCCGGCGTCCTCGAGCGGGTTGATCGACTCCGGCTCCAGCGTCGGGTCGCACAGGTTGTCCCAGGCGACGACGGCGTCGACGCGGCGGTCGGTCTGGCCGACCCAGCTCACCCCAGCGGCGCCGTAGGAGTGTCCCGCCAGGCCGATCCGGGTGCGGTCGACGAGCCGCCAGAACGGGTTGAACGCGGTGGCCAGTCCATCCTCGACGCGGGTGCGCTGCTTGTCGCAGTGGCTGGCGCCGGAGCGGCTCTCGCGCGGGCAGTAGGGGCGGTCCGGCCGGGAGAGCGCGAAGTCGATCGCGTCCTGGGTGTGGTCGTAGAAGGTGATGCCGGTGGTCTGGGACGGGAACCCGTCGAACCTGTCGTCACCCGCGCCGAAGGTGTCCGAACGGCCCTGCATCTGCGGGTCGCGGGTGAGCACGACGTACCCGGCCTTGGCGAGGGTCTGCGCCGCCCACCAGTAGAGCTCCTCGCTGGCCTGCACCGACCCGTTGGTGATCACCACGAGCGGGCGCTTGCGCGGGCCGGCCTTGGTCGCCCACACGTGGCCGGCCATCGTGGAGCCGTTGCGGGCGGTGAAGCGCACCGGCTCGGAGATCCCGTAGCCGCGCTCGTCCCAGTGCGCCAGACGCGGGTCGCCGCCGCAGGCCAGCGACTTCGACCAGCACACGTCGGTGAGGAACAGCCGGCCCGGGTCGGTCAGCTGCTCGACGAGCCCGCCGGTGAACGACTCCGCGCCCTGGGTCAGCTGGTCGGTGATGCCCTTCGCGGTGAGGTACTCCGACGCGCGCTCGGACTGCTTGGTGAAGTTCGCCAGCTCCGCGGCCGGGTCCACCGGGTCACCGGGGGCACCGGCGGCAGGGGCGGACCCGAGCGCGGGGACGGCGAGCAGGGCGGTGGTGGCCAGGGCGGCGGCAGCCGTGGTGATGCGTCGCATGCCGTGACCAACGAGGCGCGCACGGGTGGGTTATCCCTGGCGGAGCAGGCGTTCGGCGAGTGAGACGTCCTCGGGGAAGGTGATCTTGATGTTCGTCGCCGGGCTGTCCACGCACCGGATCACGGTGTCGGTGTAGGCCTCCACGCACGAGGCGGTGTCGGTGCCGATGAACCCGTCGCGGTCGGCCTGCCGGTAGGCGTCGAGGAGCGGTCGCGCTCGGAACGCCTGCGGGGTCTGTACGGCGACCAGGTCGCTGTCGAGGCCGCGGGCACGATCACGGGCGAGCAGGGACCGCTGTCGTCGGACCGGGAGCGCGCCACCGTGCTCGTGCGCCGCCGCGGCCACCGCCTCGAACAGCGCGGCGTCGGCCAGCGGACGGGCGGTGTCGTGGATCGCGACCACGTCGACCTCGCCGGCGTCGATGGCGGGCGCGATCGCCTGCAGGGCGTTCCACTCCGAGCCGTGCCGGGTGCTTCCTCCCGCGGCGATCCACACCTGGGCGCCGGGATGGTGCTCGGCGACGAGGTCGAGCCCGCGGTCCACCTCCGCGCGGTCCTCGGGCCGGGTGACCAGCACGACCTGCGTGACGCCGGGGAGGCCGAGCACGGTCCGCAGCGACCAGGTGAAGACCGGCTCGCCGAGCAGCGGCAGCAGGACCTTGTTGGTGCCCGCGCCGACCCGGCGTCCCTCACCTGCGGCGAGCAGCACGACCGCCGTACGAGGTGTGTTCACGGCGGACACGGTAGCCGCCCGGGCCGGTTGCCGGGAGCGGGCGTCGCGGGACCGAAGGACTGTGAGGCGGTGAGGAGAAGTTGACGTCCGCGCCACATCGGACGAGACGTGGTGAAACAGCGGCTTCCTAGCGTCGCGCTCTGTCAGTGACCCGTCGGTCACCTCCTCAGTCCGCCTCGCCAAGCCAGGAGCAGCCCCATGACCACCACCGACACGATCGCCCCGTCCGGCCCGGAGCCGCAGATGCAGCGTCCGCGGCGCGGGCGCCGCTGGATCGACCACTGGGAACCGGAGGACCCGATGTTCTGGGACGGCGGCGGCGCGACGATCGCTCGCCGCAACCTGGCCTGGTCGATCCTCGCCGAGCACGTCGGGTTCTCGGTGTGGATGCTGTGGAGCGCCAGCGCGGTCTACCTGGCCCAGGCCGGTTTCGACTTCACCGTCGACCAGCTGTTCTGGCTCGCCGCCGTGCCGAGTCTGGTCGGGGCGACGATGCGGTTCCCCTACACGTTCGCGGTGGCCCGGTTCGGCGGTCGCAACTGGACCGTGGTCAGCGCGTTGCTGCTGCTGGTGCCGATCGGGCTGCTCGTGGTGTGCGTGAGCGACCCGGCCACGCCGTACTGGATGTTCGTCCTCGCGGCGGCGACCGCAGGCCTCGGCGGCGGCAACTTCGCCTCGAGCATGGCGAACATCTCCTACTTCTACCCCGATGCTCGCAAGGGCTGGGCGCTCGGGCTCAACGCCGCCGGCGGCAACGTCGGGGTGAGCACGGTGCAGCTGATCACCCCGGTGGTGGTCGTGGGAGCGGCGGCCGTGCACATCGAGAACGTCGCCCTGGTCTGGGCCCCGCTGGCCGTGGTCGCCGTCCTCGGTGCGTGGTTCTTCATGGACAACCTGAGTTCGGCGAGGTCGCCGATGCGCGAGCAGGTGCAGGTCGCCAAGGACCGGCAGACCTGGGTGATGTCGCTTCTCTACGTCGGCACGTTCGGTTCGTTCATCGGTTACGGCGCGGCGATGCCGCTGCTGATGTCGACCCAGTTCCCGGAGGTGTCCGGCAGGTACGCCTTCCTCGGTGCGCTGGTCGGCTCGCTGGTCCGCCCGGTCGGCGGGCTGCTCGCCGACCGCTTCGGGGGCGCACGCATCACGGCCGCGACCTTCCTGGCGATGGGGGGCGGCGTGCTCGGTGTCGTCTGGTCCGTCGGCCAGCACGCCTTCGGGCCGTTCCTCGCGGCGTTCATGCTGCTGTTCGCACTCGCCGGCATCGGCAACGGCACGACGTACCGGATGATCCCGGCGATCTTCCGCGCCCGTGCCGGGCAGTCCGCCGCCGAGCAGCAGCGGGCCCGCACGCAGAGCGCCGCCGCGCTCGGGGTCATCTCGGCCGTCGGCGCCTACGGCGGCTTCCTGGTGCCGCGCTCGTTCGGGGTCTCCATCGCGAACACGGGCGGGATCGAGGCCGCACTCTTCGGGTTCGTCGGCTTCTACGCCCTCTGCGCCGGCGTGACGTGGTGGTGCTACCTGCGCAGCCGCGTGCTGGTCGTCCGTCTGCCCAGCCTCGCCCATGCACAGGTCTGAGCCGATGGCAGACCACGACGCACCGGGGACGCACTGCCCCTACTGCTCGCTCCAGTGCGGCATGCGCCTGGTCCGCCGCGGCCGCGAGACGGTGGTGGGGCCGTGGTCCGAGTTCCCCACCAACGAGGGCGGGCTGTGCCGCAAGGGCTGGACGAGCACCGCGCTGCTGGGCCACCGCGAGCGGCTCACCACTCCACTGGTGCGCGACGAGTCGATCGGCTCGTTCCGCGCCGCGAGCTGGGACGAGGCGCTCGACCTGGTGGCAGAGCGGATCCGGAGGATCCGCGACGGGCACGGTCCGGACGCGGTCGCGGTGTTCGGCGGCGGCGGGCTGACCAACGAGAAGGCCTACACGCTCGGCAAGTTCGCCCGTGCCTGCCTGGGCACCAGCCAGATCGACTACAACGGACGCTGGTGCATGTCGTCGGCGGCCTCGGCCGGGGTCCGGGCGTTCGGGCTCGACCGCGGCCTGCCCTTCCCGCTGGCCGACATCGAGCAGACCGACGTGCTGGTGCTGGTCGGCTCCAACCTCGCCGAGACCATGCCGCCGGCCGCGCGCCACCTCGACCGGCTCCGCGCCCGCGGCGGCACCGTGGTCGTCGTCGACCCGCGGCGCACACCCACCGCAGAGCGCGCGGACATCCACGTGCAACCCGCGCCGGGCACGGACCTGGCTCTGGCACACGGGATCCTCCATGCGGTGGTCGCCGGGGGATGGGTCGACGAGGAGTACGTCGACCAGCGCACCACGGGTTTCGAGGAGGTACGACGCAGCGTCGTGTCGTGGTGGCCGGAGATCACCGAGCGGGTCACCGGCGTGCCGGCCGACGACGTGCGGGACCTGGCCCGGCTGCTGGGCGAGGCGCACCGCGTGATCGTGCTGACCGCCCGCGGCGCCGAGCAGCACGCCCAGGGCTCGGACACCGTCCTGGCCTGGATCAACCTCGCACTCGCGCTGGGCCAGTGCGGCAGGCCCTACTCCGGCTACGGCTGCCTCACCGGCCAGGGCAACGGTCAGGGAGGCCGCGAGCACGGGCAGAAGGCCGACCAGCTCCCCGGCTACCGCTCCATCGAGGACCCGGCGGCCCGGCAGCACGTCGCCGCGGTGTGGGGAGTCGCGCCGGAGTCGCTGCCGGGCAAGGGAAGGTCGGCCTACGAGCTGCTCGACGCGCTCGGCAGGACCGGGGGGCCCAAGGCCCTGCTCGTGCACGGCTCGAACATCGTGGTCTCCGCGCCCAACGCCCACCACGTCACCGAGCGGCTCGACGCGCTGGACCTGCTCGTCGTGGCCGATCTGGTGATGTCGGAGACCGCGGCCCGGGCCGATGTCGTGCTGCCGGTGACCCAGTGGGCAGAGGAGACCGGCACGATGACCAACCTCGAGGGCCGGGTGGTCCTGCGCCGCAAGGCCGTCGACCCACCCCCCGGCGCCCGGAGCGACCTCGACGTGCTGGCCGACCTCGCGGGCCGGCTCGGCTCGCCGGTGACGCTCGAGACCGACCCCGAGACCGTCTTCGCCGAGCTCGCCCGGGCGTCGGCGGGCGGTCCGGCCGACTACGCCGGGATCGGCTACGACCGGATCACCGAGCAGCACGGCGTGTTCTGGCCGTGCCCGGACGTCGGCCACCCCGGGACCGAGCGGCTCTTCCTCGACCGGTTCGCCACCCCGGACGGCAGGGCCCGCTTCCACGTCGTGGAGCATCGTGGACCGGCGGAGCAGCCGTGTGCGGACTTCCCGCTGCACCTGACCACCGGTCGGGTGCTCGCGCAGTACCAGTCCGGCGCGCAGACCCGCCAGGTGCGCGAGCTCGACGACGCAGGGCCGTTCGTCGAGCTGCACCCGATGGTCGCCGCCCGGGTCGGCGTCGCCGAGGGCGAGGCGGTCCGGGTCCGCACGCGGCGCGGCAGCATGCGGGCCCTGGTGCGGCTGACTCCGAGCATCAGGCCCGACACGGTGTTTGTCCCGTTCCACTGGGTGGGCGCGAACCTGCTCACCAACGACGCCCTCGATCCGGCCTCCCGGATGCCGGAGTTCAAGGTCTGCGCTGCCGCCGTGGGGCTCGCATGAGCCGCGACCGGGACAGGCTGGTCGTGATCGGCAACGGCATGGCCGCAGCCCGGCTCGTCGACGAGCTCGTCGCCCGGGGCGCCGACCTCGACGTCACCGTCGTCGGTGACGAGCCGGGACCGGCGTACAACCGGGTGCTGCTCTCAGCGGTGCTCGAGGGGACCCATCCCGCGCACGAGATCTCGTTGCAGGACAGGGGGCTCCTCGAGAAGCGCGGGGTCAGCGTGCTCAGCGGCACGCGAGCGGCCGAGCTCGACCGGGACGCACGCGAGGTCGTGCTCGAGGACGGGCGGCTGCTGCCGTACGACCGGCTGGTGCTCGCCACCGGGGCCGTCCCCACGCTGCCACCCGTGCGTGGCCTGGTCACCCCGGAGGGTCGCCTGCACCCGAAGGTGCACGCGTTCCGTTCGCTCGCGGACTGCCGACGGCTCGACGCCGCCGTGGCCGGGGCCAGGAGGGCGGTCGTCATCGGCGGGGGGCTGCTCGGCCTGCAGGTGGCCCGCGCCCTCGGGTGCCGCGGGCTCGAGGTCGACGTCGTGGAGGGCACCTCGCACCTGCTGTCCAGGCAGGTCGGTCCGCGGGCCGGCGAGGTGATCGCAGGCAGTCTCCGTCATCTGGGTGCCGAGGTCTACACGCACACCCGCGCGGTGCGGCTGGACGACGAGGGTGTCGTGCTCGACACCGGCTTCACGCTGCCCGCCGACCTTGTCGTGCTCGCTGCCGGCGGGCGTCCTGCGACCGCGCTCGCGAAGCGCGCCGGACTGTTCGTGCGCCGTGGTGTCGTCGTCGACCACCGGCTCAGGTCGATCACCGACGAGCGGGTGCACGCCCTCGGCGACTGCGCCGAGCACGGCGGCCGCACGCCCGGCTTCGTGCCGCCGGCCTGGGACCAGGCACGCGTGCTCGCCCGGTTGCTCGCCGGCGAGGACGCCAGGTACGACGGGTCCCGGGTCGTTGCCCGGCTCCGGGCCACCGGCCTCGACGTCGCCGTGCTCGGTGCCCCGGAGCGTGCCGTCGGCGAGGTGGTCGAGGTGGCGAACCCGGTCGCGGGGACCTACCGCAAGCTCGTGGTGCGCGGCGGCGTGATCGAGGCCGCGGTGCTGGTCGGCGACCTGGCCCGGGTCGGGCTGGTGACGCAGCTGTTCGACCGGCGTACCGTGCTCGCCCCCACAGAGCCCGCGTCGCTGCTGATGCCCGAGACCGCTGGCACGCCCGTGCCGCTGCCCGACGACGCGGAGGTCTGCGCGTGTGCCGGGGTCACCGCCGGGCGCGTGCGCGGCTGCGGGGATTTCGCCGAGGCGGTCGCCCGGACGCGCGCCACGACCGGCTGCGGCGGCTGCGCGCTGGCCGTCCGGAAGCTCGTCGGCGCCGGCGAGAGCGCAGCCGCGGCGCTGTGAGAACTGGTTTTCCTCCCCGAAACAACCAGGAGACACCCGGCTTACCTGAGCCACCTACTTTCGACGCAACTCGGAAAGGACCCACCCCATGACGCATCTGCGACAGACCCTCGTGGTCGCCGGGAACGGCATGGTCGGCCACCGCTTCGTGCAGGCCGCGATCGAGCGCGGGCTGACCGAGCGGTTCGACCTCGTCGTGGTCGGCGAGGAGCCGCGCCCGGCGTACGACCGGGTGGCGCTCACGTCGTTCTTCGGCCTCGCGAGCGCCGACGAGCTCTCCTTGCTGCCCGAGGGGAGGTACGACGACCCGCGGGTCCGGCTGCTGCTCGGCACCACCGTCACGCACGTGGACCGGGCCGGCCGACAGGTCGGCCTCGACACCGGGGAGATGCTGGGCTACGACGTGCTCGTCCTGGCCACAGGGGCGGCACCGTTCGTGCCTCCGGTCCCCGGCCACGACCTCGACGGGTGCTTCGTCTACCGAACCATCGAGGATCTCGAGGCGATCCGGGAGGCGGCTGCGACGGCCACCACCGGGGCCGTGATCGGCGGAGGGCTGCTCGGCCTCGAGGCCGCCAACGCCCTGGTCCAGCTCGGGTTGGACACCCACGTCGTGGAGATGGCGCCCCGGCTGATGCCGGTGCAGCTCGACGACGCCGGCGGGAGGACCCTGGTGCGGCACGTCGAGAAGCTCGGCGTGCACGTCCACGCCGGTGCCGCCACTCGACGGGTCGTCGCGGGACCCGGCGGCGTCGTCGCCGGGCTCGAGCTCGTCGACGAGACCCTCCCCGCCGAGGTCGTCGTGTTCTCGGCCGGGATCCGGCCCCGCGACCGGCTCGCCCGCGACTGCGGGCTGCCGGTGGCCGAGCGCGGCGGGGTGCTCGTCGACGAGCAGTGCCGCACCGAGGACCCGCACGTGTTCGCGATCGGCGAGTGCGCGGCACCGGGCGGGAGGATGTACGGCCTCGTGGCTCCCGGCTACGCGATGGCAGAGGTCGTCGTGGACACGCTCCTCGGTGGCGAGGGCGCCTTCACCGGTGCCGACATGTCCACCAAGCTCAAGCTGCTCGGTGTCGACGTGGCCAGCTTCGGCGACGCGTTCGCCACGACCCCTGGCTCACTGGAGCTCGTGCTCTCCGACGCGGTGGCCGGGGTGTACAAGAAGCTGGTCGTCAGCGAGGACGCGGGCCGGTTGCTCGGCGGGATCCTGGTCGGGGACGCCTCCGCCTACGGCACGTTGCGCCCGATGGTTGCCTCGGGCATCGCGCTCCCCGAGGACCCCGAGCAGCTGATCCTGCCGGTCTCGACGAGCTCGACCACCGCCGACGGCTCGAGCTCCGCGGTCGGCCTGCCCGACGAGGCGGTCGTCTGCAGCTGCAACAACGTCACCAGGGCGACCATCTGCGACGCCGTGGACACGGGCACCTGCGACACCGTCGCCTGCCTGAAGAAGTGCACCCGTGCCGGCTCCACGTGCGGTTCTTGCGTGCCGGTGGTCAAGAGCCTGCTCGACGAGCGGCTCGCCGCGTCGGGGGTCGCGGTGGGCTCGGGTATCTGCGAACACTTCGACCTGACCCGCCAGGAGCTCTTCGACCTCGTTGCGGTGCACGGTTACCGCACCTTCGACGACCTCGTCGCCGGGCACGGCCGAGGTCGCGGCTGTGACGTGTGCAAACCGGCGGTCGCCTCGATCCTGGCCAGTCAGCTCAACGGGCACGTGCTCGACAGGAGGACGGTCGCGCTGCAGGACACCAACGATGCCTACCTGGCCAACATCCAGCGCAACGGCACCTACTCGGTGGTCCCCCGGATCCCCGGCGGTGAGATCACCGCCGAGAAGCTGATCGTGATCGGTGAGGTGGCCCGTGACTTCGGCCTCTACACCAAGATCACCGGCGGCCAGCGGATCGACCTCCTCGGCGCCCGGCTCGAGCAGCTCCCTGCGGTCTGGCGAAGGCTCGTGGACGCCGGGTTCGAGTCCGGGCACGCCTACGGCAAGTCGCTGCGCACCGTGAAGTCGTGCGTCGGGTCGACCTGGTGCCGCTTCGGCGTCCAGGACTCGGTGCGGCTCGCGATCGACCTCGAGAGCCGGTACCGCGGGCTGCGATCGCCGCACAAGATCAAGGCCGGGGTCAGCGGCTGCGCACGGGAGTGCGCGGAGGCGCGCGGCAAGGACTTCGGCGTGATCGCGACCGAGAAGGGCTGGAACCTGTACGTCGGCGGCAACGGCGGCGCGAACCCCGCGCACGCACAGCTGCTCGCCGGCGACCTCGACACCCCGACGCTGGTCAGGTACGTCGACCGGTTCCTCATGTACTACATCCGCACCGCGGACCGGCTGCAGCGCACCAGCACCTGGATCGCCTCGCTCGACGGGGGGCTGGACCGGGTCCGGGCGGTGGTCGTCGAGGACTCGCTCGGGCTGGGCGCGGAGCTGGAGGCGGAGATGGCGCGGCACGTCGACACCTACTTCGACGAGTGGCGCGCCACCTTGGAGGACCCGGAGAAGCTGCGGCGCTTCGTCTCTTTCGTCAACGCCCCGGACACGCCGGATCCGAGCATCGAGTTCACGACCGAGCGTGACCAGATCCGCCCGCTGATCGCCCGGGAGTCGATCCCTGTCGGGGCGCCCGAGCCCGCCGGTGCGGCCCGATGACGGCCACTGGGGCCTGGACGCCGGTGTGCCGGCTGATCGAGCTCGAGGTCGAGCGGGGTGCGACCGCCCTGGTGAACGGACAGGCGGTCGCGGTCTTCCGCACCCACGACGACACCGTCCACGCGCTGGCCAACCACGACCCGTTCAGCCGGGCGAGCGTGCTGGCCAGGGGCATCGTCGGCACCCGCACCGTGGACGGGGCGGAGGTGCCGTTCGTTGCCTCGCCCATGCACAAGCATGCCTTCGACCTGCGCACCGGCCGGTGCCTCGACGAGGAGGACGTCGCGGTCACCGCCTACGAGGCGCGCGTCGTCGACGGCACGGTGCTGGTCGGGCCGAGGAAGGGGGCACCATGACCGGGCCGCTGACCGGCTTCCGGGTGGGGATCACCTCCGCGCGGAAGGTCGAGGAGCTCACCGGGCTGCTCCAGCGGCGCGGCGCGGAGGTCGAGTCCGCCCCGGCGATGGCGATCGAGTCGATCGATGCCGAGGCCCTGCGGGAGGCGACCCGCTGCGTGGTCCAGGACCCGCCTGCGATGTTCGTGGCCACCACCGGGATCGGGCTGCGCCGCTGGTTCGAGTCGGCCGCGTCATGGGGGCTGCTCGGGGACCTCCTTGCCGCGCTGCGCGAGGCCCGGATCGTGGCCCGTGGCCCGAAGGCGGTCGGCGCGCTGCGGGCACACGGGCTTCGTGAGCTGTGGTCACCGCCCTCGGAGTGCTTCGAGGACGTGCTGGCCTACCTCCGCGGGGACGACCTCGCCGGCAGGCGGATCGTCGTACAGGAGCACGGACGGTCGCTGTCGGTCGTCGCCAACGCGCTGCGGAGGCAGGGGGCCGAGGTACAGGTGGTGTCGGTCTACCGGTGCCTCCCGGCCGACGACCAGGCGGCGATGTTCCGGATGGTCGACCTGGTCGCCGAGCGGAACGTCGACGCGGTGACGTTCACCAGCGCCCCGGCCGCCGAGATCCTGATGGACGTGGCCGTCGCGAGCGGCCGTCGCGCCGAGGTCGCGGAGGCGTTCCGCGACGGCGTCCTCGCCACCTGCGTGGGGCCGGTGACCGCGGCGGCGTTCGCGATGTGGGGCGTGCCGGTCGTGCAGCCGGCCCGGGCCAGGCTGGCGGCGATGGTGAAGACGCTCGAGCGGGAGCTGCCGAGCCGGCGCAGCGGCGTCGAGGTCGTCGTCCGCGGGCAGCGGCTGCTGCTGCACGGCGACCGGGTCTGCCTCGACGGCCGGGAGGTGACGCTGTCACCGGCGCCGCTGGCCGTGCTCCGCGCGCTGGCCGAGCGGCCGGGCCACGTGGTCTCTCGTCGTGAGCTGCTGGGCCGCCTGCCCAGCGGTCTGGCAGGCAGCGAGCACGCGGTCGAGGTCGCCGTCGCGCGGCTGCGCGGTGCGACCGGTTCGGGGCTGGTGCAGACGGTGGTCAAGCGCGGCTACCGGCTGCCGGTCGGCACCCCGGCCTGAGGGGGCGGAGAGGACACGTGAGGCAACGCCTGGTCACCGTGGCGCACGGGACGCGCGACGCCGCCGGGCCGCCGGCCATCCGGTCTCTGGTCAGACGGGTGGCCCGGCGGCTGCCGGGGGTCGAGGTGGTCGAGTCCTACGTCGAGCTGTGCGAGCCGTCGTTCTGCGCCGTGATGGCGGCCGCGACGGGTCCGTCGGTCGTCGTGCCCCTCCTGATGTCCACCGGCTACCACGTCAACCGGGACCTGCCCGAGACCGCCCGGCACAGCCCGTGCCCGGTGACGCTGTCGCGTCCGTTGGGACCTCACCCGCTGCTGGCCGCGGCGGGGGCGGCGCTGCTGCGGGCAGCGGGGGCGGCTCCGGGGGACGCGGTGGTGCTGGTGGTGGCCGGCTCGCGCGACCCCGGGGCGAGCGTCGACGCGTCGGTGGCCGCTCGGCTGCTTCAGGCGCGCTGGGGCGGCGGGCCGGTGCGAGCGGCGTTCCTCAGCGGGGCCGGTCCGGGGGTGGCCGAGGTGATGGAGCAGCTGCGCCAGGAGGGTCACCGGCGGATCGCCGCCTCGCCATACCTGTTGGCACCCGGCCACTTCGCGACGCGGGCCGACGCACTGACCCGCGCCCACGGTGCCCACGCCGTCGGTGCGGTCCTCGCCGGCAACCCGCTCGTGGCAGAGCTGGTGGTCCGGCGCTACCGTGCCGCGAGCCGTCAGGCCGTGCGCGGGTCACGCGCGGACAGCGCCGCCTCGACCAGCTCGCCGAGCGCGTCGGACACCAGGGCGTCGCGCTCCAGCGGCAGCATGTGACCGGCGCCCGGAGCGACGGTGAGCCGCGCGCCCGGCACCTTCTCGGCGAGCAGCTCGGCGTGCTCGGGCGGGGTGAGCCGGTCCTTGGCGCCGACCATCACGTGCACCGGCACACCCGCCAGCGCGGAGAGCCCCGCCACGCGGTCGTGCCGCATGATGTCCTCGAAGAACCCGCACATCGAGCTCGCCGGGGTGTTGATGATCCCCTCCACGGTGAGCGCGTGGTCGCGCAGCCGCAGGTCGTCGCCGAACAGGAACCGGCGGGCGATCATCGCCTCGATCATCGGAGCGCGCCGCCGACGCCGGCGGCTGACCATCCGCGAGCGCCGGGCCAGCATCGCCGGGATCTGCTCGCGCACCCGGTCCCCGACCCGGGGCAGGCCGAGGGTGACCGTGTCCATCGAGCCGCCCGAGGTGGCCACGAACAGCACGCCGCGGACCCGCTCGGCGAACAGCTCGGGCCGGTGCTCGGCGAGCGCCATCAGGGTCATCCCGCCGATCGAGTGGCCGCCGAGCACCAGGTCGCCCTCGGGCGCGTGCGTGTCGATCAGGTCGGCGAGGTCGCGGCCGAGGTTCTCGATCGTCGCGGCGTGCTGCGGCGTCTCCTGCGAGGCGCCGTGTCCGCGGTGGTCGTAGGTGAGCACCCGCACCGCGTCGCCGTACCGGTGCCGCAGGTCGCTGACCTGGTAGCGCCAGGAGTCGTGGTCGGAGGTCCAGCAGTGTGCGAGTACGACGGTCAGCGGGGCGTCGCGGGGCCCCTCGACGTGCACGTGCAGCGTGAGCCCGTCGTGCGTGCGTAGCGTCGTGGTGCTCGGCCGGACGAGGTGGCGGGTGCTCATGCTCCGGCCCCGGCGAAGCGACGCGCCAGGCGAGGCCGGCGCGACGGGGCGCCGGGACGAGGCGAGCCGGGGCCGCTGCCGGGCCGGCCGGCGACGTTGTAGCCGACCGCCACCGAGGCGAACAGCCCGGCGAACAGCACGCCGACGACCCCGTAGCCGGTGGTCCACAGCCAGCCGGGCACGTCCTGCTTCTCCTCGCGGCGCAGGATCAGCTTCTCCTCGACGATCTCGCGCGAGGCGTCCACGGCGGGCACCTCCTCGGCGGGGATGGCCGGGTCACCGGGCAGGTAGACCGGCACCGCGGCGAGGTCGTGCAGCGGTGTGTGCAGACGGATCAGCGTCTTCCAGCTGCCCTCGACGGGCATCGGCACCTCGGTGCGCCAGACCCCCTCCTCGACCGGGACCAGGTCGCCACGCACGGCGCCGCCGCCCTGCCACGACAGGGCCTCGAACCAGTAGGCGTCCTCGACGAGCTCGGGGTCGATCCGGACGGTGACCGGGGCGCGGCCGTCGCGGACCTCGCCGACGGCGATGTCGGCGGTCCCACCCTCGGGGTGGCCCGGCGGCACGTTGACCACGAACACCGCGAGCACGGCGAAGGCAGCAGCCAGCGCCCACCGGCCGGTGCGCACGGGCCGGGCAGGGGCCGGCTCCTCCGTGGCCTCGACGGTCGTGGCCGCGACCGTGGTCAGCTGCTGGTGCATCCAGGTGGCGATCACGCCGATGCCGGCGCCTGTGATCCCGGCGAACAGCACCGCCCACGGCATCATCTCGGCCGGCCACGGCATCGGCCGGGTGTACTGCGTCCAGAAGTACTCCACGAGCAGCATGCCCAGCGTCATCGCGACACCGGCTGCGGCGCCGTACCCCACCGTCGGCCGTGCCCACCGAGTGAGGACGGCGGCCACCACGGCGCCACCGAGCAGGATCGGCGGCCACGGGATGAGCGCGTCGAAGGCCCAGACGTTGAGGCCGACAAGGATCAGCTGCAGGGCCGCCTGGGCGGCCCAGATGGACGCCACCCAGCGCAGCCCGCGGTGCATCGCGAGCGTGAACGTGACCACCGTCGCCACGGTGAGCACGACCGGGTCGTTGAGCAGCGGGAACTGCGGCACGCCGAAGGCGTACTCCAGCAGGAAGGCGACCGGCCCGGCGGCCAGGATCAGGATCGCCACCCACTCGAAGTGCGCGCGCAGCCGCGACGGTCCGACCTGACCGGCCTCGGCACAGCTCAGCAGCATCGTGTAGGGCAGCATCAGTACGCCGCCGATCATCAGCACGTGGGTGGGGCCCCACTCGGTGACGTCCTGGCCGAACAGCCGGTGCCACAGGTCGTCGAGCGGGAAGCCGAGCAGTGCGAACAGCGCCACCGCGGTGCCGATCGAGGGCCCGAGCGGTGCCCGCCAGGTGCGGGTGAGCCGGAGCGTACGGCGGGGCAGGCGGTCCTTCGCCAGCGCGAGCGAGAGTGCTCCTCCGGCGAAGATCGCGATCAGCCCGATGAAGATGAAGTAGTGCGCCGGGTTCGCCAGCGGCCCTTCGTCGCGGCCGGCGGCGATGTGGAAGCTCACGTCCCAGTAGAGGCCGACCGCGCCGGAGAGCGCGCCCCCGACGCTGATCGCCAGCGGC
Organism: Actinomycetota bacterium; assembly: GCA_049323155.1. Classification (GTDB taxonomy): domain Bacteria; phylum Actinomycetota; class Actinomycetes; order Propionibacteriales; family Nocardioidaceae; genus Nocardioides_C. The sequence continues at coordinate 11,242 of JBMOMG010000049.1, read as the reverse complement.
AGCGCGAACCAGCGCGGGCTGCCGTCGAGCCGGGATGCGAGGTCGGCGGCCCGGCCCACGAGGGTGGCGTGGCCGGTGCGCTCGCGCAGCATGACCCAGAGGATGAAGGCGTAGACGACGGCGGTGAAGCCGGCGACGATCACGATCTGGTCGATCGGGGCGCCACCGGCCGAGGGTGTCTCGGCGGCGGTCAACAGCATGGGGGGCTCCGTAGAAGTCGGGGGTCTGCGGGGTCCGGCTATATGACATTAACGATGTAACATCCAGAATGGCATGCCTTGTGCGGGACATGTCAAGATCGGGACGTGACCGCGTCCGCCCCGAACCTGACCATCGACCAGCTGGCCGCGGCGGTGAACATGACCGTGCGCAACGTGCGTGCCTACGCCGGCCGCGGCCTGATCCCCGCGCCGCACCTGGTGGGGCGCACCGGCTACTACGGGCCCGAGCACGTGAGCCGCCTGCTGCTGGTCCGCGACCTGCTGGACCGCGGCTACACGCTGGCGGCGGTGGAGCAGCTGATGAAGCGGCAGTCCGCAGCGACCGCCGGCCACGCCCTCGACCTGCTGCACACGCTCGAGGACCCGCTCGGGCAGGCCGCGGAGACCGAGGAGATGACCGTCGACGCGCTGCTCCGGATGGCCGGGGCGACCGAGGAGACCGGCGTCCTGGACCGGCTGGTCGAGATGGGCCTGGTCGAGCGGGTGGACGACTCGCACGTGCGCCTGCTGCGACCGTTCGTCGTGCGCGCCGGGGCGAAGGCGATGGCGCTCGGCCTGGACCGGACCTCGGTGCTCGCGCTGCTGCCGCTGCTCGGCGAGCACCTGCACGTGATCGCCCAGCGCTTCGTCGACGAGTTCCGCGCCCAGATGTGGAGCCCGTTCGTCGAGGCAGGTCTGCCCGAGGAACGCTGGCCGGCGATGCTCGACAGCATCCGGGCGCTGCTGCCGGTCGCCTCCCAGGCGGTCCTCGCGGTCTTCCGCGACGAGCTGCACGCGGTGATCGAGGAGGCGCTCGGCGAGGAGCTCGGCCGGTTGGCCGAGGGCTGAGCGGCCGGCCGAGGGCTGAGCCTCCCGGCCGGGGGCTGGGCTCCAGTCAGCCGAAGACGATCGCGGTGGCGATCGCGGCGACACCCTCGCCGCGCCCGGTCAGCCCGAGCCCGTCGGTGGTGGTGGCCGAGACGGTGACCGGGGCGCCGCACGCCTCGGAGAGCGCAGCGGCGGCCTCGGCGCGCCGGGACCCGAGCCGCGGCCGGTTGCCGATCACCTGCACAGCGACGTTGCCGATCTCGAAGCCGGCCTCGCGGACCCGGCGCGCTGCCTCGGCGAGCAGCACCCGCCCGGCGGCGCCGGACCACTCCGGCTCGGCGGTCCCGAAGTTGCTGCCCAGGTCGCCGATCCCGGCCGCGGAGAACAGCGCGTCGCAGGCGGCGTGCGCGGCCACGTCCGCGTCGGAGTGGCCCTCCAGCCCCTGCTGCTCCTCGGGCCACAACAGGCCGGCGAGGTGCATCGGGACGCCGTCGACGAGTCGGTGCACGTCGGAGCCGATGCCGACGCGGGGCCTGAGTGCGCTCACGCGCCGATCATGCCGCACTGCTCGACACCGGCCGGTGATGGGCGACGATGGACCCGTGAGCCCCGCCCCGCGATCCCTGCACGCGCTGGCCGGTCTGGCCGCCGGTCTGGCCGGACTCGCGGTCAGCCATGCCCTCGCGATGCTGCTCACCCTGAGGGCCGGCCCGGTGGTCGCGGTCGCCGGGGGGATCATCGAGATCACCCCCGGCGGCCTGGCCGAGACCCTGATCGGCCTGGTCGGCGAGTACGACAAGCCGCTGCTCGTCGCCGGTGTGGTGCTGGGCGGCCTCGCCCTCTCGGCCTGGGCCGGTGCGATCGCCCAGCGCGGCCGAGTGCTCGGCGCAGCGGTCTTCGTGGTGATGGGTCTGGTCGGTGCGGTCGCCGTGCTCACCCGCGCCGACGCACGGGCCTTCGACCTGGTCCCGGTGGCCGCCGGCACGGCCACCTGGCTTCTCGTGCACCCGCTCCTCGCTCGCCAGCTGACCGAGGCCGCGCAAGCGCCTGCCGAGACCGCGGACGCGCAGCGGCGCAGGTTCCTGGTGACCGCCGGGTTCGTCGGGCTCGCCGCAGTCGCGGTGGGCGTCGCCGGCCAGGCGGTGGGCGCCTCCCGACGCGGCGTCGAGACCGCTCGCCGGCTGCTGCGGCTGCCGGTGCGCCGGGGCAAGGTGCCCGACGGTGCCGAGCTCGGCGTGCCCGGTGTCGCTCCCTGGCGTACGCCCGCCGCGGAGTTCTACCGGATCGACACCGCCCTCGTGGTGCCCGGCATCGACCCGGTCGAGTGGCGGCTGCGGGTGCACGGGATGGTCGAGCGCGAGCTCGACCTCACCTTCCAGGACCTCGTGCACTGGGGGCTGACCGAGGACTGGATCACCCTGTGCTGCGTGTCGAACGAGGTCGGCGGCGACCTGGTCGGCAACGCCTGGTGGAGCGGGGTGCGGGTCGCCGACGTCCTCGCGGCGGCGGGTGTGCTGTCCGGTGCCGACGCGGTCCTCCAGACGTCCGAGGACGGCTGGACGTGCGGCACCCCGCTCGAGGCGCTCACCGACGACCGCAACGCGCTGCTGGCCCTGGCGATGAACGGCGAGCCGCTGCCCGTCGAACACGGTTTCCCGGTGCGGATGGTGGTGCCCGGGCTGTACGGCTACGTGTCTGCGACCAAGTGGCTGGTCGACCTCGAGGTCACCCGGTTCGCCGACATCACCGCGTACTGGACCTCGCGCGGCTGGGCCGAGCGGGCGCCGGTGAAGACCCAGTCGCGGATCGACGTACCGGCTCCGGGCGCGGAGGTCGCCGCCGGGACGCTGCGGGTCGGCGGCTCGGCGTGGGCCCAGCACACCGGCATCGCCCTGGTGGAGTACCGGCTCGACGGCGGGCCCTGGACCCGGGCCGAGCTGGGCCGGGTGCCGAACCTCGACACGTGGGCGCAGTGGAGCGCGACCGTGGAGGTGGCGCCGGGCGAGCACACGCTGGCCGTCCGGGCCACCGACCGCAGCGGCTACACCCAGACCGGTGTCCAGTCCGACGTGCTGCCCGACGGCGCCACCGGCTGGCACAGCGTCGAGTTCACCGCGGGCTAGGCGAGGGGGATGACGCCGACCCGAGGTGCGGGTTAGCGTCCCGGTGTGAGGCGTGCACCCCACGAGAACGTCGCGACGGCCCTCGTCGCGCCGGTCGTGCTGCGCGACCTGGAGATCGAGCTGATGACGCTGGACCTGACGCTGTGGCCGGTCCGGACCGCCCCGATCTGCACCGACGGCCCGCGGATGGCGTTCCAGGTCCGGAACCGGCTGGTGACCATGCACCGCGGCGAGTGGGACCTCGCCGCGGACTGGACGCCGGTCTGGATCGGCTTCGGGCCGTCGTGGCGCGACGGCGACGAGCCGCTGCCGTGGGCGGCCCATGTGGCTCTGTGGCGGACCCTCGACGCGTACGCCGACCACGTGCGCTTCCACCGCCGGCTCGGCGGGGTGCCGCGGCTGGACCCGCCGGTGGAGGCGCGGCCGTGAACGAGGTCGCCGTGGTGGGAGCCGGGATCGTTGGGCTCTCCACCGCCTACGCCCTGACGGAGCGCGGCGTGCCGGTCCGCGTCTTCGAGCAGGGCGTCCCCGGCAACGGCCAGTCGGGCGGCGAGTCGCGGATCTTCCGCCATGCCCACGACGACCGCCGGCTCGTCCGTGCTGCCCAGGAGAGCCGTGAGATCTACGACGAGTGGGCCGCGGCGCTCGGGGTCGAGCTGGTCTCCGACGACGGGGCAGTCGCGATCGGTCCCTCGGTCGACTCGCGGTTGCCGCTGCTCGCCGAGCTGGGCGTGGCGGCGCGGCGGATCGGGCCGGAGGAGCTCGCCGAGCGTCTCCCCGTCCTTGCCGGGTACGACGGGCCCGCGATGCTCGACGAGCGGGGTGGCTCCATCCGCACCACCACGGCCGTCCGCGCGCTCGCCGCGGCGCTGGGTGACCGGCTCGTCGCCGACGAGGTGCTGTCGGTCCGGTCCGCCGGACGAGGTGTGGAGGTGCGCAGCGGCGGCAGCACCGAGACGTTCGCGCGGGTGGTGGTGTGCGCCGGCAGGGGGACCGCCCACCTCGCCAGGACCGTGGGTCTTTCCCAGCCGGTGCGCCAGGCCGCCCACGTCCGGCTGACCTTCTGCGTGCGGGGCGAGGCGCCGGCCCGGCTGGCCACGCTCCAGGACTCCAGCGGCAGCTTCGGGGAGACCGGGGTCTACGCCGCGGCGACGCCGGACCGCACCGGGTACGCCGTCGGGCTCAGCGGCACGACCGCGGCGCGCGAGGACGGCAGCCTGCTCGCCCCCGACGAGCTCGCGGCGCTGGCCGATCGCGCCGCGTCGTACGTCGGTCGGGCCCTGCCCGGCCTCGACCCCGAGCCGGTCGACGTGCGCCACTGCTGGGTCACCGAGCTGCCGTGGAGCGAGGACGGTCTGGCCGTCTGGGAGCGGGACGGGATCCTCTTCCCCGTCGGGCACAACCTGTTCAAGCAGGCGCCCGGTCTCGGACGGCGCCTGGCTGCCGCGGTGGACGGCGAGCCGCTTGCGGACGACCTGCGCCCCGAAAGCACGCTCGGCGCCCCCTGACAGGGACTACGTTGCCAAGCATGTGCGACACGATGGTCAGCCTGACCGACGAGGGCGTGCTCTTCGCCAAGAACAGCGACCGCGACCCCAACGAGGCGCAGGTCCTCCGGTGGTACGACGCGCAGCAGCACGAGCCGGGCAGCACCCTGCGGTGCACCTGGAGCGTGATCCCGCAGGTCGCCGAGACCCGACGGGTGCTGCTCAGCCAGCCGTGGTGGATGTGGGGCGCCGAGATGGGCGCCAACGACGCCGGCGTCGTGATCGGCAACGAGGCGGTGTTCACCCGCGGCGCCAAGGACCCGCGAGACAAGGACGCGCCCAGCCCGCTGCTCGGCATGGACCTGGTCCGGCTCGGCCTCGAGCGCGCGAGCACCGCCCACGAGGCGGTCGGTCTGATCGTCGCGCTGCTCGAGGAGCACGGGCAGGGCGGCTCGTGCAGCCACGAGCACCCGCGGTTCACCTACGACAACTCCTTCCTCGTCGCCGACGCAAACGGCGCTGTCGTCCTGGAGACCGCCGGACGCCGCTGGGTCACCGAGGAGGTCACCGGCCCCGGCCGGTCGATCAGCAACGGGCTGACCATCCCCGGCTTCGCCGACAAGCACGCCGACCCGGTCCGCGGCAGGGTCGCCGCCTGCGCGGCCCGACGGACCCGCACCGAGCACGCCGCCTCCCGGGCGACGCACCCGGCCGACCTGATGGCCGCGCTGCGCGACCACGGCGACGCCGCGGGGCCGCAGTGGTCCCCGGTCAACGGGGCCCTGTCCGCACCCTGCGCGCACGCCGGCGGGCTGGTCACCTCCACGCAGAGCACGGCGTCCTGGGTCGCCGACCTGCGCGTTCCCTCCGAGGTCCGGCACTGGGTCACCGGCACCTCCGCGCCCTGCACCTCGGTCTTCAAGCCGGTCAGCGTGACCCGGCCGCTCGACGTGGACCCGTCCGCGATGCCGCGCAACACCTTCGACCCGGGCTACCGCTGGTGGCGACACGAACGCCTGCACCGGCTGGTGCTGCGCGACCATCCCGCGAGCGTGGCGAGGTTCGCCGCCGAGCGCGAGCGGCTCGAGGCCGGCTGGATCGCCGACCCGCCGCCAGGTGCTGAGGCGTTCGCGGCTGCGGATGCCGCCGAGGAGCGCTGGCTGGCCGACCTCGTCGCCGCGGCACTGCCCGACCGGAGGCCGGCCTGGCTCCGGCGCGAGTGGCGCGGCACCGACACCGCCGCCCGGATGCCCGACCTCGCCCCCGGGCGCGCGGCGTGACCGGCCGGGTGGTGGTGGTCGGCGCCGGCCTGTCGGGGCTGGCCGCGGCACGCCGGCTCGTCGACGCCGGCGCCGAGGTGACCGTGCTGGAGGCGCGCGGACGGGTCGGCGGCCGGACCGAGGGACACGTGCTCGACGACGGCACCCCGCTCGAGCTCGGCGGCCAGTGGATCGGCCCGACCCAGAACCGGATGTACGCCCTGGTCGAGGAGCTCGGCCTCGAGCACTTCCGCACCCACAACGACGACGGCGAGCTGCTGCTCGACCTCGGCGGGCGGCAGTCCCGGCTGAAGTCTCACCGCGGTGCGCTGCCCCGGCTCGGACCGTTCGCGCTGGCCGACCTGGGGCAGGGCCTGGCCCGGTTCACCCGTCTGGCCAACCGGGTCAGCCTCACCGAGCCGTGGACCTCGCCCGACGCCGATGTCCAGGACGGGCAGACCTTCGAGACCTGGATCCGCCGCAACCTGCGCACCCCCACCGGCCGGGCCTACTTCCGGGTGGCCTGCGAGGCGGTGTTCTCCGCGGAGTCCACCGACCTGTCCCTGCTGCACGCGCTGTTCTACGCCCACTCCGGCACCGACCTGGAGACGCTGATCTCGGTCGACCGCGGTGCGCAGCAGGACCGGATCGTCGGCGGCTCGATCCGGATCGCCGAGGCGATGGCCGCCGGGCTCGGTGACCGGGTGCACCTGGACAGACCGGTCCGCACGGTGACCCAGCACCGCACCGGCGTCCGGGTCACGACGCGGGCGGGAGCGACGTACGACGCCGACCGGGTGATCGTCACGCTGCCGCCGACCCTGGCCGGCCGTCTGGAGTACGACCCGCCGCTGCCGTCGTGGCGCGACCAGCTGACCCAGCGGCTCCCGGCGGGCTCGGTGATGAAGGTCTACGCGATCTACGACGAGCCGTTCTGGCGGGCCGACGGCCTCAACGGTCAGGCGGCCTCGGACATGGGCCCGGTCAAGGTCACCTTCGACAACTCACCGCCGTCGGGCACGCCGGGGGTGCTGATGGGGTTCGTGGAGGCGGGCGACGGCCGGCGTCTGGCCCGTCGTACCCCCGCGGAGCGCCGCGAGGCGGTCCTCGGCTGCTTCGAGCGCTACTTCGGTCCGCGAGCCGCGTCGCCGCGTGAGTTCATCGAGCGGGACTGGATGGCCGAGGAGTTCAGCCGGGGCTGCTACGGCGCCCACTTCACGCCGGGCGTGTGGACCCACTACGGTCACGCGCTGCGCGAGCCGGTCGGCCGGATCCACTGGGCCGGGGCGGAGTGCTCACCGGTGTGGAACGGCTACATGGAGGGCGCGGTGCGCTCGGGGGAGGATGCGGCGGCCGCCGTCCTCCACGAGCTGGGCCGTCACCAGTTCGGCTCGGCCGGCGCCGGCGGCAGAGGTACGTCGGGCGGCGCGATCACGTAGGTGATCCCGCCCGACGAGCGCATCCACGCCCGCTCGAACTGCGCCCGGTCGAAGGTGGCCCGGACCTCGTCGTTGCTGGCGATCTCGTGGGACGCCGGGTCGTTGCAGACCACGTTCCCGTCGTCGTCGAAGCCGACCAGCACCGCGAGGTGGCCGGTGGTGTCGTAGCCGGCGCCGTCGAGCTGGTCGCGGGTGAACGCCACCCCGACCACCAGCGGGATCCCGGCGGAGACGAACAGCTCGGCCTCGGCCAGCGAGCGCAGCCGGGTCACGAACGCGACCGCGCCGAACCGCGCCGCGTAGGCGGCGTTGAACGACCAGTTCCCCGGCGCCCGGTAGTCGTGGTCGAACGTGTGCCGCGCGGCGTAGGGGACGACCGGGTCGGCCATCCCCGGATCGACCCAGGCGTAGTCGAGCTTGCGCGGGCCCAGTCCCCAGTGCGCCAGCACCATCGAGGTCGCGGTCGGCGAGCACCAGGACTCACCGCCGTTGGCCCACTGCGGGTAGCTCCCCAGGTGCAGCCGCTGCGAGTATGCCGGCACCTCCAGCACCGTGCCCGCCGCGCCGTTGCGCTCCGCGGACACGACGGGCGCGCCGGGCGGCACGGCCGAGGCGACGCAACCCAGCAGCGAGACCGCCGGTGTGGCCGCGGTGCCGGTGCGGCGCAGCAGCGTCACCCGCATCCGGTACGACGTTCCCGGCGCCGTCTCGGGCAGGGTGAGCCGGTCGACGTGCACCGCGGCGACCTCGTCCGACTGCCCGGGCACGGAGGTCGGGGCGATGTCGGCGTCGCTCTCCGCCCAGCGGCCCATCACCAGCCAGCCGGAGGTGGCCCGGGCGGTGCGGACCTGCAGCGCCACCTCGATCCAGGTCCCCTCGGGCGTGTGCGCGTTCCAGGACGCGACCAGCTCGGTGAACCCGAACCCGGGGGTCAGCTCCGCCGAGGTCCAGGTCGCCCGGTCGTACTTCACCGGCGGGCCGTCGCGGTGCGGGTCGTCGTAGCCGCAGATCCCGGTCGGTGCGCCGAGCGCCAGCCGTCCGTCGGCGACCTCGGTCCCGTCGTGGTCGCCGGTGCCGAAGTCGGCTTCGCCGTCCCAGCGGTCGAAGCGGATCCGGCGCTTCACCAGTTCCTGGTCCGGGTCGGCGGGAGCGGCTGGTCGAGGTTGCGCACGACGTACACGAGCCCGCCGGACTTCGGCACCCAGGCGTTCTCGAACTGGCCGCGGTCGTAGGTGCGCACCACGCTGCTGTTGCCGGGGGCGGCCGGGTCGTTGACCACGACGTCGCCGTCCTGGGTGAACCCGACGATCACCATCAGGTGCCCGGCGGTCGAGCTGATCGGAGCGCCGTCGAGCTCGCCGCGGCCGAACTTCACCGAGGCCACCAGCGGGGTGCCGGCCTTGATGAAGCGCTCGGCCTCACGCAGGTTGCGCAGCCGGGTCACGAACGCGGCGTCGGCATGGGTCGCGGCGTAGGCCGCGCTGAAGGACCAGTTGCCGGCGCCCTGGTAGCCGTAGTCGTACTGGCTGCGCGCCGCGTGGTCGACCCACGGGTCCGGGTGCCCGGCCGGGACCCAGGAGTACTCCTGCTCCGCCGGTAGCCGGTCCAGCGCGCCGAGCACCATCGACACCGAGGTCGGCGAGCACCAGGCCTCGCCGCCGGCGTCGTACTGCGGGTAGTGGCCGTCGTGGATCATCTGCGAGTAGCCCGGCAGCGTGACGGTGAGCCCGCGGGCCACACCCGGCCGGGAGGTCGCGACGCGGTCCGAGGACGGGAGCCTTGAGACCATCGCGCCGACGGTGTCGACCGTGGGCTGGGCCCTGGTGCCGATCCGGCGCAGCAGGCTGACGCGCATCTGCCAGGCGGTGAAGCCCATCGAGTAGCGGGTCTTGAGCGTGTCCACCGACACCTGGGCGAGGTCGTCGGCCTGCGGGCCGAGGCTGGTCCGGTGGAAGCGGCGGTCGGTCGCGGCCCAGTTGGCCAGCGCGTACCACTTGCTGCGCTTGCCCGCCTCGCTGAGCCCACGGACCTGGATCCGGATCCACGAGTCGCCCGGGGTGGTCGCGTCCCACGACGCGATCAGCTCGTCGAAGGCGTGGCCCGGACGGGTCCAGGGGGAGAGCCAGCTGCCGAGCGCGTACTTCTTGGTCGGCTTGCCGTGCGGGTCGCGGTAGCGCATCGAGTGGCGGGGCCGGGCCAGCCGGAGCGTGCCGTCGACCGCGCGGGTGCCGACGAAGCGGCCCTTGGCGAGCTGCTGCTGGCTGGTCCACTCGGTGTAGGTGATCGCGCGGGCAGGCGGCTGGACGGTGCGCTGGACGCGCGGTTTCGTCGGTTGCGGGTCGGTGGGGGCGGCGGCCGCCGGAGCGAGCGCGGCGAGCGGCGCGACGAGCGCGACGAGGGCCGTGCCGGCGAGCATGCGGGTCCGAGAGAGAGTGCGCACCGTAGAACGATAGGACACCTCGTCCCTCTCGACACTGGTTTCACACCAGTCACAGCTCGGCGGTCCCGACCCGGTCGGTGCGACGTGGTCGGGGCAGCCCCGTGCGGTCGATAGGATTGGTAGGTGACTCTTCGGCTCTACGACTCCGCCACCCGCGAGGTCCGTGACTTCGTGCCGCTCGAGGACGGCAAGGCCGGGATCTACCTGTGCGGGCTGACCGTCCAGTCCGAGCCGCACGTCGGGCACGTCCGGTCCGGGGTGAACTTCGACGTCCTCCGCCGGTGGATGGCCGCGCGTGGGTACGACGTCACGTTCATCCGCAACGTCACCGACATCGACGACAAGATCCTCGTGAAGTCCGCCGAGCAGGGCCGCCCCTGGTACAACCTGGCCTACCTGATGAAGCGTGAGCTCGACCGGGCCTACGACGCGCTCAACGTGCTGCCGCCGACCTACGAGCCGCTGGCGACCGGACACATCCCGGAGATGGTCGAGCTGATCGACCACCTGATCGAGCGCGGCCACGCCTACGCCGCGACCGACGGCTCGGGCGATGTGTACTTCGACGTGATGTCGTGGCCGGCCTACGGCGAGCTCTCCGGCCAGAAGGTCGACGAGATGGAGCCGGCCGAGGACGCCGACCCGCGCGGGAAGCGCGACCCCCGCGACTTCGCGCTCTGGAAGGGCTGGAAGAAGGACTCCGAGCCGCGGACCGCGGCGTGGCCCTCGCCGTGGGGGCCGGGCCGGCCGGGCTGGCACATCGAGTGCTCGGCGATGGCGCTGAAGTACCTCGGCTCGGCGTTCGACATCCACGGCGGCGGTGTCGACCTGCGCTTCCCGCACCACGAGAACGAGCAGGCCCAGTCCCGCGCTGCCGGGCACGGCTTCGCGTCGTACTGGCTCCACAACGCCTGGATCACCACTGCGGGCGAGAAGATGAGCAAGTCGCTGGGCAACTCCCTGGCGATCCCCAACGTGCTGGAGCGGGTCCGCCCGATCGAGCTGCGCTTCTACATGGTCGCCGCGCACTACCGGTCCCACGTGGAGTTCTCCTTCGAGGCGCTCGAGGAGGCAGCGGCCGGGTTCGGCCGCATCGAGCACTTCCTGACCCGCGCCGCGGAGGTGCTCGGCGGCGTGCCCGAGCCCGCACAGCTGGCACCGGCGTTCGTCGAGGCGATGGACGACGACCTGGGCACGCCCGCCGCCGTGGCTGCCGTCTACGACAGCGTCCGCGAGGGCAACAAGCTCGTCGCGGCCGGCGACTCCGCGGCGCTGCGCGAGGTAGCCGGCTCGGTGCGTGCCATGCTGGACGTGCTCGGCCTGGACCCGTACGACGCTCAGTGGGCCGGTGGCAGCGCACGGCGCGACGAGCGGCTGACCGCGGCGATCAACACGCTGGTCGCCGGGCTGCTCGAGCAGCGCGCGGCGGCCCGGGCAAGCAAGGACTTCGCCGCGGCCGACGCGAT
>JBMOMG010000048.1:0-3338 GCA_049323155.1 Actinomycetota bacterium | reverse complement strand
CGGTGCTGGGTGATGGAGTTCTCCAGGTGCACCGTGCCGATCGCGGGGAAGGGGAACGCCGAGTCGGTCATGATCGCCATGTGCAGGCCGAAGGCGAGCATGTGCGGGTAGGTCAGCGGCACGGTCTCCTTGAGCCCGAAGCCACAGACCTCGGCGTACGCCGCGACGTGCTCGCGGTCGATCGGTACGTCGTACCGGGTCAACGTCAGCTCGGGGAGGGCCGACCCCGTCTTGCGCACGCCGGGCAGTGACGAGACGCCCGGGATCGCCGGCAGGGCGGCCTTGAGCATCATCGGCAGCGCCGCCGGCTCGCCGGTGACCTCCCGTGTGGTCGGCTCGGTCATCTCAGGCCCCGAGCATCATCTGGCCGCACACGCGGACCACGTTGCCGTTGACCGCGGTGGAGGCGGGGTTGGCGTACCAGGCGATCGCCTCGGCCACGTCGACCGGCTCGCCGCCCTGGGACATCGCGTTGAGCATGCTGCCCACCTCGCGGGTCATGAACGGCACGGCGGCGGTCATCTTCGTGTGGATGAAGCCCGGCGCGACGGCGTTGATCGTGATCCCGTCCTCGAGCTCACCGGCGAGCGACTGGACCAGGCCGATCACGCCGGCCTTGGAGGCGGCGTAGTTGGTCTGCCCGACGTTGCCCGCGATGCCGGCGATCGAGGAGACCCCGACGATCCGGCCGTTGGGCCGGACCAGGCCCTGGTCGAGGAGCTCGCGGGTGATCCGCTCCGGGGCGGTGAGGTTGACCGCGATCGCCGAGGACCAGCCGTCCTCCTTCATGTTGGCCAGCTTCTTGTCGCGGGTGATGCCGGCGTTGTGCACGACGATGTCGACGCCGCCGTGCTTGTCGGCGACGTGCTTGGCGATCCGCTGCGGGGCGTCCTTGGCGGTGATGTCCAGCATCAGGTGGTCGCCGTCGAGGTCCTTCATCACGGCCTGGAGCTCGTTGGCGGCCTGGGGTACGTCGATCCCGACGACCGTGGCGCCGTCACGGTGCAGCACTCGGGCGATCTCCTCGCCGATGCCGCGGCTGGCGCCGGTGACGAGGGCGACCTTGCCGACCAGCGGCCTGGTCCAGTCCTCGACCTGCTCCGCGGCGGCGGTGGCGCCGGTGGCACCGATCCGGATCACCTGGCCGGAGACGTAGGCCGACTTGGGGGACAGCAGAAACGCCAGCGTCGACTCCACCGCAGCGTCGGCCGCGGGGGCGACGTAGACCAGCTGCACGGTGCCGCCTCGGCCGATCTCCTTGCCGAGGGAGCGGGTGAAGCCCTCGAGCGCGCGCTGGGCGACCCGCTCCTCGGCGCTGTTCGTCATCTCCGGGGGAGTGCCGAGCACCACCACCCGGGGGTTGGTCTCCAGGCTGCGCATCAGCGGTGTGAAGAACCGCTGGAGCTCCACGAGCCCGGCGGAGGTCGTGATCCCCGTGGCGTCGAAGACCAGACCCTTGTAGCGCTGGTCGGCCGGCGCCTCGGTGACCGCCGCGACGCCGAGGTCGTCGAGCAGGTCGACCACGGTCTTGGCCAGGCGGCCCTCGCCGCCGACGGCGACGGTGCCCTGGACCAGCGGGGCACCTTCGGTGTAGCGCTCGAGCTTGACCGGGTTGGGCAGGCCGAGGTTCTTGGCGAGAAGCTGCCCGACGGGCGTGCTGATCAGGGACTGGTAGCGCGTGCTCATGCGGCGGGTCTCCTCCGGTTGGGGGCACCGGGGGCGCGTCCGGTGCGAAGGGTCTGCAGGCTCATGTAACTATGGGTGTAACTCAGAGTCCACTTTTCGTGATGTGGCACTCACTACGTTCCCTACAGCACCCGCGTTGGGGCAAGGTTCTGCGGGTAGGCACTTTCCGTGGCCAGCCGGCCCGCCCCGACCCTCCAGCGGGGACGACAACAGGCACCGATCAGGAGCGACGACATGCCGAACAACCAGTCCGTGCGCAGGGTGGCCGTCATCGGCGGCAACCGGATTCCCTTCGCCCGGTCCAACACCGTCTACTCGAACGCGTCCAACCAGGACATGCTCACCGCCGCCATCGACGGGCTGGTCAGCCGGTTCGGCCTCGAGGGCGAGCGGCTCGGCGAGGTCGTGGCCGGTGCGGTGCTCAAGCACTCCCGTGACTTCAACCTGACCCGGGAGTCGGTGCTGGGCTCCAAGCTCGACCCGCACACCCCGGCGTACGACATCCAGCAGGCCTGTGACACCGGGATCCAGGCGACGATCGCGGTGGCGAACAAGATCGCCCTCGGCCAGATCGAGGTCGGCATCGCCGGCGGCACCGACACCACCTCCGACGCCCCGATCGCGGTCAACGAGCGGCTGCGCAAGATCCTGCTCGAGGCCAACCGGGCCAAGACCATGCAGGGGCGTCTCGCCGCGCTGGCCAAGATCCGCCCCGGCCACCTGGCCCCGGCGATCCCGGCGAACAAGGAGCCCCGCACCGGGCTGTCGATGGGCGACTCGGCCGCGCTCACCGCGCTGGAGTGGGGGATCGGCCGCGAGGAGCAGGACGAGCTCGCCGTGGCGTCGCACAAGAACCTCGCCGCGGCGTACGACCGGGGCTTCCTCGACGACCTGGTGACGCCGTTCAACGGGCTCGAGCGCGACCAGAATCTGCGCGCCGACTCGTCGGTGGAGAAGCTGGCCAAGCTCAAGCCGGTGTTCGGCAAGGGTGAGGCCGCCACGATGACCGCCGCGAACTCGACGCCGCTGACCGACGGCGCCTCCGCGGTGTTGCTGGCCTCGGAGGAGTACGCCGAGGCCAAGGGCCTGCCGGTGCTCGCCTACTTCACCTTCGCCGAGACCGCGGCCGTCGACTACGTGCACGGTGGCGAGGGCCTGCTGATGGCGCCGGCCTACGCGATGCCGCGGATGCTGGAGCGGGCCGGGCTGACCCTGCAGGACTTCGACTTCTACGAGATCCACGAGGCGTTCGCCTCGCAGGTGCTCGCGACGCTGAAGGCCTGGGAGGACCCGATCTTCTGCAAGGAGCGTCTCGGCCTCGACTCTCCGCTCGGCTCGATCGACCGCGACAAGCTCAACGTGGTCGGGTCGTCGCTGGCCGCGGGTCACCCGTTCGCCGCGACCGGCGGCCGGATCGTGGCCACGCTCGCCAAGCTGCTGAACGAGAAGGGCTCGGGCCGCGGCGTGATCTCGATCTGCGCGGCCGGCGGCCAGGGCGTGACCGCGATCTTGGAGAAGTAGCCCTCTAGGTGTACCCGGCCATGAGGTTGGTAGCAGCGGCGCGTCATCGTTGACGTAGGTAGAGCCCCCGGGTGGGGTGTGGCTTGTCGAAGGCCCACATCCACCCAGGAGGCTCTGTGTCCCACCGTAAC
>JBMOMG010000047.1:0-3351 GCA_049323155.1 Actinomycetota bacterium | reverse complement strand
GACCACCACGCCAAGAACGACGCACTCCGTCACGCCGCGACCGGAGCCCGCCGACCGCTACAGTGACCACCGCCCAGGGTGGGGAACTTCGATGAGCATCACTGGGGAATTCCGGCGAGCGCCATCAACGTCGGCCGGGTCACCGGGATGCTGCCGTTCTTCGTGCTGGGCCTGGTGGCCCGGCCCGAGCACGTGCAGCGGCTGCGGGAGCGCCGCTGGCGCCGGCCCGCCGTGGCCGTCCTCGCGGCGGGCGTCGCGCTCGCCCCGCTGGTCGACGGCACCCTGCGCACCGAGTGGTTCTACTGGCGCTCCGGGTACGACGTGCTGGGCGTCTCGTTCCTCGAAGGGGCGGCGATCCGGCTGGTGCTCCTCGCGGTGGCCACCGTGCTCGCCCTCAGCGCTCTGACGTTGGTGCCGGCGACCACCACGTGGTTCACCCGGCTCGGCGGGGCGACGATGGTGGTCTACCTGTTCCACGGGTTCTTCATCAAGGCCGCGTCCTACACCGACCTCTTCGGCTGGAGCTCGGTGATGCCGTGGACGGGCCTCATCACGCTGACCGGTGCGGCCGTCGTACTCGCGCTGGTGCTGGCCACTCCCCCGGTCGCCCGGCGGCTCGACGTCGTGATCGACCCGATCGGCAGCTTCCGCCGGTGGCGCCGCGGGGATCGAACCGGCGAACGCGCCGACGTGCCGCTCGAGGACCGCGCCGACGCCGGTGGGGCCGAGCTCCCGCACGCCCGGGTACCGACCATGCACCACCGTCCGGTGTCCTACCTCCCCCTCTGAGCAGACCCACCTCACCGCGGGCACCGCGACAGGGCCGGACGGACGTGCACTCGCCCGGGGAGCCCTCGTGCCCTGCGCCGGGACGCCGGTTCCGGCCGTCGCGAGTGCACGTCGATCTGGCCCCTGCGGAACGGGAAGGGCCCCGGGTTCCTGACGGAACCCGGGGCCCTTCGAGGCGCGGTCTCGGCTCAGCTCTGGTAGGAGCCGAAGTCGAAGTCGTCGAGCGCCACGGCCTGACCACCGGCGGTGCTGCCGAAGTCGTAGTCGTAGTTCTCGTAGCCGGTCACCGAGTAGGCGTTGGCACGCGCCTCCTCGGTGGGCTCGACCCGGATGTTGCGGTAGCGCTCCAGGCCGGTGCCGGCCGGGATCAGCTTTCCGATGATCACGTTCTCCTTCAGGCCGAGCAGCGAGTCGGACTTGCCGTTGATCGCCGCGTCGGTGAGGACGCGCGTGGTCTCCTGGAAGGACGCCGCCGACAGCCACGACTCGGTGGCCAGCGACGCCTTGGTGATGCCCATCAGCTGCGGGCGACCCGCCGCGGGCTTGCCACCCTCGGCGAGCACCCGACGGTTCTCCTCCTCGAAGAGCGTGCGCTCGACGAGGTCGGAGGGCAGCAGACGGGTGTCACCCTGCTCGAGCACGAGGACCCGGCGCAGCATCTGCCGCACGATGATCTCGATGTGCTTGTCGTGGATGGCCACACCCTGGCTGCGGTAGACCTCCTGGACCTCGTCCACGAGGTGCTCCTGGGCCTTGCGGACACCGAGGATGCGAAGCACCTCCTGCGGGTCCGGGGTGCCCTGGGTCAGCTGCTGGCCGACCTCGACGTGGTCACCCTCGCCGACGAGCAGGCGGGCCCGCTTGCTGACGGGGTACTCCTGGACCTCCGAGCCGTCGTCGGGAGTGACGAGGACCTTCTTGGCCTTGTCGGTCTCCTCGATGGTGACCCGGCCGGCCGCCTCGGTGATCGGCGCACGGCCCTTGGGCTGGCGTGCCTCGAACAGCTCCACCACACGCGGCAGACCCTGGGTGATGTCGTCCGCGGAGGCCACACCACCGGTGTGGAAGGTACGCATCGTCAGCTGCGTGCCGGGCTCACCGATCGACTGGGCGGCGATGATGCCGACCGCCTCGCCGATGTCGACCAGCTTGCCGGTGGCCAGCGAGCGGCCGTAGCACTTCGCGCAGGTGCCGGTGCGGGCCTCACAGGTCAGGACCGAGCGGACCTTGACCTCCTCGATCCCCGCGGCGACGAGCTCGTTGATCTTGACGTCGCCGAGGTCCTCACCGGCCGAGACCAGCTTCTCGCCGCTCTCGGGGTGCATCACGTCGACGGCCGCGGTCCGGGCGTACGCCGCGGTCTCGGCGTTCTCCGCCTTCACCACGGCACCGTCCGGCAGCCGCTCGCCGATCCGCTTCGGCAGACCGCGCTCGGTGCCACAGTCGTCCTCGCGGATGATCACGTCCTGCGAGACGTCCACCAGACGACGGGTCAGGTAACCCGAGTCGGCGGTGCGCAGTGCCGTGTCGGCCAGACCCTTGCGGGCACCGTGGCTGGCGATGAAGTACTCCAGCACCGACAGGCCCTCACGGAAGTTGGACTTGATCGGCCGCGGGATGATGTCACCCTTCGGGTTGGCCACCAGACCACGCATCGCGGCGATCTGACGGACCTGCATCATGTTTCCGCGCGCACCCGAGTGGACCATCATGTAGATCGGGTTGGTCTTCTCGAAGGTGGTCTCGAGCTCCTCGGCCACCTTGTTCGAAGCCTGGGTCCAGATCTCGATGAGCTCCTGACGGCGCTCGTCGTCGGTGATCAGACCGCGCTCGAACTGCTGCTGCACCTTCTTGGCCTGGCCCTCGAACACCTCGAGGATCTCGGCCTTGCGCGGCGGCGTGACGACGTCCTCGATCGACACGGTCACACCCGAGCGGGTCGCCCAGTGGAAACCGGTGTCCTTGAGGGCGTCGAGCGCAGCGGCCACCTCGACCTTGGTGTAGCGCTCGGCGAGGTCGTTGACGATCACACCGAGCTGCTTCTTGCCCACCTCGTAGTTGACGTACGGGTAGTCCGCGGGAAGCGCCTCGTTGAAGAGTGCGCGACCCAGCGTCGTCTCGAGGATCGTCGGCTTGCCGGCCTCCCAGCCCGCGGGGACGGCCTCGCCGACCGGCGGGACCAGCTCGGGGAAGCGGATCCGGATCTTGCTCTGGAGCGCGATCTCCTCGCGGTCGAAGGCCATGATCGCCTCGGCCGTGGACGAGAACACGCGCCCGTCGCCGGGGTACTCGCGCTCGTCGTCACGGTTGGTGAGGAAGTACAGGCCGATGATCATGTCCTGCGTCGGCATGGTCACCGGGCGGCCGTCGGACGGCTTGAGGATGTTGTTGGTCGAGAGCATCAGGATCCGCGCCTCGGCCTGGGCCTCCGCCGACAGCGGCAGGTGCACCGCCATCTGGTCACCGTCGAAGTCCGCGTTGAACGCGGTGCACACCAACGGGTGGATCTGGATCGCCTTGCCCTCGATCAGCTGCGGCTCGAATGCCTGGATGCCGAGTCGG
>JBMOMG010000046.1:0-44307 GCA_049323155.1 Actinomycetota bacterium | reverse complement strand
GTCGGACCGCCGGCGGGCTCGACGCACGGTCCACGGCGAGCAGGTCGACGCCCGCCGTGCGCAGCCAGCCCTGTGTCCAGCTCGAGAGGTCGCCGGCCCCGGCCTTCTCCCAGGCGGTGAACAGGTCGTGCATCGTGGCGTTGCCGAACCGGTGCCGGGCGAAGTGTTCCTTGACGCCGGCGAAGAAGACGCCGTCGCCGAGGTTGCTGTTGAGCTGCTTGAGGACAGCGGACCCCTTGGCGTAGCTGATCCCGTCGAAGTCCTGCAACGCGGCAACGGCATCGGTCGCGCCGTTGCCCGCGACCGGATGCGTGCTCGGCCGCTGGTCTGCCTCCAGGCCCCAGCGCTTGCGGCCGAACGCGGTGTCGACGTGGGCGTCGGTGAACTCTGTGGCATCGTGGGTGACCCGGTTGCCCATGTACTCGGCGAACGACTCGTTGAGCCACAGGTCGTCCCACCACCGCGGGGTGACCAGGTCACCGAACCACTGGTGCGCCATCTCGTGGGCGATCGTGGTCGCGCGGTTGGTGCGCTCGGCGCGGGTCACCTTGGAGGTGAACACCAGCGGGTCGCGGAACGTGACGCAGCCGGGGTTCTCCATGGCACCGGCGTTGAACTCCGGGACGAAGGCCTGGTGGTAGTCGCCGAAGGCGTACCGGACCCCGAACAGCCGGTGGAACTCGTCGAAGCACTGGCCGGTGACCGTCAGGATCTCCTCGGCGTCCGCATCCAGGTGCGGCGCCAGCGAGGCGCGGCAGGAGAGCCCGAGCGCGATCCCGTCGTGCTCGCTGCGGATCACGTGGTAGGGCCCGGCGACCAGGGTGACGAAGTAGGTGGACAGCGGCTCGGTGGTGGCCAGCTCCCAGCTCCCGGGTTCGACCTGCTCGGCGCGGCCGTTGCCGATCACCACCCAGTCCCGCGGCGCGCGTACGTGGAAGGTGTAGGGCGCCTTCAGGTCGGGCTGGTCGAAGCAGGCGAAGATGCTCGGTGCCGCGTCCAGGAACGACATCGCGTAGGCGTAGTGCCGGCCGTCTGCCGGGTCGACCGCCCGGTGCAGGCCCTCGCCGTCGTTGCGGTAGGGCATCACCGCCTCGACGACGAGCTCGTTGTCCCCGCTGAGCCCGCGCAGCGGCAGCCGGCCGTCGGCCAGGGTCGCGGTGTCCAGTGGGGAGCCGTTGAGGTGTACGCCGAGCAGCTGCGTCGGCTTGACGTCGACGAACGTGTCCGCCGGGCCGTCGACGTGGAAGCGGATCCGCGTGGTGGAGGTGAACGTCGAGTCGCCCGAGTCCAGGTCCAGCGACACGTCGTACGACGTCACGGAGACCAGCTGGGCACGGCGGACGGACTCGTCCAGGGAGAGGCTCGGCATGGCGCTCAGACTAGCCGCGACCCTCAGCGCTTCGGTGCATTCGGCGAGCGCGCACGACCCGCGCAGCCCGGCGGACTCCAGACCAGCTGTCCGAAGCGGCGCTGTCGCTCAAGGGTGGCCGGGATCCTGCCGATAACCAGGTATGTCGGGTCTGCTGTGGGACGCCGCCGCCCCCGAGCGGACTGCGCTGCACGAGCGCCGTGCCACGCGTTCCTGGGTCGCGGGGCGACTGCGCGACGCGTCCGGCCAGGCTCTCCTCGCAATCGTCGGACTCGGCTACTTCACACTGTCACAGCTCGTGATCTGGCTGTCCGACCCGATCAGCAACGGAGCCGGCCTCTGGCCCGCGGCCGGCGTGACGCTGGGCGCGTTGATGCTCGTGCCCACACGCCGGTGGGGCTGGGTCCTCGCCGGGGTCGCGCTCGCCGAGCTGGTCGGGGACCTCGCCTGGGGCTACCCGTTGATGGCGGCCCTCGGGTGGGCGCTCAGTAACACGGCGGAGCCGCTGCTCGGAGCGGCCCTGCTGCGCCGGTTCGGCAACCCGCGCGGTGAGCTCACGCCGGTCCGACCGCTTCTGCTGTTCCTCGGGTTCGCCGTCGTGGCGGGCCCGCTGGTCGGGGGCACCGCGGGTGCGCTGGCCTCGCTGCTGGCGGGGACGCACGCCTTCACCGAGGTCTGGGCGGACTTCTTCATCGGCGACGCGCTCGGCGTGCTCGTCGTGGCCCCACTGCTGCTGGGCACCCGGCGGCCGCAGACACATCGACCCTGGTACGAGCCGGTCCTCCTTGTCGGACTCAGCGCGGTCACCACGGTCGCCGTGTTCTCGGGCTGGTCGGGGACGTGGATCGTGACCATGCCCTACCTGGTGCTCCCGTTGTTCGCCTGGGCGGCGCTCCGGTTCGGCACCCGCGAGACCGCGTGGATGTCGCTGGGCGTGACCGCGATGGCCCACTACTTCACCAGCCATGGCTCGGGTCCGTTCGTGCTCGCCGGCGGACCGCTCGAGCCGGTGACGCTGCTCCAGATCTTCCTGGCCATCACGGTCTCCTTCTCGCTGGTCCTCGCCGCGGTCTCCGGGGACCTGCGCGAGCTGTCCCAGCTCCAGGGCACCCTGCGTCAGCAGGCGACCCACGACCCGTTGACCGGGCTACCGAACCGCGCGAGGTTCGCCGAGGCGCTCGAGCTCGCCTGTGGCGGCCTCGACGGGGCGGCGCCCCGCACCGGCCTGCTGGTCTGTGACCTCGACGGGCTCAAGGCGGTCAACGACCGGTTCGGACACGGGGGAGGGGACCAGCTCCTGGTCGAGGTCGCGGCCCGGCTCGGCGCCGGTGTGCGCCCCGACGACCTCGTGGCCCGGATCAGCGGCGACGAGTTCGTGGTCCTCCTCCGCGACGTGGACGAGGAGGACGTGCGCCGGGTGACCGACCGGATCCTGGAGACCATGGAACGGCCGATGATGGTCGATGGACGCCGCCCGGTGCAGCCCTCGGTCTCCATCGGGGCCGCGGTGGCCCAGTGTGGCGACAGTGCCGAGACGCTGTTCCGGCTCGCCGACTCCGCGCTCTACGAGGCCAAGCGCTCTGGCAAGGGCCGTGCGGTGTTCGCCGACGCCCAGCTGCGCATCGACGCGCGCGCCCAGGCGCGCACCGAGCAGGAGCTCCTCGCGGCCTTCGAGCAGGGACACCTGGTGTGTCACTACCAGCCGGTCGTGGATCTCACGTCGGGACGGCTGGTGTCCCTGGAGGCGATGGTGCGTTGGCGCCACCCCGAGCTGGGCCTCCTCGACGCCGAACGCATCCTCCCCGCCGTCGAGCGGATGGGGCTCGGCGACCGGCTGTTCGAGACCGTGCTCGGCGAGGCCTTGACCGACCAGGCCCGCTGGGCCGCCGCCTCCGGCCGGGACGTCCCCGTGTCGGTGAACATCTCCTCCCTGCAGCTGTCCTCGTCGGACCTTCCCGACCGGGTCAGCAACGCGCTCGCAGTGCGGGGGGCGCCGGCGGACGTGCTCTGCCTCGAGGTGCACAAGCAGGTCCCGCTCGACGCCGCCGGACTGGACTCGCTGGAGCAGCTGCACGACCTGGGTGTCCGGATCGTGCTCGACGGCTTCGGGGCCGGCTGGTCCTCGATGCTGCACCTGGCCCGGATCCCGTGGGCCATGGTCAAGCTCGACCGGAGCTTCGTGACCCAGCTCGCGCATCCCGACGGCACCGAGGACGTCGTCCGCGCGCTCGTCGCGATGGCCCTGGCGCTGGGCCTGCCGGTCGGCGCCGACGGCGTCAGCTGGATGGTCCAGCTGGAGATGCTCAGCTCGCTGGGCTGTCACGTGGCGCAGGGGCCACTGTTCCTGCGGTCGGCGACCGCTCGAGAGGTCACCGAGATGATCGTCACCGGTCGGACGTGGCACGGCGGGTCGGGCATGCACCCGCCGAACCAGCGCGAGCGCTTCACCGAAGGCTGAGCCGAGTCAGCCCAGACGGACGAGCATCTTGCCGATGTTGGCGCCGCGGTGCAGGTCCAAGAACGCGTCCACCGCATGGTCGAGGCCGTCCACGAAGGTCTCCCGGTAGGTCAGCCGGCCCTCGCTCAGCCAGCCGGCTGCCAGCCCGAGGTACTCCTTGGCGAGGTCGTTGTGGTCGGTGACGATGAACCCCTGCAGTCGCAGCCGTCGCGTGATCACCGCCCACATGTTGCGCGGCCCGGGCTCCGGCGCGGTGGCGTTGTATCCGGCGATCGCGCCGCACAGCGCCAGCCGGCCGAAGTCGTTCATGTGGGCGATCGCGGCCTCCAGGTGCTCGCCGCCGACGTTGTCGAAGTACACGTCGATGCCGTCCGGGGCGTGCGCCGCCAGCTGCTTGACCACCGGCCCGTCGTGGTAGTCGAACGCCGCGTCGTAGCCGAGCTCGTCCGTGAGGTAGGCGACCTTCTCCGCCGAACCGGCCGAACCGATGACGCGTCCGGCGCCGAGGTTGCGGGCGACCTGTCCGGCCACACCGCCCACGGCGCCGGCAGCGCCGGAGACGAAGACCGTGTCGCCCTCCTTCAGCCCGGCGATCCGAGTCAGGCCGACGTACGCCGTGAGCCCGGGCATGCCGAGCACGCCGAGGTAGGCCGACGCGGGCACGTGAGCGGTGTCGATCCGCCTTACCTGCGTGGCGTCGAGGACGGCATGCTCGCGCCATCCCAGCTGGTGCGCTACGTGGTCGCCGACCGCCAGTCCCGGCGCCTCGGACGCCACGACCTCGCCCACGGCGCCGCCGTCGAGCGGCTCACCGAGTGCGAACGGCGGAACGTAGGACCTGGTGTCGTTCATCCGCCCACGCATGTAGGGATCCACCGACATCACCGTGTTGCGGACCAGGACCTGCCCCGGTTTCAGGGCCGGGACATCGACCTCGACGAGCTCGAAGTTCTCGTGGGTGGGCCAGCCGGTGGGTCGGGAGACGAGTCGGATCTGTCGGGTGCGAGCCATGGTCCGATCCTGTCAGGCCGGTGGCTGCGTGATGTCCTCGGGGCGCTGCGGCCGACGTACCGAGATCACCTCGGCGTGCAGTGCCCACTCGTCCTTGCCCAGGCGCGCCAGCGGGTCGAGCAGGCTGTAGTCGGGATGGCCGTCGACGAGCACCTCCTCGGCGACGGAGATCAGCCGGACGTCCCCGAGGATGACGGTGGAGTCGCCGAGCTCGTTGGTGCTGTGGAGGGTGCACTCGATCGACACCGGTGAGGCGGCCACACGGGGAGGGGTGACCGCCGTGCTCGGCTCCATCTCGATGTTGAGCGCCTCGACCTCGCTGGTGTCGGGGCCGAACCGGGCGGCGGTGTTGTTGACCTGGTCCAGCAGGGGAGCGGGGGAGAGGTTGACCACGAACTCGCCGGTGGCGAGCGCGTTGCGCAGGGTGTCCTTCTTGCCGACGGAGGAGAACTGCACGATCGGCGGCCGGGCGCACGCGACCGTGTAGAACGAGTGCGGGGCGAGGTTGACGACGCCCTCGGACGACACCGTGGACACCCAGGCGATCGGGCGCGGCACGACCACCGCGGTGAGCAGCCGGTAGGGGTTCACGTCCGGCGAGGTCACGGCGAAGTCGATGCGCATGATCCCGATCGTAGGTGGATGACCGATGTGCGAGAGTCTGAGCATGAGCGATGACAACGTGCGCACCGTGGAGATCACCCGCATCGAGAAGGGCCTCTACGAGGCGACCAACGCCCACGGCCAGAAGATCGTGTTCGGCAACGACAACACGCGGAGCCTGTCCGCGGTCGAGCTGCTCCTCGCGGCGATCGCCGGGTGCAGTGCCACCGATGTCGACTTCATCACGAGCAAGCGCTCCGAGCCGGCCGACTTCCACGTGCGGATGTCCGGCGACAAGGTCCGCGACGAGGCAGGCAAGAACCACGTCACCAACCTCCGGTTGACCTTCGACATCACCTTCCCCGACGGCGAGGAGGGCGACGCTGCTCGGGAGGTCCTCGAGCGCGCCGTGCACCAGTCGCACGACCGGCTGTGCAGCGTGGGCCAGACCGTCGAGCGCGGCACCCCGATCGCCGTACACATCGAGGGTCTGGGGGAGTAGACCGCACGGTCGACGTACGACGGACACCCGGCTCACCGATGAGTTCGGGGCATGGATCAGGTCAGTAGGCGGCGGGGCGGAAAACCCTTACGAAACTGTCGGTCCTGATGCCTAGGGTGGTGCGCATGTCGTCTCAACCGGCCGTGGAGGCCATCGATCTCGTCAAGCGGTTCGGGGACAACACCGCTGTCGACCATGTGAGCTTCGTTGTCCCGCAAGGCACGGTGCTGGGTCTGCTCGGGCCCAACGGCGCCGGGAAGACGACGACCGTCCGGATGCTGACCACCCTCTCGGTGCCCACGAGCGGCACCGGCCGGGTGGCCGGGCACGACGTCGTCAAGGAGCCGGACGCGGTCCGGCGCAGCATGGGACTCACCGGTCAGGCGGCGACCGTCGACGAGCTGCTCACCGCGCGGGAGAACCTCCGCCTGATCGGCCGACTCGCCGGGTTGCCCCGGCGGTACGTCGCTGAGGTGACCGACAGCCTGCTCGAGCGGTTCTCGCTCTCCGACGCCGCGAACCGGACCGTGAAGACCTACTCCGGCGGCATGCGGCGGCGGCTCGACCTGGCCGTCAGCCTGATCGCGGCCCCGCCGGTGCTGTTCCTCGACGAGCCGACCACGGGTCTGGACCCGCGCAGCCGCACCGAGCTGTGGGAGGTGCTCCGCGGCCTGGTTCGCGAGGGCACCACACTCGTGCTCACCACGCAGTACCTCGAGGAGGCCGACCACCTGGCCGACGACATCGTGGTGATCGACAAGGGTCGGGTGATCGCCGCGGGCACCCCGACGCAGCTGAAGGACCAGGCCGGTCGCGCGAGCGTGGTGGTCACCCTGACCCACGCCAGCGACCTGACCCGGGCCGCAGAGCTGGTCCGGTCCTGCTCCCCGGAGATCCACGTGGAGCCGGCGGCCCGGCGGATCACCGCCCAGGCACAGGGACTGGCCGACATGACCCGGATCGGAGAGGTGATCGCGGCCAGCGGCCTGCAGGTCGACGACCTCGGCCTCAAGCGACCGAGCCTGGACGACGTGTTCCTGCACCTGACCGGTCACCGTGCCGAGGACGGTGAGTCGGCCGAAGAAGCCGACGTCCCCCGCGACGACCAGCAGGTGGAGGTGGCCCGATGACCGCGACCATGCTGCCGTAGGAGCGACCGGTGATCACGCCGCCCTCGCTGCTCCAGGCCTCGACCACGATCGTGTGGCGCAACCTGATCCACATCAAGCGGATGCCGGAGATGCTGCTCGACGTCACCGTCCAGTCGGTGATGTTCGTGCTGCTCTTCGCCTACGTCTTCGGCGGCTCGATCGGGGTGCCTGGCTCGAGCTATCGCGAGTTCCTGCTGCCCGGGATCATGGTGCAGACGATGGTGTTCTCCTCGGCCGTGGTCGCGATGGGGCTCACCAACGACCTGCAGAAGGGGATCGTCGACCGGCTCAAGTCACTGCCGATCTCGCGGGCGTCTGTGCTGGTCGGTCGCAGCATCTCCAGCCTGATCCACTCCAGCATCGGCATCGCCGTCATGGGCCTGACCGGCCTGCTGGTGGGTTGGCGGATCCACACCAACGCGGTCGACGCCGCGCTCGGCTTCCTCCTGCTGCTGTGGTTCGGCTTCGCGATGGTGTGGCTGGGCATCTGGGTGGGCTCGATGATGCGAACCATCGAGGCTGTCCAAGGCCTGATGTTCACGGTCATGTTCCCGCTCACCTTCGTGGCCAACACCTTCGCGCCGCCGGAGAACATGCCGAGCTGGCTGCGCCTCATCGCCGAGTGGAACCCGGTCTCCTCGCTGGCCCAGGCGTGCCGGGAGCTGTGGGGCAACGCTCCCGCGGTGGGAGTCGACGCCGCGTGGCCGCTGCAGCACCCGGTGCTGATGTCGCTGGTCTGGCCTCTGGTGATGGCGGCCATCTTCGCCCCGCTGGCCCTTGCAGCGTTCAAGCGCCGCTCCCGGGACTAGTCACTCCGACAATAATAGGAGTCGGGGGAGAGCGCGGCAGCTGGCTGGGCGGGAAACGTGAGGCGACACGGTTTCGGTGGCGCTGCGACCAGGGCAGTCCTCGAGTCCAGCGCCGCCGACAGCTGGGCGCCCGGCCGCCGCCAAGGAACGCCGACAGCACGTGCCGCTCAACGCGCGCCGGCAGGTCGCGGACGGACGCGAGCCGGACGCCGGCGCGTGCCGGCGACATCTGCTACGAGGCGACTGACGGCCCGACTGTCCGCCGCACGTCGCGCACCTGGCCGGACGTCCGCGCACCTGGCCGACGTCGCGCACTCGCAACGTTCTGCACCAAATCTCCCCGCAGAGTGGTGCACAACGTCGATAGTGGCGGCCGGCGGGGTGGGCGCGGGGAGAGGCGAATGGCCGGGGTGTCCGCCTGGCCGAGGTCTTTTCCTCAGTAGTTGACATAATGTCGCTTATCGGATCATTCCCGCACGTGCTGCGCCCGGGCGGTCATCTCGACAGGCAGGTCCTCTTGGCCGACTGCCCGTGCAGGCTGAGCCGGGTGCGAAAAGCCTGAACCTGCCTGTTCATCTGACAGGCGGGTCAGCGTCGTCGGCCTGTGGTGGGGTCCGTCGGTCCAGGCCCATGACCTGTACGCCCGGCCGCAGCGTGCCGACTCTCTGCCAGCCCGATCGCAGGTACAGCCGCACGGCAGGGTCGTCCTGGTCGTCGCTGGTGCTCAGCAGACAGCGTCGACGCACGTCGTCCAGCAGTCGATCGTGCAGCTCCTGGCCAAGACCGCGTCCACGATGCGTCGGAAGGACGGCCAGCTCCACGAACTCGAAGTGACCGCCTATCCACTGCGACGCGACGTCGCCGGGCAGGGCGTCCCACGCGAGATCCGACCAGTACTGGCCGCGCTGACCGACATAGCCCCAGGCGAACCCGACGACACTGTCGTTCTCGCACCCGAGAGCCAGGCGGTAACCGTCGCGGGCGGCGTGACGTTCGAAGAGGTCCGAACGCCAGGTCTCGTAGTCGGCGAAGTCCCCGAACGCGGTGTCGTAACAGGGCCAGACCTTCGCCGCCCACGGCACCGCCTCGACTCCCGACAGCACCGTGACCACCGGGGTCGCCCGACCGAACTGCATGGTCCAGCTCGGTCGCGCATCCCGCTGCCGCACAGCCGTGGCGCCCTCAGCGGAAGGTCCGTCGGCCCGAAGTTCGTCCGGCGAGTACTCGTGGCGCGGGCCCAGCCCCCACGCGAGCAGCTGCTCACGGCTCGGAAGAGCGTCGTCGAACAACCCGATCGGTCGCCCGTCCTCGCCGTATCCGCCCTCGACCTTGCCGTCGCGCAGCAGCTGCTCCACCGCGGCCCGATCGAGTCCTGTGTGTCGGCAGAAGTCATCGACGAACACGAGGCCGCGACTCGGCACCGGTCGCGGCGTCCGATCACCGGGCATGCGGCGAGTCTGCCATTGATGCAGAGTCCGGTCAGGCGCCGACGTAGGCGGCGAGGTGCTCACCGGTCAGCGTGGAGCCGTCGGCGACCAGATCCGCGGGCGTGCCCTCGAACACGACCCGCCCACCGTCGTGACCGGCGCCCGGACCGAGATCGATGATCCAGTCCGCATGCGCCATCACCGCCTGGTGGTGCTCGATGACGATCACCGACTTGCCCGAGTCCACCAGCCGGTCCAGCAGGCCGAGAAGCTGCTCGACGTCGGCGAGGTGCAGGCCCGTGGTCGGCTCGTCGAGCACGTAGACATCACCCTTCTCCCCCATCTGCGCGGCCAGCTTGAGCCGTTGCCGCTCACCGCCCGAGAGCGTGGTGAGCGGCTGGCCCAGGGTCAGGTAGCCGAGCCCGACGTCGGCGAGGCGGTCCAGGATCGCGTGCGCCGCCGGGGTGCGTGCGTCGCCGTGGCGGAAGAACTCCTCGGCCTCGGTGACGGACATTGCGAGGACCTCGCTGATGTCCTTGCCGCCGAGTGTGTACTCGAGCACCGCCGGCTGGAACCGGCGGCCCTCGCACTCCTCGCACGTCGTCTCGACGGTGGCCATCACGCCGAGCTCGGTGTAGATCACACCGGCGCCGTTGCACGTGGAGCAGGCGCCCTCGGAGTTGGAGCTGAACAGAGCGGGCTTCACGCCGTTGGCCTTGGCGAACGACTTGCGGATCGGCTCGAGCAGTCCCGTGTACGTCGCCGGGTTGCTGCGCCGGGAGCCGCGGATCGCGCTCTGGTCGATGAGTACGACGCCATCCCGGCCGGCCACCGAGCCGTCGACCAGCGAGCTCTTGCCTGACCCGGCGACGCCGGTGAGCACGCACAGCACCCCGAGCGGGATGTCGACGTCGACGTCGTGCAGGTTGTTCGCCGACGCGCCCCGGATCTCCATCGCCCCGCTCGGCGTCCGCACCTTCTCCTTGAGACCGGCTCGGTCGTCGAGGTGGTGACCGGTGACCGTGTCGCTCTTCCGGAGGCCCTCGACCGACCCTTCGAAGCACACCGTGCCGCCCGCGCCACCGGCGCCGGGACCGAGGTCGACGACGTGGTCGGCGATCGCGATCGTCTCGGGCTTGTGCTCGACGACCAGCACCGTGTTGCCCTTGTCCCGCAGCTGGAGCAGCAGCCGGTTCATCCGCACGATGTCGTGGGGGTGCATGCCGATGGTGGGCTCGTCGAAGACGTAGGTCACGTCGGTGAGCGAGGAGCCCAGGTGCCGGATCATCTTGGTGCGTTGGGCCTCTCCCCCGGACAGCGTGCCCGCCGGCCGGTCGAGCGAGAGGTAGCCGAGGCCGATCTCGACGAAGGAGTCGAGCAGGTGCTGGAGCCCGGCGAGCAGCGGGCCCACCGACGGCTCGTCCAGCTCGCGCACCCACCCGGCCAGGTCGTTGATCTGCATGGCGCATAGGTCCGCGATGTTCTTGCCGGCGATCTTCGAGGCGCGCACCTCCGCGGTGAGCCGCGTGCCCTCGCAGTCCGGGCAGGTCTGGAAGGTCACGGCCCGCTCGACGAAGCGCCGCACGTGCGGCTGCATCGCCTCGGGGTCCTTCGACAGCATCGACTTCTGGATCTTCGGGATGATCCCCTCGAAGGTGAGGTTCACGCCCTCGACCTTGATCTTGGTCGGCTCGGCGAACAGCATCGTGTCGAGCTGCTTCTTGGTGAACTTGGCGATCGGCTTGTCCATCGGCAGCCCGACGCCCTCGAACAACCGGCCGTACCAGCCGTCCATCGAGTAGCCGGGCACGGTCAGGGCGCCGTCGTTGAGGGACCTCGACTCGTCGTACAACGCGGTCCGGTCGATGTCGTTCACGGTGCCCATGCCCTCGCAGCGCGGACACATACCGCCGAGGTAGACCGCCTCGCGCACGACCTTCTTCTCCACCCGGCCGCCCTTCTCGGTGCTCATCACACCACCCGCCTTGCGGGTCGGCACGTTGAACGAGAAGGCGGTCGGCGGCCCGACGTGCGGCTTCCCGAGCCGGCTGAAGAGGATCCGCAGCATCGCGTTGGCGTCGGTGGCCGTGCCGACCGTTGAGCGGGGGTTGGCGCCCATCCGCTCCTGGTCGACGATGATCGCGGTGGTCAGGCCGTCCAGGTAGTCGACCTCGGGTCGCGCCAGCGTCGGCATGAAGCCCTGCAGGAACGCGCTGTAGGTCTCGTTGATCATCCGCTGCGACTCCGCGGCGATCGTGTCGAAGACCAGCGAGCTCTTGCCCGAGCCGGAGACGCCGGTGAACACCGTGAGTCGCCGTTTGGGGATCTCGACGCTGACGTCCTTGAGGTTGTTCTCGCGTGCGCCCTGGACGCGGATCAGGTCGTGGGTGTCGGCGACATGCACCGTTGAGTTGTCGCTGGTGTTCTTAGTCATCTTCGTCTCCTCCGTCAGGCCAGTCTGCCCGCGTGGCGGACGCCGCGGCCAGCGCATTGTCATCGGGTACGTCGACCACCCACTGGGGTCCGGCGTCGAACATCACCCGGCCTGCTGGATCCGGACCATGTTGCCGGCGGGGTCACGGAACGCGCAGTCGCGGACGCCGTACGGCTGGTCCATCGGCTCCTGGACGACCTCGGCGCCGGTGGCCTGGAGCGTGTCGAAGGTGGTGTCGAGATCCTTGGTGGCCAGGACGATGCTGGCGTAGGTGCCCTTGGCCATCATCTCGGCGATGACGCGACGTTCGTCCTCGGTGATGCCCGGATCAGCCGCCGGAGGGTGGAGCACGACGGAGGTGTCCGGCTGCCCCGGCGGGCGGACGGTGATCCAGCGCATCCCGCTGTAGCCGACGTCGTTCAGCACCTCGAAGCCGAGGGTGTCGCGATAGAAGGCCAGGGCCGCGTCCGGGTCGTCCTGCGGAAGGAAGGTGTGGTGAATCCTGATGTCCATGACCCTCAGGCTAGGGACGGCTCAGTGGTCCTCGCTTCTCGATTCCTGACCGGTCGGGTGACCTTCTTGGCCACGCACGACGGGATGCCGGCGACCGCGCCGGCGGCATCGCGCCGGTACACGCTCGGAGGCACGCCGACCAGCTCGGTGAAGCGGGTGCTGAAGGTGCCCAGCGAGGAGCAGCCGACCGCGAAGCACACCTCGGTGACGCTGAGGTCTCCGCGGCGGAGCAGCGCCATCGCGCGTTCGATGCGGCGGGTCATCAGGTAGCCGTACGCTGACTCGCCGTACGCGCGACGGAACTCCCGGTTCAGGTGCCCCGCGGACATGTGCGCTCCGCGGGCCAGTGCCTCGACGTCGAGCGGTCGGGCGTACTCCCGGTCGATCCGGTCTCGGACCCGGCGTAGCCGCGCGAGGTCCTCCAGGCGCTGCTCGGCAGACGATCTGCTGGTCACGTCGTGATCGTGCCACGCGGAGCCGGACCTGCCCAGTCCTTCGGCCGCGTCAGGGGGTGAGCAGCACCTTGATCGCACGGCGCTCGTCCATCGCGCGGTAGCCCTCGGCGACCTCGTCGAGCGTCAGGGTCAGGTCGAACACCTTGCCGGGGTCGATGGCGCCGGAGAGCGTGCGCTCGAGCAGGTCGGGAAGGTAGGCCCGGACCGGCGCCATCCCGCCGGCGAGGCCGACGTTGTGGGCGAACATCCGGCGAACCGGCAGCTTCACCCCGTGCGGCACGCCCACGAACCCGACGGTCGAGCCGGGCCGGGCGATCCGGAACGCGGTGCGCATCGCGGCGTCGGTGCCGACGCACTCGAGCACGGAGTCGGCGCCCACGCCGTCGGTCAGCTCGAGGATCTGCTCCTCCCCCTCCTCCCCTCGTTCGGCGACGATGTCGGTGGCGCCGAACTCGGTGGCGAGCTTCTGCCGCGACTCGTGCCGCGACATCGCGATCACGCGCGCGGCGCCGAGCTGGGCGGCCGCGATCACGCCGCACAGCCCGACCGCCCCGTCGCCCACCACGACCGCCGTGGAACCGGGACGAACGCCGGACGCGACCGCCGCGTGCCAGCCGGTGGCCATCACGTCGGTGAGCGCGAGCAGGGACGGGATCATCGACTCGTCGGGCATCCCGTCGGTCTTGACCAGCGTGCCCTCGGCCTGGTGGACCTTCGCGTACTCCGCCTGTCCGCCCTGGGTCATCCCGAGGTTCTGGCACGCCGAGGTCACGCCGGCGCGGCAGTGCGGGCAGGTGTTGTCGCTGTGGCAGAACGGCACGATCACGAAGTCGCCCGGCTTGAAGGACCGTACGGCGCTGCCCACCTCCTCGACCACGCCGACCATCTCGTGGCCGATCGGGTCGCCGGGCGTGATGTCGTTCTCGCCGCGGTAGGGCCACAGGTCCGAGCCGCAGATGCAGGCCGCGACGACCCGGACCACCGCCTCGGTGGGTGCGTCTACGGTGGGAACCGGGCGCTCCTCGAGCCGGATGTCCCTGGGGGCGTGGATCGTCGTCACTCGCATGCCAGGCATCCTGCCACGGGCACCCTGAGTCTCCTCGGTCACACCGCGCCCGCCCTGCGCGGACCTATCTCATATCTGAGATACAGTGCGAGCATGACCGAGGACTACCTGAGCCGGATCGGCAACCTGATCCGTGACGCCCGCAAGCACCGCGGCTGGACACAGGCCCAGCTGGCCGAGGAGCTGGGCACCAGCCAGAGCGCGGTGAACCGCATCGAGCGGGGTCACCAGAACCTCTCCCTGGAGATGCTCGCCCGGATCGGCGAGGCCCTCGACTCCGAGATCGTCGCCGTCGGTGCCGGGCCCACCCACCTGCGGGTGGCCGGCCCGACCACGCTCTCGGGCAGCATCGAGGTCAAGTCCTCGAAGAACGCCGGCGTCGCCCTGCTCGCCGCCTCACTCCTCAACCGCGGCCGGACGACGCTCCGCAAGGTGGCTCGCATCGAGGAGGTCAACCGGCTGCTCGAGGTGCTCAACAGCATCGGCGTGCAGACCCGCTGGCTCAATGACGACAACGACCTCGAGATCATCCCCCCGGCCGAGCTCGACCTGTCCCGGATCGACGCCGAGGCCGCCCGTCGTACCCGCTCCATCATCATGTTCCTCGGCCCGCTCATGCACCGCGAGGACACCTTCGAGCTGCCGTACGCCGGCGGCTGCGACCTCGGCAAGCGCACGGTCGAGCCGCACATGTCGGCGCTGCGACCGTTCGGCCTCGAAGTCAAGGCCACCGAGGGCAGCTACCACGCCACGGTGAACCGCGCGATCACCCCGCTGCGCCCGATCGTGCTCACCGAGCGCGGCGACACCGTCACCGAGAACGCCCTGCTCGCGGCCGCGCGCCATGACGGCGTCACGGTGATCCGCAACGCAAGCCCGAACTACATGGTCCAGGACCTGTGCTTCTACCTGGTCAAGCTCGGCGTGCAGATCGACGGGATCGGCACGACCACCCTGACGGTGCACGGCGTCCCCGAGATCGACGTGGACGTCGACTACGCGCCGTCGGAGGACCCGATCGAGGCGATGTCGCTGCTCGCGGCGGCGATCGTCACCGAGTCCGAGATCACCATCGAGCGGGTGCCGATCGAGTTCCTCGAGATCGAGCTGGCGCTGCTCGAGGAGATGGGCTTCACCTACCACCGCAGCGACGAGTACGTCGCCGCCAACGGGCAGACCCGGCTGGTCGACATCACCACCAAGGTCTCCCAGCTCCACTCCCCCCTCGACAAGATCCACCCGATGCCGTTCCCCGGCCTCAACATCGACAACCTGCCGTTCTTCGCGGTCATCGCCGCGGTGGCAGAGGGGCAGACCCTGCTGCACGACTGGGTCTACGAGAACCGCGCGATCTACCTGACCGAGCTCACCAAGCTCGGTGCCCAGGTCAAGCTGCTCGACCCCCACAGAGTGATGATCGAGGGCCCCACCCGGTGGCGCGGCGCGGAGATCGTCTGCCCGCCCGCCCTGCGCCCGGCGGTCGTGATCCTGCTCGCGATGCTGGCCTCGAAGGGTACGTCGGTGCTGCGCTCGGTCTACGTCATCAACCGCGGCTACGAGGACCTCGCCACGCGGCTGAACCAGCTCGGCGCGCGCATCGAGACCTTCCGCGACATCTGAGCGACAGGGTCAGCCGAACAACGTCTCGATGAACGACCGCGCCCTCGGCTTGCTCGGCGGCGGCGCAGTCATGTCGGCGGTGATCCGCGGCAGCGGCTCGGTGTGGTAGCCGCCGACACCGGCGTGCCAGTCGTTCTCCGCCTCGGTCAGCTCGCCCAGGTCGGCGCGGTCGAGGAACACGCCGCTGCACGACGTGCACCGGGCCACCCGGGCGTTGCCGAGGGCCCGCGGCTCCATGCTCGATCCACACTTGGGGCAGGTCATCTCGTCCACGACTCGACCGTACTCCCCCGGCCACGCGATCACTCCCATCCGCGGGAAATGTCGGGCCCCGTGGCGCGCGGCGTGGATACTTCTCCCGTGACCCGACCGCGCACCGGCTTCCCCTATCTCGACGCGGTCTGCGACCACCCCGGCGCGGTGCTGGCGTTCGCGCACCGGGGCGGTGCCTACCACCCCGAGATCGAGGGCCTGGAGAACACGCTCGCCGCGTTCCGGCACGCGGTGGACCTCGGGTACCACTACCTCGAGACCGACGTGCACGCGACGAGGGACGGTGGCCTGTTCGCGTTCCACGACACCGCGCTCGACCGGGTCACCGAGCACACCGGGACGGTGGCGGAGCTGACCTCCGCCGAGGTCGGCCGGGCCCTCATCGGCGGCCGCGAGCAGATCCCGACGATGGCCTCGCTGCTCGAGGAGTTCCCCGAGGTCAGGTTCAACATCGACATCAAGTCACCGGCGGCAGTCCAGCCGCTCGCGGACCTGGTGCGGGCGACCGGCGCCTACGACCGCGTGTGCGTCGGGTCGTTCTCGCAGCGTCGGATCACGGAGTTCCGGCGGCTGGTCGGCGGCAAGGTGGCCACCGCCGCCGGTCCGTTCGAGGTCGTTGCCTACAGGATGCTGCCGGTCGCGCGACTCCTCGAGCTCGCGATCCGACGCGGCGCCTCCGCGCTCCAGGTGCCGCACCGCCACAAGGGCCTCACCGTGGTCACGCCCGGGCTGCTCCGTCGGGCCCACGCGCTGGGGTTGCACGTGCACGTGTGGACCGTCGACGACCCGCACCAGATGGACGAGCTGCTCGACCTCGGCGTCGACGGCCTGATGACCGACCGGACCGACCTGCTGCGCGACGTGCTCGTCGCCCGTGGCCAATGGATGGGAGCACCCCGATGAGCGAGAGCACGCCTCACGGCAGCGCCGGCCCCGTGGGCATCGCCGACCTGAGCCCGCTGGCTCGTCAGAAGGAGCAGCGGGCCTGGTACTTCTACGACTGGGCCAACTCCGCCTTCAGCACGACGATCGCCGGGGTGCTGTTCGCGCCGTACCTGATCGCGATCGCCAAGGAGGCCGCGGTCGACAACCGGATCGACCTCCTCGGGCTCTCGATCGCCCCTGGCGCGCTGCCGTCGTACACCATCACGGCCTCCACCGTGCTGTCCGCGGTGCTGCTCCCGTTCCTGGGCGCCGTCGCCGACCGCACCTCGCGCAAGAAGGACCTGCTGGCCGGGTTCGCCTGGGCCGGTGCGGCCGCGGCCGCGCTGCTGTTCTTCGTCGAGGGCGACAACTGGCAGCTCGGCGTGGTCTCGTTCATCCTCGCCAACCTGCTCTTCGGCGCCGCGGCGGTGTTCAACGACTCGCTGCTGCCGTTGATCTCCACCGAGGAGGAGCGCGACCGGGTCTCCTCACGCGGCTGGGCCTACGGCTACGCCGGCGGCGGGCTGCTGCTCGCGGCGAACTTCCTGCTCGTCACCTTCCACGAGTCCGTCGGCATCACCGAGGGCCTTGCGGTGCGGATCAGCATGCTGTCGGCGGCGGTGTGGTGGGCGGCGTTCACGTTCATCCCGTTTCGCGGCCTCCGCAACCACCCGCCCCAGCACGTCGTACCCGACGGCGGCGGGTTGGTCGCCCAGAGCTTCGGCCAGCTGTGGGCGACGCTGAAGGAGCTGCGCACCTACCCTGTGGCGCTGACCTTCCTGGTCGCCTACCTGTTCTTCAACGACGGCATCCAGACCGTGATCGCCTCGGCCTCGACCTACGGCATCGAGGAGCTCGGCTTCGAGACCGGCACCGTGCTGGCGACGTACCTGGTCGTCCAGTTCGTGGCCGTCTTCGGCGCCCTGGCGTTCGGCCGGGCGGCGGAACGGTTCGGCGCCAAGCGGGTGATCCTCATCGGGCTCGTGATCTGGATGGGGATCGTCACCGCGGCGTTGTTCGTGCCCGAGCAGCAGTTCGTCGCCTTCCTCGGGCTCGCGGTGGCCATCGGCATCGTGCTGGGCGGCACCCAGGCGCTCTCCCGCTCCTACTTCAGCCTGCTCATCCCCCGCGGCCGCGAGGCGGAGTACTTCAGCTTCTACCACGCCATGGAGCGGGGGACGAGCTGGTTCGGGACGCTGGTATTCGGTCTGGTCTACCAGCTCACCGACTCCTACCGACCGGCGATCTTCGCGCTGATCGGGTTCTTCCTGGTCGGTGGGCTGCTGCTGCTCAAGGTCGACACCGTGCGGGGCATCCGCGAGGCCGGCAACGAGACGCCGTCGGTGATCTGAGCGACGTCGCCGGCCACTGGCGGACCGGGCCGGCGCGGAGGATGCTGGAGACAGGGACAGCGGCTGCCGTGACCTCGGGCACGCCCGGTCAGCCGCCACGTGTATCCCGGCAACGGAGGGGTACGAAGGTGTGAAGGACCACAGGACGAGGGCCACGCTCCGGGAATCCCGGGAGCCCTTCGTTCGTTGGGTCGATGAACGGTTTTGCACGGGGAGTAAAGACATCAGGAGGTGGCTCGATGGGAGAACGCACTCTGCGCGGCGCCCGACTCGGGGGCCAGAGCTTTGAGGACGAGCGCGGCATCGAGTTCGCCGCTCGCCAGCAGGCGGGTTACCGGTGCCCGCAGGGACACGAGTTCGAGATCACCATGTCGGTCGAGGCCGAGGTGCCCGCGGTGTGGGAGTGCCCGCGCTGCGGCGCGGAGGCACTGAGCACCAGCGGCATCGAGCCGGAGGCCCGGGTCGAGAAGCCGGCCCGCACCCACTGGGACATGCTGCTCGAGCGCCGCTCGATCAAGGAGCTCGAGGACATCCTCAGCGAGCGCCTGGAGCTGCTGCGCGGCGGCGAGATCGGCCCCGCCCACCTGCACCGGACGCGCAAGTCGAAGTCGAAGAAGACCGCCTGAGGCCTCCGCGCCTCACGGCTCGACCACGTCGCCCTGGACCACGTGTCCGGGGCGTTCGTGCGTCCGGGCCCGGGTCGCCGGCCCCGCCGGGCCACCGAGGAACCGTCGCGTGATCAGCCCGGTCAGCGCGCGCCGCGCCAAAGGGCGGGTGAACGGCAGGATGAAGAAGAAGCCGAAGGCGTCCGTGACGAACCCGGGGGTCAGCAGCAGCGTGCCGCCGACGAGGACGAGCGCACCGTCGGCGAGCTCGCGGGCCGGCATCCGGTACGACGCCAGCGCCTCCCGGAGCGCCCGCCACGCGGCGGCTCCCTCACGCTTGAGCAGCACCGCGCCGAGCAGGCTGTCGGCCACCAGGATGAGCACGGTCCAGCCGACGCCGATCGCCTGCCCCGCCTGGATGACCAGGTAGATCTCCAGCAGCGGCACCAGCACGAACAGCACGGCGAGGACGCCCCAGGGGACTCGGCGGGTCACGGCGGCTACCTCCGGTTGTGGCGGGCGGACACCTTCGAGAGTACGTCGCGCACCTGGCGCCGCCGTTCCGACAACCCCCACCGGGTGATCCGGAGCAGGGACTCGACCGCCACGTCCCGGTTCATCTTCGACTCCCCGCGGAGCCGCTCGATGAACTCGATGGGCACCTCGCGCACTCGCAGGCCGGCCTCGACGGTCCGCCAGGCCAGGTCGGCCTGGAAGCAGTAGCCCACCGACCGCACTCCGTCGAGGTCGATCTTCTCCAGCGTCGTGCGCCGGAACAGCCGGAAGCCTCCGGTGGCGTCGCGCACCGGGATGCCGAGCAGCATCCGGGTGTAGAGGTTGCCGCCGCGCGAGAGCGCCATCCGGGTCCACGGCCAGTTCACCACCGACCCACCGGGCACCCAGCGCGAGCCCAGCACCAGGTCGGCGTCCTCCAGCGCGGCGAGGAGTCGCGGCAGCTGCTCCGGCTGGTGCGAGCCGTCGGCGTCCATCTCCCCGATCACGTCGTAGCCGCGCTCCAGGGCGACCCGGAACCCGTGCAGGTACGCCGCGCCCAGACCCTGCTTGGCCGTCCGGTGCACGACCGAGACATGCGAATCCGTGGCAGCCATGGCTTCCGCGAGCTCTCCGGTGCCGTCCGGGGAGCCGTCGTCGACGACCAGGACGTCGGCGTCGGGCACCGACCGGCGTACCCGCCGGACGATCCACTCGATGTTCGCCGCCTCGTTGTAGGTCGGCACGACGATCACCACTCGCCCCAGGGTCGTCATGCCTCTCCTGCTCCCGCGGTCACCGTGTCCGGGCTGCGCGTCGCGTCGGTGTCGCGTGCGGCCCGGCGCAGACGATAGTTCACGGCGAGGGCGACGAGCACCGAAACGACTGCACCGAGGGTGAACAACAGCTCGACGACAGGTGCCCACCGCACGGCCGGGGTCTGTCCGCCGTAGATCGGCAGCGACCGCATGAGCACCGACTGCTCCCTGACCGGGGCCCTCTCCACGACCTGACCGTCCGGGCCGATCACCCCTGAGACGCCGTTGGTGGCCGCCACCACGACGTAGCGGTTGGTCTCGATCGCACGAAGCCGGGAGATGGCGAACTGCTGCTCGATCTGGCCGGTGCCCATGTAGGTGGCGTTGTTGGTCTGCACGACGACCAGCTCCGCGCCGCCGTCGACGACGTCGTGCAGCAGCTCGTCGTAGGCGACCTCGAAACAGATCACGTCGCCGACCGTGGTGTCACCCATGGTCAGCAGGCCGGGCTCGGTGCCGGGGACCATGTCCCGCGGGATCTGGTCGAGGCGCTTGATCATCGGGGCCAGCAGGTCGCGGAAGGGGATGTACTCGCCGAACGGCACCGGGTGCGTCTTGGAGTAGCTCTGCTGCGGCCCACCTCCCGGCGTCCACACGATGCCCTGGTTGAGCACGTCACCGGGCTCCTCACCGCTGACCATCGCGCCGACGAGCACCGGAACCCCGACGGCGTCGACGGCGCCCTGGATGTCCGCGTGCACCGTCGGGTCCGCGAACGGGTCGATGTCGGTGGAGTTCTCCGGCCACACCACCAGGTCCGGTCGGGCGACCTCGCCGGCCTCGATCCGGGCGGCCAGGTCGTGAGTGGCCTGGACGTGGTTCTCGAGCACGACCCGCCGCTCGGCGAACGCGTCCATCCCCTCCCCCGGCACGTTGCCCTGGACGGCCGCCACGGAGACCACGTCCGTCGGTTCTTGGTCCGCTGCCGGCTCCCAGGGCGCGAACGCGGTGCCGGAGGAGGCCAGCAGCACGGGGACCGCGACGGCGGCGATCCCGCGCACCGGCGTACGCCGGGCCTCGAGCACCGCCCAGGCCAGGGTGGTGCCGAGCAGCGCCACCACGAACGTCGTACCGGGAGCCCCGACGTAGGCGAACAGTCCGGCCGCGGGAGTGTCTACGGTGGCGAACGAGAGGCGCCCCCACGGGAAGCCTCCGAACGGGAAGCTGGACCGGAGTGCTTCCACGGCCACCCACAGCATGGCCGTCCACAGCGGCCACCACGCGAACCGCTGGACCAGCACCGCTCCGACGCCCAGCAGCGCGTAGAAGACGCCCTCGAGCAGGGACAGCGCGATCCAGGCATCCACGCCGATCACCTGCAGCCATGGCAGCAGCACCAGCATGAACGCCGAGCCGAACACGGCACCGGCCACCGCCCCGTCACGGGGCGTTGCACCGCGCAGCAGCAGGCTGAGTCCCGCGACGCCGAGCGGCAGCAGCCAGACCAGCGCGAACGGCTCGAAGGAGACCGCCACCGCGACGCCGGCGGTCCCGGCCAGCGCGAGACGGACGAGCAGTGGCATGGCGTCAAAACTACCTGTCGGCGGAAAGCACGAGGGGGCCGGACCCTTCGGACCGAACCTGTACCCGCTGGCTGCGGGCCACGGGTCCGTTGTCTACTGGATGCCGGCTCCCTCGCGAGTCCTTGCCCCGTGTGCGCGCCACCGACCTCCGGGAACAGCGTGCCCCAGGTTCGTGGTACCCGACCTGGTCACGTGGTCACCTGGACGTCAGTGCGCGAGCACGGCCTGCTTGGCAGGACCACCGGAGACTCTGGTCAGGAAGACGGCGTCTGTCAACATCGCGCTGACCAGCACAAACGCACGAAACCGCAGGTCAGAGGGGTCCTTGGGCAAGGGGATCCGTGACGCAATTTTTACCGCGACGGCGTGTCGTCTCCCGACACGCCGCCGCTCTCGGGTACGACGACCGTCCCGGTCGCCGTCGTGGCCACGATCGGCTCGTCGAGGATGCGCGCTGCGGACTCCGACAGGTCGGGCCGTCCGCGCGCGATCACCGTCGCGCTGAAGTCGATCGTGCGCGACCGGGTGCCGACCCGCACCACCTCCGCGCGCACCTCGACCACGTCGCCGGCCCGCACCGGGGCCCGGAACTGGACGTCGGAGTAGGAGACGAACAGACCTTCGTCACCGTCGGTGCGGATGCACACCTCGGTGGCCACGTCGCCGAAGAGCCCCAGCGAGTAGGCACCGTCGACGAGGTTGCCGGCGTAGTGCGCGTGCGAGTAGGACACGTAGCGCCGGTGGGTCACCACGAGACCGAGTCGGGGGTCCTGGTCCATCTCACACTCCTGCCTTCGCGCGCTCGGCACGCCTGGTCACGATCATCTCGGTCAGGTAGCTGGCCACCTCACCGGGGGTGGTGCCCCGGGCGAAGACCCGGTCCACGCCGAGCTCGTCGGCCATCGACTCGTCGAAACGCGGACCGCCCGCGATCAGCAGCGGCCGCTTGGCTGCCGGGTACGCCTCACGGAAGGCGGCGGACATCTCCTTGGTGTTGAGCAGGTGCGCGTCGCGCTGGGTGACGACCTGGGAGACAAGGACCGCGTCGGCGCCCTCCTCCTGCGCACGGGCGACCAGCTGGGGCACCGACACCTGGGCGCCGAGGTTGACCACCTTGATCTCGCCGTAGTACTCCAGGCCCTTCTCACCGGCGAAGCCCTTGATGTTCATGATCGCGTCGATGCCGACGGTGTGCGCGTCGGTGCCGATGCAGCCGCCGACGACGACCAGCTTGCGCCGCAGTCCCCGCTTGATCGCGAGATTGACCTCCTTGGGGGTCAACAACGGGTAGTCGCGCTCGACGACGGTGACCTTCGAGGTGTCGACGAGGTGGTTGACCCGGCCGTACACCACGAAGAACGTGAAGTCGGGGCCCATCGGTTTGGCGTGCACGACCATCGCCGGGTCGATGCCCATCTTGTTCGCCAGCTGGGCGGCCGCGCCCTCGGCGGTCTTGGAGTGCGGCATCGGGAGGGTGAAGGACACCTGCACCATCCCGTCGCCGGTGGTGTCGCCGTACGGACGCAGGATGCTCATCGCTCCCCCTCCAGGATCTCGGTGGCCGGGTTGAAGTACTCCGCCGCCTTCTTGGCCACCCCGTCGAGGCCGCGACCGGAGTCGGCCGGCCGCTTCATCAGCCCGAACGTGCCGTCGGCGATCGCCTCGAGGAGGCCGTGCCTGCCCTCGTGCGCGACGATCCGTTCGAGCAGGTCGATGCTCTCCCCGAGCACCTGACGCGCCCGCTCGGCGATGAACCCGTCCGGCGCGGGGCGGAAGTCCTCCTGCAGCCGGCCGGCCGCGTTCAGCACGTAGCGGACGTTCTGCAGGGCGAGGTCCCGGTCGGACAGCCACGGGGTCACCACGGCCTCGGTCATCATCCCCACCAGCAGGATGCCCTGACCGGTCAGTGCGCCGGCCAGGTTGAAGAAACCGTCGAGCAGGTAACCCCGGAAGATGTCGCCGGTCATGTGCCGGGTGGGCGGCATCCACTTCAACGGTGCGTCGGGGAACAGCTCCCGGGCCAGCAGGGCGTGCGCCAGCTCCATCCGGAAGCTGTCGGGGATCTCCGGGTCGATCTCGAAGGCGTGGCCGAGCCCGAGCTGCCAGTCCTCGAGGCCGGCCTCCTTGGCGAAGTACTCGTTGAGGAGCTGTGAGGTGGTCACCGTGTGCGCGGCCTCGACGGCGTCCGCGGTGGTGAGGTAGTTGTCCTCGCCGGTGTTGATGATGATCCCGGCGCGGGCGTGCACCTGCCTGCTGAACCGCTGGTCGACGAAGGTGCGCACGGGGTTGATGTCGCGGAACAGGATCCCGTACATCGAGTCGTTGAGCATCATGTCGAGCCGCTCGAGGCCGGCGAGCGCGGCGATCTCGGGCATGCAGAGGCCCGAGGCGTAGTTGGTGAGCCGGACGTAACGCCCTAGCTCGGCGCTGGACTCGTCGAGCGCGGCCCGCATCAGCCGGAAGTTCTCCTGCGTGGCGTAGGTGCCGGCGAACCCCTCGCGCGTCGCCCCCTCGGGCACGTAGTCGAGCAGCGACTGACCGGTCGAGCGGATCACCGCGATCACGTCGGCACCCTCACGAGCAGCCTGTTGCGCCTGCGGGATGTCCTCGTAGATGTCGCCGGTGGCCACGATCAGGTAGATCCACGGCTTCTGCGCCGGGTCGCCCCAGCGCTTGACGAGCCGTTCGCGCTCACGACGCCGGGCGTCGACCCGCTTGAGTCCCGCGCCCACCTGCTTGCCGGATGCCGACCGGGCCCGGGTCAGGTCCCTGCCTTCGGGCAGCCGGAACCGCACCGACCCGGCCGCCGCCTTCTGCGCGAGCACGGTGAGGTCGTCGGCCTCGCCGCGCACCAGCGCGTCCCAGACCGGCAGTGCCACGCCGTGCTCGATGCCCACGTCGCCTCGCACCGCGTCGAGCAGCCGGTTCGCCCACGGGATGCCGTCGGCGTCCGCCCCCTGCAGACCGGCGAGCCGCAGCGTCGCGCGTTCCACCGAGACGGTGGTGTGCTGCTTGGCCAGGTCGACGATGGGCCGGCCGACCTTGCGGGCCAGCGACCGCGCCTTGCGGACGGTCACCGGGTCCAGGTCGAGCTTGCCCCTCCCGCTGGTCGAGCTCGTCGAGACCTGACGTCTTGTGGTCACGTGAGTGCTCCTGGTTCTTCGTAGGCGACCTGCCCCGCCACGACCGTCATCAGGCAGGTGGGTAGGTCGGTGTCGGGGTGCAGGTCGGGGAGGTGGGGTACGCCGGCGCGCGGGTCGGTCGACCAGGCGGCGACGCGCTCGTCAGGGGTCTGCACGACGAGGTCGCTCGGGGCGTCCCACACGGCGAGGCTGGCGGGTGCGCCGACGGCGATGACGCCTCCCTCGTCGCGGCGAGCCGCTCGCCACCCGCCGCGGGTGTGCGCGTTGAAGGCCGCGCGGACGGTGAGCCGCTCGTCGGGGTTGTGGTGGTGAGCCGCGGCGCGCACGGCCGCCCACGGGTCGAACCGGGTCACGGGGGTGTCGGAGCCGAACGCCAGCGGCACGCCGGCCCGGTTCAGGGAGGAGAAGGCGTTCATCGGCCGAGCCCGCTCGGCACCGAGACGCTGGGCGTAGAGGGATTCCTCCCCGCCCCACAGGCCGTCGAACATCGGCTGCATGCTCGCGGTGATCCCGAGCTCGGCGAGGGTGGCCATGTCCTCGGGCGTGACCATCTCGACGTGCTCCAGACGGTGCCGCCCGCGCACGATCGCGTTGACTCCCAGCTCCTGCGCGGCTGCCCGGAAGCCGGCGACCACCTCGGCGACGGCCCGGTCGCCGATGACGTGGAACCCGGCCTGGAGCCCGGCGCGGGTGCAGGCCACCACATGGCGAT
Source organism: Actinomycetota bacterium (assembly GCA_049323155.1). Lineage (GTDB taxonomy): Bacteria > Actinomycetota > Actinomycetes > Propionibacteriales > Nocardioidaceae > Nocardioides_C. The sequence continues at coordinate 19,047 of JBMOMG010000046.1, read as the reverse complement.
GCACCTGCTCGGCGTCGAGGTACAGATGGCCGCGGGTGTCGGCGTCGGCGTACGGCGCGTGCAGGGCCGCCGTACGGGATCCCACCGCTCCGTCGGCACACAGGTCGCCCGCAGCGCCGACGCAGCCCAGGGCTCGTGCCTGCTCGACCCCGTCGAGCCGGCCCCAGTAGCCGACCACTTCGGGCATGACGCCGCGCGTGCGCACCTTGTCGATCCGGACGAAGTCCTCGGCCGGGGAGTCCCCGGGCGCGCCCATCTCGTGGACCATGCCGATCCCGACCCGGGCGGCGTCGCCGAGCGCGCGGGCGATCGCATCCTCGTGGGCCGAGTCCGGGACCATCTCGAACACCGCTTCGCGGGCCACGATGTTGGCCTGTCGCGCCACCAGACCGTCGGTGCGCCAGCCCTCGGTGCCGGTCAGGGAGGGCAGGGCGTCGACGAAACGGGTCGAGACCACAGCCGAGTGGGCGTCCACTCGGGCGAGGTAGGCCGCCTTGTCGCCGACGGCACGGTCCACCTCCTCGCGGGTGAACGGGCGGCCCTCGGGCCAGCCGGTCTCGTCCCAGTTGAGGCCGAGCACCACCGGGAAGCTGGAGGTCCGGGCGTGCTGCGCGAGCAGGTCGAGGGCCTCGGCCAGGCTGTGGACGTCGGTGAAGTCGACCCCGACGGACACCATGCCGGTCTGCGACAGGTGCACGTGGGCGTCGACGAACGCCGGGGCGACCAGCCTGCCCTCGAGGTCGACGATCCGGTCGGCGTTGTCGGCGAAGTGCGCCGAGGCGTCGTCGTCACCGGTCCACACGACCTGCCCGTCCTCGATGCAGAGTGCGGTCGCGTGGGGGTCGGCGGGAGTGTGGACGTAGCCTCCGCGGAACAGGATCCGAGTCATGCCGTCATTCTCACAGCCGGCGCTCGAAGAGGCCTCGGACCCCGGCGCTCCCGCGCAGCAGCGACATGGCGTAGTCGGCGTGACCCGGGACGTAGCCGTTGCCGACGAGCATGGTCACGTCGGCGGCGAGCCCTTCGGCACCGAGTGCGGCGGCGCTGAACGAGGTCGCCATCGAGAAGAAGACGACGGTGCCCTTGTCGGCGGTGGACAGGATCGCCCCTCCCTCGCAGCCGGGCACGTCGACGCAGACCACCGTGACGTCGGCCGGGCCGCCCGCCGACGCGACCGCCCGGGACAGCGCAACCGGGTCACGCGCGTCGGCGATCGCGACCGCGTCGGCGATCCCGGCTGCCTCCAGCAGAGCCGCCTCCGCCTCGGTCGGGACGATGCCGATCGTGCGTGCTGCTCCCGCCTGCTTGGCGGCCACCAGGGACAGGGACCCGGACTTCCCGGCGCCGCCGATGACGCACACCGTCGGCCCGCCCCCAGTCGTCGACCCACCCCCGGTCGTCGAGCCCGTCGAGACGTACTCCCCCACCACCCGCGCGGTCAGCGCGGGCGCACCGCAGACGTCCATGACGGCCAGGGAGAGCTCGCTGGGAAGGTCGTCGGGGATGCGGGCGGCGATGGAGCGGCCGAACAGGATCGCGTAACCGTCCGCGGGCACCTGCTCGCTGTGGCCGTCCCACCGCGCCAGGCCGTCCTCGATCACCAGCGGGGTCAGCGTGAGCGAGACCAGCGTGGTCACCCGGTCACCGACCGAGAGGCCGAGCGGCGACTCCTCCCCCACCTCCTCGACCGTGCCGACCAGCATCCCGCCCGACCCGGTCTCGGGGTTCTGCATCTTGCCCCGCGTCGCCACGATGTCCAGCACCTCCTGACGGACCGCGTCCCCGTCGGCCGTGCCGTCCTCGCGCGTGTGCTTGCGCTCGAGCTGGCGGAACGACGCAGCGTCGAGGTTGAGCCGCTCCACGCGGATCCGGACCTCGTCGGGCCAGAGCTCGCGGCGGGTGTCGAGCCGGATCGCCGCCTGCGGGAGCACCCCGGCAGGCTCGATCACGCGGTGCAGCCCGGTCGGGTCGCTCCGTCGGGCCCCCACCTGCGTCGCCTCGCTCACGCCGAATCGTCCTTTCCTTGCACCCGCAGTCTACAAATCTTGCGGTGTGTCAGTTGTCTGACAAGAGATTCTTTGCGTACTCTGACATGCAGAGCGGACGGACGCCAACCGGACGCGCCCAGGCAAGCCCAACTGCGATCGATGAGGACCGGAGTGCGATGACCACCAACCAGACGGCCGACGGCCAGCCCTACGTCTACCGCCAGGTGGAGCTCGTCGAGCCCGACTGGACCCGGTTCCCGGGCTGGAAGGACGTCACGGTCCAGGAGTGGGAGTCCGTGCAGTGGCAGCGCGCCCACTGCGTGAAGAACGTCAAGCAGCTGCGGGACCTGCTCGGCGACCTCGTCGACGAGCGGTTCTACGCCGACCTCGAGCGGGACCAGGCCGAGCGAGCCACGATGTCGATGCTCGTGACCCCGCAGATGATGAACACGATGATGCGTCACGACGAGCCGTCCGGCCCCGGCTCGCTGACCGAGGCGATGTACGCCGACCCCGTGCGTCGTTACATGCTGCCGGTCTTCTCCGACCGACGTACCGACTGGCCCTCCCACCCGCACGCGACCCGGGACTCCCTGCACGAGCACGACATGTGGGTCGCCGAGGGACTCACCCACCGCTACCCCACCAAGGTGCTCGCCGAGCTGCTGCCGACCTGCCCTCAGTACTGCGGCCACTGCACCCGGATGGACCTCGTGGGCAACTCGACCCCGGTGGTCGACAAGCTCAAGTTCCTCGGGAAGCCGGTCGACCGCCACGCGGCGATGATCGACTACCTCCGGACCACCCCCACCGTGCGCGACGTGGTCGTCTCCGGCGGTGACGTGGCGAACCTGCCCTGGGCTCGCCTGGAGGACTTCGTCACCAAGCTGCTCGAGATCGAGAACATCCGCGACATCCGCCTCGCCACCAAGGCGCTGATGGGCCTGCCGCACCACTGGCTCCAGGACGACGTCCGCGCCGGCATGGAGCGTCTCGCCCGCACCGCGCGCGACCGGGGCGTTTCGATCGCGATCCACACCCACGTCAACCACGCCAACTCGGTCACCCCGCTGGTGGCCAAGGCTGCCAAGGCGATGCTCGACACCGGCATCCGCGACGTGCGCAACCAGGGCGTGCTGCTCAACGGCGTCAACGCCGACGCCCACACGCTGCTCGACCTGAGCTTCACGCTGCTCGACGGCGCGCAGATCATGCCCTACTACTTCTACATGGCCGACATGATTCCGTTCAGCGAGCACTGGCGGGTCTCGGTCGCCGAGGCGCAGGCCCTGCAGCACGCGATCATGGGCTACCTGCCCGGCTTCGCGACCCCGCGCATCGTCTGCGACGTGCCGTTCGTCGGGAAGCGGTGGGTGCACCAGATGGAGTCCTACGACCGCGAGCTCGGCATCACGCACTGGACCAAGAACTACCGCACGTCGATCGAGGCCAGCGACCCCGAGGCGCTGACCCGGACCTACCAGTACTACGACCCGATCCACACCCTGCCCGAGGCCGGCCAGGCCTGGTGGCGCGAGCACCACGACCACGGCACCGCCGAAGCCGAGAAGCAGGCGGCTGCGTCGCGCGAGGCCGCGGAGGCGCAGAAGCTGCTGCCGATCGGCTGACCTACCTCAGCACCTCGCGCAGCTTGGCCCGCCGGCCGGTGATCAGCAGGGCCCTGCTGTACATCGCCGAGGCCAGGCGCGCGAGGAGTACGGCGGTCACCGCGGTCACCGCCAACGCGAGCCACAGCTGGTAGGTCGGGACGTGCCCGGCGGCCCACCGGATCGGCATCGCCACCGGCGCGCTGAACGGGAAGATCGACACGGCCGTGCTCCAGATGCTCGAGGGGTCCTCCATGACCACGGTCACCGCCAGCATGTAGCTGGCGATCAGCAGCATCATCACCGGCAACACGGCCGAGGCGGCCTCGGTGACCTTGTCGACCAGCGCCGAGGTGGCGGCGAACAGGAACGCGTAGAGCGTGAAGCCGACGACGAACCACGCCACCGCGAGTGCGAGGTCGCCGGCGGCCACCGCCGGGAGTCCGATCGCGTCGGTGACCCGGACCCCGATCGCCAGCGGCACGGCCAGCACCAGCAGCTGCACGAAGGTCACGATCCCGACGGCGAGCACGGTGCCCACGAGCGCCTGCGACGGCCGCAGCACCGCGAGCAGGACCTCCGAGATCCGGGTGGACTTCTCCATGGCCACGGTCGTGGAGATCGCGTTGCCGGCGAAGGTGATCGCGATGTAGAGCACGATCCCGACGAGGAAGCCGAGGCCTGCGCGGTCCTCGTCGGCCACCCGTCCGACCGAGACCTGCTCGGGAGGCCGCACGCTCTGCAGGCCCTGGATCTGCTCGGGGGTGAGCCCCGCCTGGCTGAGCCGACGGGTGGTCTCCACGGCGACCGCAGCCTGGGCCACGAGCACCGGGAAGGTGCCGTCGGCCTCGCTGAAGGTGAACAGCTTGTCCCCGACGAGTCCTGCCGTCGCGTCGCCGTCGGCGACGGTGCGGCGCACCGCCGCGCGGTCCTCGCGTTCGACGAACTCGACGGTGAAGTCCCCGCCGCTCTCCGCCTGCTCGAGCGCGGCCACCAGCCCAGTGGGCGCCTCCCCCACTGTCGCCAAGGTGTACGTCGTCTCGTCGTCCCCGATCAGCTGGGGTGCGACCACACCGCCGATCGAGAGCAGCAACAGCAGACCGGTGACGACCTTGAAGGTGCGCGAGCGGACCTGCTCGGTGAGGCTGCGCAGGGCCACCAGCCAGGTGCCCTCCCACCACGTGCGCATCAGCGGACCTCCTCGTGCTCGACGGACCGGCCGGCAGCGGCCAGGAACAGCTGGGAGAGGGTGGGCAGGTCCAGACCGAAGTCGGTGACCCGGCCCGCAGCGCGCGCGGCGTCGAGGACGGCGAGCGGGTCCACGCCCGGGGGGACCGCCAGCCGCAGCTCGTCGGCCTCCTGGCTGACCAGGGTGACTGCGGGCACCGACTCGTACCACCGCGGGTCGGCGCCGGAGACGTGCAGCCGCAGCTGGCGCTCCCCCGAGGAGGCGCGCAGGTCGGCGACCTCGCCACTGAGCACCGTCCGGCCGCGGTCGACCATGGCGATCTCCTCGCACAGGTCCTGGACGAGGTCGATCTGGTGGCTGGAGAACAGCACCGTGGCACCACGCTCGGCGCGCAGCCGCAGGGTCTGCGAGAGCGACTCCACGGCGACCGGGTCCAGGCCGTTGAACGGCTCGTCCAGGACGACCACGTCGGGATCGTGGACCAGGGCGGTGGCCAGCTGCAGCCGCTGCTGCATGCCGCCGGAGAGCTTGTCGGTGCGGTCGGGCCAGCGGTCGCCGAGCCCGAGCTCCTCCAGCAGCGCACGCGCACGCTCGGTGGCCTCGGCCTTGCTCAGGCCGTGCAACCGGCCGAAGTGCACGACCTGCTCGCCGGCCGGCATCGCCGGGTAGAGGCCCCGCTCCTGCGGCATGTAGCCCCATCGCTGTCGGTGAGCCTCGCCGACCGGCGCACCGTCGTACCGGACCTCTCCGGAGTCGGGCGTCAGCACGCCGAGCAGCACCCGCATGAGGGTGGTCTTGCCGGCACCGTTGGGGCCGAGCAGGCCGGTGATCACCCCCGGGGTGACGCTCAGGCTGACTCCGTCGAGTGCCCGCCGCTCGCCGAAGGTGTGCACCACGTCGACGACGTCCAACCCGTGTCCCGGCGCCATCAGCGCTGCTCCTCCGTGACGGTGAGCGCCTCGACCAGCCTGGTCACCGACCCGCCCAGCCCCCATCGCTCGCTGAGCGCGACGAGCCGGTCCGGTGCGACTGGCGTCCTCGGCAGGGTCAGGTCCGGCTGTCCGAGGTCGAGGTCGCGGGCGACCTCGACCACCTTGGGGGCCACCGCCAGGTACTGCGCGGCGTCCTTGATCTTCCGGCGCGGTCCGGGTGCCATGGCACTGCCGGCATCCTGCGCAGCGGCAAGGATCCCGTCGAGGTCGCCGAAGCTGCGCAGCAGACTGGCCGCGGTCTTCTCCCCCACCCCGGGCACGCCGGGAAGGCCGTCGGACGGGTCACCGCGCAGGGCAGCGAAGTCGGCGTACTGGCGACCGTCGATGCCGTACTTCTCGCGGACCACCGCGTTGGTGACCTGCTCGTGCTTGCCCACGCCCCGAGCGGTGTAGAGGACCCGCACCGCGGCGTCGTCGTCGACGAGCTGGAACAGGTCGCGATCGCCGGTGACGACGTCCACGGGCATCCCCGCATCCGTGGCCAGGGTGCCGATCACGTCGTCGGCCTCGTAGCCGTCGGCGCCGACGACCCTGATCCCGAACGCCTCGAGGACCTCCTCGATCACCGGGATCTGTGCCTCCAGCGGGTCGGGCACCTCCTCCTCGAAGTGCGCACCGCCCGGCCTGGGGGCGGTCAGCACCTGCTCCACCCGGTGAGCCTTGTACGACGGGAGCAGGTCGACGCGCCACTGGGGACGCCAGTCGTTGTCCCAGCAGCAGGCCAGGTGCGTGGGCCGGTAGTCCGTGACCAGCCTGGCGATGAAGTCGAGCAACCCCCGCACGGCGTTGACCGGGGTGCCGTCCGGGGCGGTCACGGAGTCGGGCACCCCGAAGAACGCGCGGAAGTACAGGCTTGCGGTGTCCAGGAGCATCATGCGCTGAGTCACGGTGGCGAGTCTTCCAGACCGATAGGGTGAAGCCGTGGAAGACCTCGACCGCCGCATCCTCTCCCTGCTCGCCGCCGACGGCCGGATGTCCTTCACCGACCTGGGCAAGGCCACCGGCCTGTCCACCTCCGCGGTGCACCAGCGCGTCAAACGACTGGAGGCTCGCGGGGTGATCAAGGGCTACGCCGCACAGCTCGACTACGACCAGCTCGGCCTGCCGTTGACCGCGTTCATCTCGATCCGGCCGATCGACCCCTCGCAGCCCGACGACTCCCCCGAGCGGCTCAGCGGGATCTCCGAGATCGAGAGCTGCTGGTCGGTGGCCGGAGACGAGTCGTACATCCTCAAGACCCGGGTCGCCACCCCGGTCGACCTCGAGGACCTGCTCGCCCGGATCCGCAGCGCGGCCAACGTGTCGACCCGCACGACGATCGTGCTCTCCACGCCCTACGAGAACCGCTCGGTCGACTAGCTGGGCTCCAGGATCCCTCGCCACTGCCGCGGGACGCGCTGGGCGAGACCCATCTCGCTGCGGATGGTCTGGCTGATCCGGGTGGCGAGGTCGAGAGTGACCTCCACCGACCGCAGCCCGCTCTCGAGCTCGTCGTAGAGCGCGGAGTCGGTCAGCCGCGACATGTTCGCGAGCACGGTCAGGTGCGCCGTCGACGCGGCGCCGCGCAACGTCTCGACTGCAGCCATCAGCTCCAGCCGGCTCCGGGTGCGGCGCACCACGAGCATCTTCTCGGCGAGCAGCAGCATCGAATGGCAGGTGTCGAGCAGCGTCGCCGTGGCGCGGATGGCGCCGCTCAGCGAGCTGGTCAGGATGCGGGCGCGCTGCACCGGGTCGTCCTCCTGAGCCGGTGCCGTGTCGGCCCGCCGGGCGAGCGAGGCGACGTCGTCGTCGAGGAGGCGGGCCAGCTCCGAGAGCAACCGCGCCTGGTGCCGGGCGATCCCGAGGGCGTCGTAGTCGGAACGGGAGAGTCCGGTCCGGTCCTCGGCCACCCGCGCGAGCTGCTCACCGGCCAGCACGGCCAGCCCGAAGGGCGAGAGGGCGCCGCCGGGCTCGGGGCCGCGCAGGATGAACTCGTCGATCCACGAGGTGCGGGGCGCGTTGGCCACAGATCCTCCACTGGGCGCACAGAGGCATCCCGGAAAACGGGTGGTTTGGGATACTTACCGAAGGGTAAAGGATCGGCTTGGCTTATGCGAGGCCGTCTCGGCGAGTCTCAGTCCGACACGCTGGAGTACGCCACGACCCCGCGCCGCAGCGCGTCCGAGGCCCGTCGCGCGGTGCGTCTCAGCGGCGTGTCGCCGGCGGCGTCGGCCACCTGGTCGGTGAGGTCGAGCAGCTGCTTGACCCAGCGGACGAAGTCCCCGGCGGCGAGATCGGTCTCGGTCAGCACCGCGTCCAGCGAGGCACCCTCGGCCCACCGGAAGGCTCCCCAGACCAGCCCGAGATCGGGCTCGCGCAGGAAGTCCAGCTTGTGCTCGCGCTCCAGAGCGTCGAGGTCGGCCCAGACCGAGACCATCTCCCCCAGCACGTCGCGCACCCGGCCACCAGGCAGGCGTGGTGCGGAGGCGTCGTCGGCCCGGCGTGACTCGTACACCAGGGCCGACAGCACCGCGGCCAGCTCGCTGGGACCGAGGTCGTCCCACAGTCCCTGCCGCAGCGACTCGGCGGCGATCAGGTCCATGTCGGTGTAGATCCGCATCAGCCGCTCGCCGGTCGCGGTCACCTCGTCGTGCTCGAGGTAGCCGAGGGAGGTGAGCAGGTCGCAGACCCGGTCGAACTGCCGGGCGATCGTGTTGGTCCGCTGCTCGATCCGCCGCTCCAAGGTCCGCGCGTCACGTGCCAGCTTGTGGTGCCGCTCGGCCCAGCGGGCGTGGTTCTCCCGGTCGTCGCAGCCGTGGCAGGGATGCGCGCGCAGCTGGGAACGCAGCTCGCTGATCTCCTGCTCCCCCTGCTCCTGGCGCCCCCGCGGCGACGGACCGCGGCCACGGGACGCCTTCCCCCGGCCGGGCGGCGGCGGGGTCAGACCGTGGGTCTTGGCCCGCAGCGCGGAGGCCAGGTCCCGGCGTGACTGCGGGTTGCGCCCGTTGAAGTTGCGCGGGATCCGCATCCGGGTGACCGCCTCCACGGGCGCGGGGAAGTCGACCAGCGAGAGCCGTCGCGCCTGGCGGTCGGCCGTGACCACGTAGGGCCGCGGCCCCTCGCGCTCGGACACCGCGCCGGGGTCGACCACGACCGCCATCCCGGCGTAGCGGCCGGCCGGGACCTCGATCACGTCGCCGGGCCGCAGCGCCTCCAGCGAGCTGATCACCTCGTCGCGACGGTCGCTCCTGCGCGCCTTCGCGAGACGGGCCTCGACGTCGCTCAGCCGGCGCCGGAGCGCGGCGTACTCCATGAAGTCGCCGAGGTGGCAGGTCGCCGCCTCGGCGTACCCGGCAAGCGCTTCCTCGCTCTTGCGCAGCTGCCGGGCGAGCCCGACGACCGCCTTGTCGGCCTGGAACTGCGCGAAGGAGGACTCCAGCAGCTCACGCGCGGTGTGCCTGCCCACCCGCTTCACCAGGTTGACCGCCATGTTGTACGACGGTCGGAAGGACGACTTGAGCGGATAGGTGCGTGTCGAGGCGAGGCCGGCCACCGCCCGCGGGTCCATCCCGGGCTGCCAAAGGACCACGCCGTGGCCCTCGACGTCGATCCCCCGACGGCCGGCGCGGCCGGTGAGCTGGGTGTACTCCCCCGGGGTGATGTCGGCGTGGGTCTCGCCGTTCCACTTGCTGAGCTTCTCGATGACCACCGAGCGCGCCGGCATGTTGATGCCCAGCGCGAGGGTCTCGGTGGCGAAGACGACCTTGCACAGTCCCTCGGCGAACAGCGCCTCGACGCACTCCTTGAACGTCGGCAGCATGCCGGCGTGGTGGGCGGCGATCCCGCGCGTCAGGCCCTCGAGGAAGTCGTGGTAGCCGAGGACGTGCAGGTCCTCGTCCGGGATGTTGCGACAGCGCTCCTCCACGAACCGGAAGATCGTGTCCCGTTCGGCGGGGCTGGTGAGCCGCAGGTTGGCGTTGAGGCACTGGGTGACCGCCGCGTCGCAACCCACCCGGCTGAAGATGAAGACGATCGCGGGGAGCAGCCCCTCGGAGTCCAACCGCTCGACGACGTCGAACCGGCTCGGCAGGTAGGGGCGGCGCATGCCCTGCCCTCGCGCTCCTGCGCGACCCCGAGGCCCACCCCGCTTGTCCCGCCGGTCGTTCGTGCGCGTCGAGCGCCAGTCGTCCCGGGCGACCTTGAGCAGGTCGGCGTTGACCTTGGACTCCCCACCGAGGCCGGCACTCTCCCGGTCCGCGAACAGGTCGTACATCCGCTTGCCGACCATCACGTGCTGGTAGAGCGGTACCGGCCGGCGCTCCTCGACGATGGTGGTCGTCGCCCCCCGGACCGTGGACAGCCACTCACCGAACTCCTCGGCGTTGGAGACCGTCGCCGAGAGGGAGACCAGTGCCACCGAGTCGGGAAGGTGGATGATCACCTCCTCCCACACCGCCCCGCGGTACCGGTCGGCCAGGTAGTGCACCTCGTCCATCACCACGTAGCCGAGGCCGGCCAGCGTGCGCGACCCGGCGTAGATCATGTTGCGCAGCACCTCGGTGGTCATCACCACGATCGGCGCCTCGCCGTTGATGGTGTTGTCCCCGGTGAGCAGGCCGACCCGGTCGGCGCCGTACCGTTCGACGAGGTCGTTGAACTTCTGGTTCGACAGGGCTTTGATCGGTGCGGTGTAGAAGCACTTCTTGCCCTGGCTCAGCGCGAGGTGGACCGCGAACTCGCCGACCAGGGTCTTCCCCGAGCCGGTGGGCGCTGCCACGAGGACGCCGTTGCCCGCCTCGAGCTCCCGGCAGGCCTGCACCTGGAAGTCGTCGAGCTCGAAGTCGTAGAGGCCCGCGAACTCCGCGAACACCGGCGCCTTCTGGTCCCTGCGAAACTTCGCGTACTGCGCCGACGGTGTGCTCATCGTGGGGCCAGTACCCGAAGTGCGCCGGGAACAACGTCCACGGTCAGCGGGAGCGCGCCGAGCCGCTCCCCATCCGCATAGGCGACGATCCCGGGCGCTGCGACGGTGACCGAGCGGACCCGGTGGTGCTCGTACTGCGGGTGCCGCGTGTGCCCACCGGTGTAGAGCTTGGGATAGGTCCGGACCAGGTCCGGCTTGCTCATCGGCTTGATGATCACGACATCGAGCATGCCATCCTCGAACGAGGCACCGTGGGTGATGCGCAGCCCCCCGCCGAAGGAGGGGCCGTTGCCCACGGCGACGAGCATCGCGTCGAGGCGTCGTACCTCCCCGTCGAGCTCGAGTGTGTACGGGATCGGCTCGAACACCCGCAGCTCCGCGAGGGTGGCCAGGGTGTAGCGCATCTGGCCACGCGGCCAGCGCATCCGGTTCGCCCGCTCGTTGACCAGCGAGTCGAAACCGGCTGCCAGCACGGTGACGAAGTACGACGGCCCTGCCTTGGCCAGGTCGATCGTGCGCACGTGGGACCCGACCACGACGTCGGCCGCCTCCTGCGGGTGACGACGGGGGATCCCGAGGTAGCGGGCCACGTCGTTGCCGGTCCCGGCGGGGATGATCCCCAGGTTGGCCTGCGAGCCGGCCAGGGCCTGGACGGCCATGTGCACCATGCCGTCACCGCCGACCACCACGAGGCTCTCCACTCCCGAGTCGACCGCCTCGCGGGCCAGCGCCAACGCCTCGGGACCGTCACTGCCCTGGAGCTGGTGGACCACGAACCCGGCCTCCTTGAGCCGCGGCAGCGCGATCGCCGCTGTCCGGGAGCCTGCTCCCCCGCCCGCGGAGGGATTGGTCAACAGCGCGATCTCTCTGGCCACGGCGCCGAGGATACGCGTGTGCCGGAGCTCGAGCCCCCGCCGGTCGAGCCTGTCGTGGTCGAGCCTGTCGAGACCCGCGGTGGTCGAGCCTGTCGAGACCCGCGGTGGTCGAGCCTGTCGAGACCCGCGGTGGTCGAGCCTGTCGAGACCCCGCAGTGGTCGAGCCTGTCGAGACCCGCGGTGGTCGAGCCTGTCGAGACCCGCGGTGGTCGAGCCTGTCGAGACCCCGCGGTGGTCGAGCCTGTCGAGACCCGCGGTGGTCGAGCCTGTCGAGACCTTCTCATCCACAGATCGCCAGATCGCTCTGTCCGGAATCTATGGCTTGCGCCCAATCTGGAAGGTATGCCCTACACCTACATCCTCCGGTGCGCAGACGGCACCTACTACGTCGGAAGCACCTGGGACCTGGCACGCCGACTCAGCCAACATCAAGAAGGCACCGGGGCCCGCTACACCGCGCGCCGTCGCCCCGTCGAGCTGCTCTGGTCCACGGAGTTCGAGCGGATAGAGGACGCCTTCGCTCTGGAGAAGCAGTTGCAGGGCTGGTCACGGGCCAAGCGTGAGGCGTACATGGCAGGGCGGTTCGACCTGCTGCCCGAGTTGGCGCGGGGGCATGGGCGAGGAGACGCACCGAGCGACTGATGCCTGTGACAGGCTCGACCTCGGGCCACCCTCGACCACTGTCCCCGGGGTCTCGACAAGCTCGACCACCGTCCCCGGGGTCTCGACAAGCTCGACCACCGGGTCTCGACAGGCTCGACCACCGGCTCACGCTCGACCACCGTCCCCGGGGTCTCGACGAGCTCGACCACCGGGTCTCGCTCGACCACCGTCCCCGGGGTCTCGACGAGCTCGACCACCGACTGGCTCGACCAGCGGGAGCCGGGCCGGCCTAGAGGCGCAGGGCGGCGACGAAGGTCGCGGGACGCACGCCGACGGCCTTCGCCAGTCGGCCGAGCGTGTCGAGGACCCGGTCGGCGGTGAACCCGGTGCCGGGCACCGCCAGGGTCAGCCGCCCGTCGTACTCGATGAGCAGGACCTGGCCGAAGGACCACTGCTCGTGCACGGCACGGCGCCAGTCCGGGTCCAGCACGGCCGCGGGGTAGGCCACGTCGGCGGCGAGCAGGTCGCACGCCAGGCGCTCGGGACCCGCAGAGAGCTCACCGGTGACCCGGACGGTGTCCCGGACGGACGACGACGCCTGCCAGGTCACCTCACCACCGGCCAGCCACTCAGGAAGGTCGAAGGAGTCGACCGCGACGGTGGTCGGAGCGGCCACGCTCAGTCCTGCTCGTCGAGGTCGGAGGCCCGCACGTCGTCGCGGGAGTACGACAGCGGCGAGGCCTCGTCGTCGGCGAGACCGTCGAGCCCCTCGTCGTGGGCCTTCTTGGCACGGCGTCGGTCGACGAGGCGGGCGATGCCCTCAGAGACCAGGAACAGCACGGTCATCGGCAACGCGAGCATGAGCATCGAGAACGGGTCGGTCGACGGGGTCGCCACCGCTGCGAAGACGAAGGTGCCGACCACGATCCAGGGCCGGTACGCCCCAAGTGCCTTGCCGGAAACGACCCCGGCGAGGCTGAGCATCACCACGAACAGCGGGATCTCGAAGGCGATGCCGAACACCAGCAGCATCCGGGTCAGGAAGCGGAAGTACTCCCCGAACTCCACGAGGTTCTGCAGGGCCTCCGGCGTGAAGCCGATCAGGACCTCGATCCCCTTCGGCAGCACGTAGTAGCCGACCGCGACGCCGAGCAGGAACAGCGGGCCGGCGACGGCGGCGAAGACCTTCGTCCATCGCTTCTCGTGCGGGTGTAGCCCGGGCATGATGAACGCCCAGATCTGGTACAGCCAGAACGGGCTCCCGAGCACGACGGCGGCCAGCGCGCACAGCTTCAGCTGCAGCAGCAGCGGGTTGGCGACGCCGGTGAGCACCGGTTTGGAGTCGACACCCTTGCCCTCGAGGATCTCCTGCGCCTGTGCGTACGGGGCGTAGATGAGGTCGAAGAGCTGCTCGTAGAAGAACCACGCGACGACGATGCCGAGGACGAGAAGCATCGCCACACGCAGCAGCCGCGCGCGCAGCTCACGCAGGTGGTCGGCCAGCGCCATCCGACCGTCGGGACCCACGGGGTTCTTCGGGGTGGTCCGGAAGAGCGCGACGGCTCCGCTGAGAGACACGGGTGGTGTAGACCGGTTGGGCGGGCGTCAGCGCTCCGCGTCGGGACGGGACTCGTGCACCGGCGACTCGATGGTGGTCGCCTCGGCGCGGTGCGCGGCGTCGATCTGCCGCTGCTCCGGGGTCTTGTACTTGTCGTCGACGCCGTCGGTGTCGTCGTCCATCAGGCCCTTGGTCTCGGCCTTGAAGATCCGCAGGGCGCGGCCGCTGCCACGGGCGAGCTCGGGGAGCTTCTTGGCGCCGAACAGCAGCACGAGAACGAGCAGGATCAGCAGGATCTCGGTGGGACCGAGGTTCATCGCCATCGGCGTTGGTGCGAAGTTCATGACGTCCTCTTCGGTTGCGGAGCTCGCTGACATGGTAGCCCGCGTCACACGTAGTTACCCAGGGCGTCCGTGGCCGCCCGGTGTACGGCAGATGACAACTCGGTGGGACTCGCCACCCTCGCCGACCCACCCAGGCGCAGCACCAGGCGCACCAGCCACGAGGGATCACCGACTCGCAAGGTCACCCGCAGTGCTCCCTCGCCGAGCTCCTCGATGCTCTCGACCGGGTAGTACTCCCCCACCCAGCGCGCCGACGGCTCCAGTACCAGCGTTGCCAGGGTGTCCCGCGGCGAGGGCGAGAAGATCCCCTCCGACAGGTCGCGCTCGGGGAGGTCGGAGTGGTCGTCGACCGGTACGTCGAGCACCTCGGCCGTCGACACCCGGTCGAGCCGGAACAGCCGACGGTCCTCCGCCGTCCGGCACCACGCATCGAGGTAGGTGTGACCCTCGGCGGTGACCAGCCGCAGCGGGTCCACCACCCGCTCGGTCACCTCGTCGCGGCTGGGCACGTAGTAGTCCATCCGCACCTGACGGCCGTCGCGGACCGCGCGTTCGAGATCGCCCCGCAGTGCGGCCAGGCCGGAGTCCGACTCGTCGAGGCGCACGTCCACCTGCGCTGCCAGCGCCGCCCCGTCACCGGCGGCCGCCTCGAGCTTGGCCAGCGTGCGGTCGACGACCGGGCGGACCGACTCGTCACCGCCCTCGCGCAACGCCCGGAGTGCCACGATCAGGGCGGAGGCCTCACTGCTGCCCAGCCGCAGCGGGCGGGTCAGGTAGTCGGCGTTGGAGAGACGGATCACGCCCTCGCCCTCGAGCGCGTCCATGTCGATGTCGATCAGGTCGCCCATGCCCAGCCCGGGCAGGCCGCAGAACCACAAGACGTTGAGGTCCTTGACGATCTGGGCCGGCCGGACCCCGAAGTCGGCGGCGGCCTGCTCGAGCGGGACCTCCTCGCGGCTCTGGATGTAGGGCACCAGGGCCAGCAGCCGGCCGACCTGGTCGCGGGCGCCGCTCATCCGGCCAGCTCCGAGGCGGCCACGCGCCGCAGCCTGCCCACCACGAGCTCGCGCAGGTCGTCGGGCTCCTCGACGACCACGTCGGCGCCGAAGGACAGCACCTCGTCGGCCATGGCATCGGTCCGCGCATAGCGCACCTCGATGCGGTCCCAGCCTTCGGGATGGGAGCCTTCGACGGGCTCTCCCTGGCGTCGCAGGCCGAGTGCGGTGCCCTCGCGCACCAGCAGTCGGGCGCGGTGGTCGGCAGCTGCCGGCGCGAGCGAGTGCGTCAAGGCTCGGATGTCGGTGCCCGGCGGCACGTGGTAGCTGCCCGGCGTGCCCGTCGTACGGACCTCGCCCTCGACCCGGGAGAGCCGGAACAGGCGCGGCTCCCCCCGGTCAGTGTCGTGGCCGACGACGTACCAACGGCCGCGGAACGACACCACGCCCCAGGGCTGCAGGTGCCGCTGGGCACTCGTGGTGCTGGTGGCGGTGCGGTAGCGGAACGCCACCGGAGTGCGCTGCTGCGTCGCGGCCCAGAACGCCTCGAACGACGGCTCCGTGACGCTCAGCTGCGGCGCGACGCTGTCCAGCTCGGTCCGGTCCACCTCGACACCGGCGGCCTTCAGCTTCACCAGGGCGTCGGAGGTCGCCGAGGCGAGCCCGGCGTGCTGCCAGACCCGGGCGGCGAGACCGATCACCGCGGCCTCGTCGGGCTCGAGGTCGATCTGCGGCAGCTCGAAGGCCGATCGCTCGATCCGGTAGCCCGGCTCGTCCTCGAAGGCTCTGTCGAGGTAACCCACCTCGATCGGCACGCCGAGGGAGCGCAGCTCGTCCTTGTCGCGCTCGAACATCTTCTCGAAGGCCTCGTCACCGGCGTCGCGGTACTGCTCCACGACCGAGCGGATCCGCTCCTTGGTCACGTAGCTGCGCGAGACCAGCAGGGTGATCAGCAGGTTGAGCAGCCGCTCACTCTTGCGTGCCGCCACGGCGTCCCCCTCTCATGCCACCGGTCACGGCGCCGGGTCGACACCCAGCACGTCGACGACGAAGGCGAGCGTGGAGTCGCCCGGGATGCTGGGCGGGCTGCCCTGCTCGCCGTACGCCATCTCCGGGGGAGCGATGATCAGCACCCGGCTGCCGCGCTTGACGTCCACCAGACCCTGGTCCCAGGCCTGGATCAGACCGCCGATCCCCACCGGGAAGGTGCGCGGCTCGGTGCTGTAGGACTCGTCGAAGACCTCGTCGCTGCCGTAGACCTGGCCGAGGTAGTCGAAGGTCACGAGGGAGGCGTCGCGTGCCGGGGGCCCCTCACCCTCGATGAGGGTGATCACCTGCAGCTCCTTCGCGGGCTTCTTCGCGGCGCCGTCGAAGCTGATGCCGGTGACCGCACCGTCCTTCTCCTCGACCGTCGGCAGGCCCTTGGGCAGATCGGTCGCCGGCTCGCCCTCGGGGGCCTCCAGCACCTCGGTGGGCTCGACGGACATCACGTCGACGACGAACACGACGTCGTCCTCGGGCCCGATGCCGTACTGCTCGTTGCCCTGCTCGCCGAAGGCGTCCTCCGGCGGCGTCGCCACCACGACCCGACTGCCGACGGTCTCCCCCACCACGCCGTCGATGACCGCCTGGAACAGCTGGCCCTGCGCCATCTGGAACGCCGCCGGCACCTTCTGGTCGTAGGTGCTCAACGCCTTCTCGCCGGTGGAGCCGTTGGCGACGTACAGGTGGAGCACGGCCTGCTCGCCCTCGACCACCGGGTTTCCGTCGCCGGAGGTGAGGACCTCGGTCTCGGTCTCCTCGAGGTTCAGCGCCTCGTCGACCTTCACCGTCGGGGCGGTGCCGAACTCGCCGGTCACCTCGAGGCCGTCGAGCGCCGGGCTGGCTGACGAGCCGGGCTCGTCGGCCTCGCCGCAGGCGGCGACGCCGAGCAGGAGCAGGGGTACGGCGGTCAGCGCAACGAGACGTCGGCGCACAGGTTTCACCTCAGGTCAGGACGGACGACAGCGGCTGCCCACCCTATCCGGACAGCCTGAGAGACCGATGAACCGGCTCACATGCCGTCGATGAGCTTCTGGACGCGCTCGTCGTGGGAACGGAACGGGTCCTTGCACAGCACGGTGCGCTGCGCCTGGTCGTTGAGCTTCAGGTGCACCCAGTCGACGGTGAAGTCGCGGCGACGCTCCTGGGCGCGCTTGATGAACTCACCGCGGAGCCGGGCCCTCGTGGTCTGCGGCGGCACCGACTTCGCCTCGAAGATGCTCAGGTCGTTCGCCACCCGGGCGACCGCACCGCGCTTCTCGAGCAGGTAGTACAGCCCGCGGTTGCGATGGATGTCGTGGTACGCCAGGTCGAGCTGGGCGATCCGCGGGTGGCTCAGCGGCAAGCCGTGCTGGGAGCGGTAGCGGTCGATCAGCTTCCACTTGATCACCCAGTCGATCTCACGCTCCACCAGGCTCAGGTCGCCGGACTCCACGGCCTTCAGGCCGCGCTCCCAGAGGTCGAGCGTCCGCTCGATGACCGGGGTGTGCAGCTCGCGGCGGTCGACGAAGTCGCGGACCCGGGCGAGGTACTCGCCCTGGATCTCCAGCGCGCTGGCCTCCCTGCCGTTGCCGAGGCGGACCTTGCGCCTGCCGGTCATGTCGTGCGAGATCTCCCGGATCGCCCGGATCGGGTTCTCCATCGTGAGGTCGCGCATCACCACGCCCTCCTCGATCATCCGCAGCACCAGGTCGGTGCTGGCCACCTTGAGCATCGTGGTGGTCTCGCTCATGTTCGAGTCCCCGACGATCACGTGCAGCCGGCGGTACCGCTCGGCGTCGGCGTGCGGCTCGTCGCGGGTGTTGATGATCGGCCGGGACCGGGTGGTGGCGCTGGAGACGCCCTCCCAGATGTGCTCGGCGCGCTGGCTGACGGTGTACATCGCACCGCGCGGGGTCTGCGTGACCTTCCCGGCGCCGACGATGATCTGCCGGGTGACCAGGAACGGGATCAGCACGTCGGCGAGCTTGCCGAACTCCCCCTGGCGCGCGACCAGGTAGTTCTCGTGGCAGCCGTAGGAGTTGCCCGCGGAGTCGGTGTTGTTCTTGAACAGGTACACGTCCCCGGCGATGCCTTCGTCGTGCAGGCGTCGCTCGGCGTCGATCAGCAGCCCCTCCAGGACCCGCTCCCCCGCCTTGTCGTGGGTGACCAGGTCGACGATGTCGTCGCACTCCGGAGTGGCGTACTCCGGGTGGCTGCCGACGTCGAGGTAGAGACGGGCGCCGTTGCGCAGGAAGACGTTGCTGCTGCGGCCCCAGGACACAACCTTGCGGAACAGGTAGCGGGCAACCTCGTCCGGCGAGAGACGCCGCTGCCCGTGGAACGTGCAGGTGACGCCGTACTCGTTCTCGATCCCGAAGATCCGCCGGTCCACTCTGCCACCCTAGGTGGTCAACCTCACGGACGCACGGGACTCGCCCCGACGTCTCACCAGGCGTAGGGTCCCGCGCCGTGGAGTTCACCGAGTACGACACCCGCCTGGCCTCCTACGCCGTCGTCGTCGACGACCGGGACCGGATCCTGCTCGCGCTGTTCAACCAGGGCCCGACGCCTGCGTGGACGCTGCCGGGCGGCGGCGTGGAGCTGCACGAGTCCGTCGAGCAGGCGGCGGTGCGCGAGCTGCGCGAGGAGACCGGGTACGCCGTGGAGCTCGGCCGGCTGCTCGGGATCGACTCGCACGTCATCCCCGTGAGCCAGCGGATCCTCCCCACCACCCGGCCGATGAAGTCGGTGCGGGTGATGTTCGAGGGCCGCGTCGTGGGCGGAGAGCTCACCCCTGAGTTCGACGGCACCACCGACGAGGCCAGGTGGATCCCGCTCGCCGACGTGCCGGGGCTGCCTCACGTGCCGCTGGTGGCCAGCGCTCTGCGCCTGCTCGCCGCGCGAGGCTGACCGCTTCGGCGCCCGTCGAACATGCAGCCAGCGACCTCTCGGACGGACGCACGCGGAGCG
>JBMOMG010000045.1:0-3359 GCA_049323155.1 Actinomycetota bacterium | reverse complement strand
CAGAGCGGCGATTTGTCGTGCCCAGTGGTTGTTCGGTGGCACCGTCACCGGCCCCGCCGTACGACGCGCACCGCCGCCGTCCGAGGAGTGGCCGGCCCCGTTGACGTACCGGCGGTACGCCCCGGAGACTGTCCGGATGCCGCACCCGACCGCAGCACGCACGAACGCGCCGGCCCGGCGCGATCCGCGTGACCCCTCCGACGTGGGGGTCGCCGCGGCCGCAGCGCTGGCCGGCGACTACGCCGGCGAGCTGGTTCTCGGCACCGTCCGAGACGTGCACCGGGCCGTCGCCGGGCGGGTCTTCTCGGTCGTCGACCGCACCACCGGGGGCTCCGCGCGGCTGCCGCGACTGGTGCACGACCAGGTCTCGACCGGGGTGTACGCCGGCCTCGGGGCCGGCGTCCGGACCGCGGCCGCCGGTCTGCGAGCGCTCGAGCGCCGGGGGCACGGTCCTCGCCTGCAGGCGCGGCCGGGAGGGCGTCAGCTGCTCTCGGCGGTCAACGGGCTGGTCGGCGACCGGCTCCGCGAGGACCTGCCGGAGCTGGCGATCGAGATGGCGG
The DNA here is from genome assembly GCA_049323155.1 of Actinomycetota bacterium. GTDB lineage: Bacteria > Actinomycetota > Actinomycetes > Propionibacteriales > Nocardioidaceae > Nocardioides_C. Next base: position 2,799 of record JBMOMG010000045.1, on the reverse strand, counting down.
TGCGCAGCGGCGACGCTGACGTGGCGCTCGACCCCTCGTCGCTGCGAGAGGCCTTCCCCGACGCCACCGGCGACCTCGTGGTCTTCCTGCACGGTCTTGGCGAGAGCGAGGAGTCGTGGTACCTGCGCAGCGACGAGCTGGGCGGCAGCTACGGCACCCGGCTGGCCGAGGAGTCGGACTGGACCCCGGTCTACCTGCGCGCCAACACCGGCCTGCCGATCGCCGAGAACGGCGTGGCGCTGGCCTCGCTGCTCGACCGTCTGGTCGCCGCCTGGCCGACGCAGGTACGCCGGATCGGGCTGGTCGGCCACTCCATGGGCGGGCTGATCATGCGCGCCGCCTGTGCTGTCGACACCGGCCCCGTCCACGCCGAGCGGTCGTGGACCGAGCTGGTCAGCAACGTGGTCACCCTGGGCACCCCACACCTCGGCGCGCCGCTGGAGCACATGGTCCACGTGGGGGCCCGTGCGCTGGGGAGGCTGCCGGAGGCGGCGCCGTTCGGCCGGATCCTGGAGTACCGCAGCGTCGGCATCCTCGACCTCCGACGTGGCCTGGCGGCCGACGTACAGCACCTCCCGCACGCGCGCTACCACCTGGTCGCGGCCACCCTCGCGAGCTCGCACCGGCACCCGGTCAGCGAGGTCCTCGGCGACCTGCTGGTGCGCTACCCGTCCGCGGTCGCCACGCCCCGTCGAGGGAGCCCGATGTTCCCCGACGCCGACGTGCTCCACGTCCCGGGCACCGGCCACTTCGGTCTGCTCAACCATCCCGACGTCCACGAAGCCCTCCGGAGCTGGCTCGGCTGAGCCGGGTCCTCCACGTTCCCATCCCAGAGAGAAGGTCATGATGAACAACCCCCTGCCCCTCAGTGCCTCCGTCGAGGTCGCCGCCGCTCCCGAGCAGGTCTGGGAGCTCGTCTCCGACGTCAGCCGGATGGGGGAGTGGAGCCCGGAGTGCCGCCGGATCGTGGTGCTCGGCACGCCCAAGCGGGGGTTGGGCACCAAGTTCCTCGGGTTCAACCGCCGCGGCTGGGCGATGTGGCCCACCACCTCGACCGTGGTCCGCTTCGAGCCTGGTGAGGCGATCGCCTGGAAGACCCGGGAGAGCGGCGCGACGTGGACCTACGAGCTCGAGCCGACCGCGACCGGGACCCGGCTGACCGGGCGCCGGGAGCTGCCGGCGTACACGGTCGGCACGAAGGTGATGGCCCCACTGATCGGCGGCGCACAGGGACACGACCAGGAGCTGGCCGACGGCATCCGCACCACGCTCGAACGGATCAAGGCCTCGGTGGAGTCGGCCCGAGCGACCGCGGTGTAGGTGCGCGCGGCCGGGGCAGTCCGCTCTCGGCGAACACCGCGGGTTTCCTCGTGGAACTGTCCGGGCTTCCGGCTAGGGTCGGGGGCGTGAACGAGACTCCCAGCCTGACTCCAGGTCCCCAGATGAACGGTGGCGCCGCGTCGTACGGGCTCGACGACCACATCTACCAGCGTCTGCTCAAGGAGCGGATCATCTTCCTCGGGTCGGAGGTGCGCGACCAGAACGCCAACGCGATCTGCGCGCAGATGCTCCTGCTCAACGCCGAGGACCCCGACGCCGACATCTTCCTCTACATCAACAGCCCGGGTGGCTCGGTGGACGCCGGCATGGCGATCTACGACACGATGAACTACATCTCCAACGACGTGGCCACCGTCGGCATGGGCCTGGCCGCGTCGATGGGCCAGTTCCTGCTCTGCGCCGGGGCGAAGGGCAAGCGCTACGCCCTGCCGCACGCGCGGATCATGATGCACCAGCCCTCCGGCGGCATGGGCGGCTCGGCGGCCGACATCAAGATCCAGGCCCAGCAGTCGATGCACATCAAGAAGGTGCTGTTCGAGCTGATCAGCCAGCACACCGGCCAGCCGCTCGAGCAGGTCGAGCAGGACGCCGACCGCGACCGCTGGTTCACCGCCGAGCAGGCGCTGGACTACGGCTTCATCGACAAGGTCGTGGCCAGCGCCGGCCAGGTCGCCGACCAGGGCCGCCCCGCGGCGAAGAACTGACGAGGATTGGGAGCGGAGACTTTCATGAGCGCCAACCAGATTCCCGGTCTCTCCGGCGGCCCGTCGCCGAGCGGCAGGGCCAGTGAGCTCGCGTCGCCGAGCATGAACTACTACATCCCGCAGTGGGAGGAGCGCACGTCGTACGGCGTGCGCCGGATCGACCCCTACACCAAGCTGTTCGAGGACCGGATCATCTTCCTCGGCACGCCGATCTCCGACGAGGTCGCCAACGCCGTGATGTCGCAGCTGCTGGTGCTGGAGTCGATGGACCCCGAGCGCGACATCATCCTCTACATCAACAGCCCGGGCGGGTCGTTCACCGCGTTGACCGCGATCTACGACACGATGCGCTTCGTCAAGCCCGACATCCAGACCGTGTGCCTGGGTCAGGCCGCCTCCGCGGCCGCGATCCTGCTGGCCGCCGGCGCCCCGGGCAAGCGGATGGCGCTGCCCAACAGCCGGATCCTGATCCACCAGCCCTACACCGAGGGCACCTACGGCCAGACCTCCGACATCGAGATCCAGGCCAACGAGATCCTGCGGATGCGGGACCTGCTGGAGACGATGATCTCCGAGCACACCGGCAAGGACAAGGAGACGGTGAGCCGCGACATCGACCGCGACAAGATCCTGACCGCCCAGGCCGCGATCGACTACGGCCTGATCGACTCGATCCTGGAGTCGCGCAAGGCCGCGCTCGGCGTCGGTGGGGGCACCGGCCGCTAGACCCCTCCGGTCAGGTGGTGCGGCCACC
>JBMOMG010000044.1:0-3379 GCA_049323155.1 Actinomycetota bacterium | reverse complement strand
AGGGCCGTCCGGAAGGCGTTGGCGCGGATGACCCCGGTGGAGGTGGACTGTGGGCCGGCCAGGTGCACGATCCGCCGGTGCCCGAGCCCGGCCAGGTGCTTGACCGCCAGCGAGACTCCCGCAGCGTCGTCGGGGGTGATGCACGGGACGTCGAGGTGCTCCGAGCGACGGTTGACCAGCACCATCGGCACGCCCTGGTCGTGGAGCTTCTGCAGCAACGGGTGGTCCAGCCGGGCGGTGGCGACGATCAGCCCGTCGACCTGTCGCGAGCGCAGCGACGAGACCAGCTCCTCCTCGCGCTGCGCGTCGTTGTCGGTGTTGACGATCACCAGCGTGTAACCGGCCGGCCCGAGCACGTCCTCGATCCCGCGCACGATCGGCGGGAACAGCGGGTTGGTGAGGTCGGGGATCACCACGCCGATGGTCCGCGACTTCGCGGTCTTCAGGCTGCGCGCGATCGGGTTCGGCTGGTAGCCGAGCGCCTCGGCGGCCTTGAGCACCCGGCGCGCGGTCTCGGCGTTGACCAGCCGGCGGGTCTCGGGGTTGAGGGCGCGGGAGGCGGTGGCGGCGTGCACCCCGGCAGCCTCGGCGACGTCACGGAGCCTGGGGTTCTGCACGGCTGTGATCCTAGTGCGCTCGGTCACGCCGGCTCCTCATCCGGACGCCGCCAGGTGGCGCGTCCCCAGGTCGCGAGCAGCGACAGCGGCACGGTCACCACTGCCGCGAGCAGGAAGATCTCGCGGTAGCGGTCGGCTTCGGCGAGGTCCGCGACCAGGACCGCGGCCACGGCGCTGCCGACGAACAACGAGCCCGCGAACAACGACACCACGGTGGCCCGCGCGGCCGGGAGCACCTCGGTCGCCCAGGTCTGCAGCGAGGAGTGCATCGCCGCCCAGGACAGGCCCAGCAGCAGTGAGACGAGTACGCCGACCACCGGCTCCTGCGACACGGCCATGATCAGGCAGCCGGCGAGCGCGGCCGCCCCACCGAGCGCGATCAGCCGGGAGGGGTGCTGGCTGGTCGAGAGCCGCCCCACCAGGTGGGCGGAGAGGTAGACCGCGATGCCGTACGCCGCGGTGACGCCGCCGGCGACCGTGGAGCTGACCCCGGTGGCCTCGACGGCCGGCGGCAGCAGCGTCAGTGCGCCGAGCAGCACGGCGCCCTCGGTGAAGGCGAGCACCAGGACCAGCACGGTCATCCGCGACCGCAGCGCCTGCCCGACCGGGGCGAGGACGCTGCGGTGCCGGCGGGAGACCGCGGGCTCGGGCAGCCGCGCGAGCGCGATCGCGAGCCCGACGCCGGCGAGCCCGGTGAGCACGAAGGCGACCCGCCAGCTGCTCACGTGGGCGAGCGCCCCCGCACCGGCCGACGCGGCGGCGGTGCCCAGCGCGACGCCGACCATGAGGCGGGTGATCTGGCTCTGGCGACGGGCCGCCGCGACCGTGTCCCCGATGTAGATCAGCGCCGAGGGGAACGCCGCCCCGAAGAACCCACCGGCGATGCAGCGCAGCGCGCCGAGCGCGAAGGCCGACCCGGCGAGGGCGGACGCGGCGGTGGCGAGTCCGGAGAGGAAGAGCGTGATCCGCAGGGTGCGGACCACGCCCAGGTGGTCCGAGACCATCCCCCAGACCGGCTGCATCAGGCCGTAGGCCAGGAAGTAGGCGCCGGCCGCGTGCACCACCTGGGAGAGCGGCACGTCGAGGTCGAGGGCGATCGCGACGAGCATCGGCGGCATGGCGAACCGGTCCAGCGTGCTGACGAAGGCGGTGAGCTGCAGCAGCCGGATCGATGAGGGTGCCTCGGCGGAGTCCTGCTTCATCGGGGGGCGACCACCAGGCCGGAGTCCGGTTCCAGCGCCCGCTCGAGCACGTCGACCCCGTCGACGATGGCGGGCAGGTAGCGGCGCCGCAGGTCGACCACGGTGCCCAGCCCCTCCAGGTCCGGCGCCTCGTCGGTGATCAGCCCGTCGGAGGCCGACGTCAGCCGGTCGACGTACCGGTGCGCGAGCGGTTCGGACAGGTCGAGCACGGACTGTGCCTCCTGGGTGGCGAGCTCGCGGTCGGTGCCGTCGACGATCGCCACCGCGGTCTCGTGAAGCGCGGCCGCGAGCCGACGCCCGGGCTCGACGAGCCGGTCGCCGGCGACGCTGACGACGGTGCCGACGTACGGCGCGCCCAGGTCACCGACGCGGGTCAGGGGCTCGGACCCGGCCTCCTCGGCGACGAGCTCGTTGCCGGCGTTGAGCATGGTCGCGTCGCACTCGCCTGCGAGCAGGGCGCGTAGCCGCTTGGGCGTCGAGCCGAGCGTCACCAGGTCGTAGGCCTCGCGCGGCACGCCCAGCGACTCGGCGAGGGCGTACATCGCGAGCGCGAAGCCGGAGGTGGGCACGTCGACGCCGACGCGGGCACCGCGCAGGTCCGCGGCGGTCAGGCCCGGGCGGGCGTACAGCGCCAGGCCCATGCCGCGGTCGACGGTGCTCAAGATGCGCACGTCCGCGGTCGCGCCGAGCGGGTTGTCGGGGCAGAACCGGTAGGCGACCACGTTGTCGGGGCTGGTCAGTGCGACGTCGATCTCGCCGGCGAGCAGTGACCGGAACTGGCCCGGGGACGAGGCGACCGCGGTCTCGGTGACCGTCAGGCCGTGCGCCTCGAGCCGGCCGCTGCGCCGGGCCACGGCGAGCAGGACCGAGGGGGTGAACGCGCCGACGACCAGCTCCACGGCAGGCTCCTCTCGCACCAGGTGGCGGACTTCCAGGGTGAACCCTAGCGCAGGCTGCATACGTTTGCAGGGCACAGTTCAGCAGGCCACGCCTGCTTGACACCGGCTTCGCTAGTGACAAGACTGCACACGATTGCACTCGACGAGGGAGGCGGTGACGCCAGTGGTGGCGCACGACGAGCGCGTGGCTTCGGCGATCGCGCACTGGGCTCCGCGGTTCACCACCAACGGGGTGACGGTCTGGGACTTCCAGCGGATCACCGCCGGCGTCACCCGGTGGGAGGACTGGTGTGCCGCCTGGTCCGCCGTGGGCGCCGAGCACGAGGCCCTGGGGCGTGAGGCGCTGGAGCGGGGGGAGGCCCTGTCGGCCGGCGAGCACCTGGCCCGCGCGGCGGTCTACCACCACTTCGGCAAGTTCGTCTTCGTCGACGACCTGGAGCAGATGCGTGCCGCGCACCAGCGGGCGGTGGCCTGCTACACCGACGCGCGGCCGCACCTCGCCCGGCCCGGCCGGCGGGTCGAGGTGCCGTTCGAGGGCGCGACGCTGGTGGGGGTGCTGCGCACGCCGGAGGGAGAGGGCCCGCACCCCGTCGTGCTGATGATCCCGGGCCTGGACTCCACCAAGGAGGAGCTGCACACCACGGCGGACACCTTCCTGGCA
>JBMOMG010000043.1:0-44944 GCA_049323155.1 Actinomycetota bacterium | reverse complement strand
CGACCACCGCGACGTCGGGCACCGTCGCGGCCACGCGCTCGCGGATCCGGTCCACGAGCGCGTGCTGGCGGGCGTTGACCTCGTCGCGCTCGGCCAGCCGGGCCTGCAGCGCGGCCGCGGCGGCCAGGGCGGCCGGCACGTTCTCGAACCCGCTGGCCCGGGGGTCGGCCCGGTCGTCGACGGGCAGCGGCGGCCGCCAGCGGGCCCCCTTGCGCACCAGCAGCACCCCGACCCCGGCGGGTCCGCCCCACTTGTGACCCGAGGCCGCGGCGACCTCCCAGCCCTCAGGCAGGTCGGCCCGCCCCGCGGAGGCGGCGAAGTCCACGAACACCGGCACTCCGGCGTGGCCGGCCACCGGGAAGATGTCGGCGAGCGGCTGGTTCGTGGCGACCTCGTGGTTCGCGGACTGCACGGCGAGCACGGCGGTGGGCTCGGCGAGGGCGTCGGCCACGTCATCGGGGCTCACCCGGCCGGCGTGGTCGACACCGACCGTGACCGTCGTACCCCCGGACCTCGTGGCCCACCATCGGCCGGCCTGGATCACCGAGGAGTGCTCCACGGCCGAGTGGACCAGCCGGCGCGCCACGCGGGTCCGGCCCTCGAGCAGCCCGAGCAGGCCCAGGTGCACCGCCTGGGTGCCTGAGCCGGTGAACGTGACCTCGTCCTCGCGGACGCCGAGCGCGGCAGCGACGACCGCGCGGGCGTTGTCGAGCAGCAGCCGGGCGTCGCGGCCGGCGTGGTGCAGGCGCAGCGGGTCGGCGTAGCTTGCGTCGAGGGCGGCGAGCAGCACCTCCCGGGCAGCCGGATGCAGCGGCTCGGAGGACGCCGCGTCGAGGTACCCGGTCGTGCCGGCCGCGGGAAGCCCGCCTGGATCGCCCACAGCGTGAACATACCGGTGACCGGCTGCCGCACGCGCGTGCGGCAGTAGTAGGGTTCGGTCTCGACCGTCGTATTTGAGAGAGAGGCTCGTTCGTGGGTCTGCAACTCCCCAAGCGTGGCCAGGGTTTGCGCGCACGCGTCGGCGCCATGCTGCTGGTGCCGGCCGGACTGTTGGTGCTGGGTGCGTGCTCCCAGGAGGACCAGGACCAGATCGCGCGCCTGGCGATGCCCGAGCCGGCCACCGACCGGGCGCCGCTGATCGATGACCTGTGGCGCGGGGGATGGCTCGCCGCCATGATCGTCGGCGTCATCGTCTGGGGCCTGATCCTCTACGCCGCGTTCAAGTTCCGCCGTCGCAGCGACGACGAGATCCCGGTGCAGACGCGCTACAACCTGCCGATCGAGATCCTCTACACGATCGCTCCGGTCGTGATGGTGCTGGTCTTCTTCTACTTCACCGTGCAGACCCAGGACGGCGTGCTCGCCGAGGCGTCCGAGAACGGCGAGACCGACCACACGATCAAGGTGGTCGGGCAGAAGTGGTCGTGGACCTTCAACTACATGGAGGAGGACGCGGTGGACGGCGAGACCGTCCACGTCGTCGGCACTCCGGCGGAGATGCCGACCCTGGTCCTGCCGGTCGACGAGACCGTGACCGTCGAGCTCTCCTCTCCCGACGTGATCCACTCCTTCTGGGTGCCGTCGTTCCTGATGAAGATGGACGTCATCCCCGGTCGGGACAACAGCTTCTCCTTCACGCCGACCCGTGAGGGCACCTACGCCGGCAAGTGCGCCGAGCTGTGCGGCACCTACCACTCGCGGATGCTGTTCAACGTCGACATCGTGAGCGCGGCGGAGTACGACGAGTACCTGCGCGGTCTGCAGGAGCAGGGCGACGTCGGTGTCGTGCTCGGTGGCTCCGACGCCACCACCCCGGCCGGCGGCAACCCGGACGACGTGCACGACGACGAGACTTCTGAGTTGGGAGACCAAGAGTGAGCGGCGCAGCATTCGAGGCGCGCGGAACCTACGCGGAGCGTAAGCCCCTGGGGCAGCAGGTCGTCCGTCTGCTGACGACGACCGACCACAAGCTGATCGGCAAGATGTACCTCGTCACGTCGTTCGTGTGGTTCCTGCTCGGCGGCATCATGGCGCTCGTCATCCGCTCGGAGCTGGCCTTCCCGGGCCAGCAGGTGGTCAACGACGAGACCTACAACCAGCTGTTCACCATGCACGGCACGATCATGCTGCTGCTGTTCGCGACCCCGCTGTTCTTCGGGTTCGCCAACGTGATCATGCCGATCCAGATCGGTGCGCCCGACGTGGCGTTCCCGCGGCTGAACATGTTCAGCTACTGGCTCTACCTGTTCGGCGGGCTGATCGCGGCCTCGGGCTTCCTCACCCCTGAAGGTGCGGCCTCGTTCGGCTGGTTCGCCTACACGCCGCTGTCCAACGAGGTGAACTCGCCCGGCGTCGGTGGCGACCTGTGGATCATGGGCCTGACCCTCGGTGGTTTCGGCACGATCCTGGGCTCGGTCAACTTCATCACCACGATCATCACGATGCGTGCGCCGGGTCTGACCATGTTCCGGATGTCGATCTTCAGCTGGAACACCCTGGTCACCAGCCTGCTCGCCCTGATCGTGTTCCCGATCCTCGCCGGCGCCCTGCTGATGCTCGAGGCCGACCGGCTGCTCGGTGCGCACGTGTACGACGCCGCGAACGGCGGGCCGATCCTGTGGCAGCACCTGTTCTGGTTCTTCGGGCACCCCGAGGTGTACATCATCGCGCTGCCGTTCTTCGGCATCGTCACCGAGATCATCCCGGTGTTCTCCCGCAAGCCGGTGTTCGGCTACGTCGGTCTGGTGGCCGCGACGCTGGCCATCGCGGCGCTGTCGGTGGCGGTCTGGGCGCACCACATGTTCGTCACCGGTGCGGTCGACCTGCCGTTCTTCTCGGCGATGACGTTCCTGATCGCGGTGCCCACGGGTGTGAAGTTCTTCAACTGGATCGGCACGATGTGGGGCGGGTCGATCTCGTTCGACACCCCGATGCTCTGGGTGATCGGCTTCCTGACCACCTTCCTCTTCGGTGGTCTGACCGGTGTCATCCTGGCCTCGCCGCCGCTGGACTTCCACGTCTCGGACTCGTACTTCGTGGTGGCCCACTTCCACTACGTGGTCTTCGGGACCGTGGTGTTCGCGATGTTCGCCGGCTTCTACTTCTGGTGGCCGAAGTTCACCGGCCGGATGCTCGACGAGCAGCTGGGCAAGATCCACTTCTGGCTGCTCTTCATCGGCTTCCACACCACCTTCCTGGTCCAGCACTGGCTGGGTGTCGAGGGCATGCCGCGCCGCTACGCGGACTACCTGCCCGGTGACGGGTTCACGGTGCTCAACCAGGTGTCGACGGTGGGCTCGTTCCTGCTCGCCGCCTCGATGTTCCCCTTCTTCGTCAACGTCTACCGCTCGGCGCGCTCGCCCGAGGTCGGTGTCGACGACCCGTGGGGCTGGGGCCGCTCGCTGGAGTGGGCGACCTCCTCCCCGCCGCCGCGGCACAACTTCGTGCGGCTGCCCCGGATCCGTTCGGAGTCCCCGGCCTTCGACCTCCACCACCCGGAGATCGCGGCCCTGGAGATGGCCGAGAACGAGGCGCTGCGGCACGAGGCCGACGCGGTCGACGCCCCGGACGTCACCGGGCGCAAGGCGCACCTGGAGGAGCAGATGGGTGGCGAGTCCGTCGAGGACGTCGTCGACGATCACAACAAGCGTGACGAGGACGGCCGCTGATGAAGATCGAGACCTACATCTTCGGGATCAACGCGGTCTTCTTCACGCTGGTCGCCCCGGCGTACTGGTTCATCGCGGAGGATCCGACCGGCACCGCCGCGCTGGTGATGACCGCGCTGCTGACCGCGCTGGTGACCTTCTACCTCGGGTTCCACGCCTCCAAGATGGACCCGCGTCCGGAGGACACGGGCACCGCGGAGATCGCCGACGGCGCGGGTGAGCTCGGGTTCTTCCCGCCGTTCAGCTGGTGGCCGTTGTGGGCCGCGGCCACGGCCGCGCTCGCGTTCTACGCGCTCGCCTACGCCGCCTGGTGGCTGTTCGCCATCGCGCTCGGCCTCGCGTCCATCGCGATCTCGGGCTGGATCTACGAGTACTACCGCGGAGAGCACGCGCACTGATCACCCGCTCGTGAGCGGTGGCGTCCCTCGGGGCGCCACCGCTTCGGCGTTTTTCGGGACCGCACAGTTCTGTTGTTACCGTGGTGGGGCAGTTGCCGTACACCTCACCGGGGGACTCCTTCCATGACCAGGCCCGTCCTGCCTGTCCGACCACGTCACGCAGCCGCCGCCGTGCTGGCCGTGGGTGCGCTGGTGCTCGCCGGCTGCACGAACGACGACGGGGCGACGCAGGCAGCAGGTGACGGGCCCCAGCGGGCCGCTGTCACCGCGCCCGGTGCCGCGGACCCCGAGGTCACCACGAGCGTCGACAAGCTGGCCGGACCGGTCCCGGTGGACGAGCTTCTCGAGGTGTCCGTCGAGGACGGCACCCTCCGCAAGGTGGTCGTGCGCGGCGCTGGACCGCCGCTGGCGGGTGCGCTGACCGCGGACGGCGAACGGTGGGAGGCCACCGACCGCCTCGAGCCGGGGGAGCGCTACCGGATCCGGGCGGTGGTGAAGGGCGCCGGAGGCAGCAGCACCTTCCGTTCGGCGTTCCGCACCCAGGAGCTCTCCCTGGACCAGCAGACCTACCCCTCGATCGCGCCGCTGCAGGGCGAGACCGTGGGTGTCGGCATGCCGGTGATCGTCCAGTTCGACGTGCCCGTCACGGACCGGGCGAGCATCGAGCGGCACCTGACGGTCACGAGCACACCGCGCCAGGCCGGATCCTGGCACTGGGTCTCGGACACGGAGGTGCACTGGCGTCCGAAGCGCTACTGGGAGCCCGGCACCGAGGTGACCGTCGACGCGGACATCAACTCCGTGCCGGCCGGCGACGGGATCTACGGCCAGGTCAGCCGCACCGTCTCCTTCGAGATCGGCGAATCGGTGATCAGCAAGGTCGACGTGGCCGCGCACCGGATGAAGGTCTTCGTCAACGGTGACCTGGCCCGCACCATGCCGATCAGTGCCGGGAAGCCCGGGTTCATCACCCGCTCGGGCACGAAGGTGATCATCGAGAAGGTGCGCGACAAGGTGATGGACGCCGCCACCCTCGGCATCGCGAAGTCGGACCCGGAGTACTACCGGCTCGACGTCGAGTACGCGATGCGGGTGACCTACTCCGGCGAGTTCCTCCACGCGGCTCCGTGGTCCGCGAGCTCGCAGGGGGTGGCCAACGTGAGCCACGGCTGCGTCGGGATGACCACCGAGAATGCCGCCTGGCTGTTCGGCATCACCAAGCGCGGGGACGTCGTGGAGGTCACCGGCAGCGACCGAAAGATGGGCCTCTACAACGGGTACGGCGACTGGAACGCCTCGTTCGAGGAGTACGCCGAGGGCTCGGCGCTGTAGCCGGAGCGACTCAGGACACGTCGGGATTGTGGCGCGGGAGGATCACCCGCACCGACGTACCGGGCCCCGGACCGCTGGCGATCTCCAGCCGTCCCTCGCAGGCGCGGGCCGCGGCACTGACCACCGAGAGGCCCTGGCCGGTGCCGTGCCCGATCCGGCCGAAGCCGGGGCCGTTGTCGTCGACCTCGATCCACACGGTGTCCCGGGTCGCGCCGAGCCAGACCACGATGTCCCCGTCGTCGCCGGCGGCGCGTACGGCGTTGTCGATCATGTTGTCCACGGCCCGATGCAGCAGGAGCGGGTCGCCGGAGACCAGCGGCGCGTCCTGCACCTGGAGCTCCACGCGGACGCGGTGGCTGAACCCGGCCACCCGCACGCAGTCCTCGACCAGCTGGGACACGTCGAGCACCCAGTGCTGCGGCTTGACATGGACCGTCGCGCGCTCGAGCAGCTCGCCGGCGTGCGTCAGGGTCTGGTGCAACAGCTCCAGCCGGCGCCTGGTCTCCTCGTCGAGGTCACGGTTCTTCGGCATCTGGGTGAGCAGCAGGCCGGCCGTGACGCACTGGCGCAGGTCGTGGCAGAGCGTGGAAAGCTCGTCGGCGGCCTGCTCGTTGTCCCCCGAACGCTGCTCCGGCACGTGGCCCATGTCGTCCCCCCGCATCGTCTCCCACGCGCCCGGCCGCGACGCCGTGCTGCCCTGATGGAACCCCGTCCGGGCACGTTCGGCCCCGGTGTCCTCCTGCGTGCATGCCCCCGCCCAAATCGCTCTCTGCACGGCCGTTCTCCCTCCTGACCGGCGTGAAGCCGGGTGCCAGGTGCTGGCGAGTGTGTAACGACATCTGGTCATCGGACCACGTCCTGTCCTCCCCACAGGACAGTCACGTTAGGACGCTGCCGCCTCCCCGGGATCGACCATCTTGGGGAGGTTGGTGGGCGACCTGTTGGTGACAGCCGGTGTTGGTGCTCGGGCCGGCATATCGCCAACATGGGGGAAGACCTCGAGGTCACGCGGCAACGACCATGGGGTTCGGGCCGCTGCGCGGTCCCGCAACGGCTCGCCAGTCGCGCGGTGCCGGGGCGTCAAGGTCGGGTGGCGAGTCCACCCGGTCCCCGTCCCCGGTGCCACCCACCCGGTGTCCCGCGCCCCTAGCCCCCCACTTCCGGGCGTGGGTCCGGGACGGGGCGGCTGGCGAGCTTCGCGGCCCATGCCCTTCCCCCCATGTCGCTTTCCCCGGTCCTTCGGTCAGCGCTCCGAGCTGACCCGAGCCCCCCAGCCCGCGTCCCTCGCCAGCGCCACCGCGGCGAGCTGGGAGCCCACGCCCAGCTTCGCCAGGATCGACTTGACGTGGGTGCGCACCGTCGCCTCGGAGACGAACGCCTCCCGCGCCACCTCGCGCACCCGCCGGCCCTGCACCAGCTCCCGCAGCACGTAGGCCTCGCGAGGGGTGAGCCGGTCCAGCCGGGAACGCCGCTCCTGGTCGTCGTGCTGCGCCTCGCGCCACAGGGTGATCAGCTGGTCACGGCGCATCCGCGACATCACCGGCAGTCCCTGGGCGACCCGCTCGATCACCTCGATGATCACGTGCAGCGGCGTGGACTTGTTGAGCACCGTCAGCGCCCCTGCCGCCACGCACGCCCCCCAGCGGGCCGGGTCGGTCCAGGCGGTGAGCACCACCACGCGGCAGCCGGACCGGGTCAGCGGCCCGATCAGGGCGCCGCCGTCCCCCGCCTCGCCCAGGTCCAGGTCGAGCAGCACCACCTGCGGCTGGCTGGCCAGCACCGACGCGAGGAGCCCGCCCTGCTCCTCGGGGACGGGGGACAGCGGGACGCTGGTCACCTCGAACCCCTCCGGAGCCAACGAGACCAGCAGTGCCTCGGCCAGCAGGGCGTGGTCCTCCACCAGGGCGACCCTGGTCGCCGCTCTCATCGGCCGTCCCCCGAGTTCCCCCCGGGCGGCCATCGCTCGTTCTCCGGCATCGGCCGGGCCCTCAGATGTAACCCCCACATGTGGTGACGGTACGTCGTCTGTCCCCCGAGATATAGGGGACGAAGCGGCCCTACCGCGAATTGGGTAGTCGATCTACCCGGAGTGAGGGTGGGGGACCACCCAGGGGAGGGGCCAGCAATAGCCCGATGCGGCCCCTGCCTGCTTTGCCGGTCCGGCGCCCGGACCAGCGGGGCCCGTCGCCCCGATGGCCGCCACGGACGATTGTCCCCGACAACACCCAAAACAGGGGACGTCAGGCGTCGCCGGAGTTCTTACGTTGACTGTCAGCTTCACGGTGGAGCAGGCCATGAGAATCCTGGGGAGTCAACGATGGAAGAGATCGACGTCGCCGTCATCGGAGCCGGCCCGCACGGCCTCGGCACGGCAGCAGAGCTGCGCCGCGCCGGCGTGGAGGTCCGCGTCATCGGGGAACCGATGTCGTTCTGGCACGCCATGCCGGAGGGTATGTGGATGCGGTCGCGCCGGAGCGGCAGCTCGATCCTGCGGCCCGAGGGCCCGTTGTCGATGGAGGGCTACGTCGCGGCGACGGGGATCACGGTTCCCCGCCACCCCACGCTGGCCGAGTTCATCGACTACGGCATGTGGTTCCAGCGGCAGGTCGCCCCGGACGTCGACCGCCGGCGCGTCGTACGCCTCGAGCGCGACGCCGAACGTTTCGTGCTCACCTTCGACGAGGGCGAGCGGCTGCGCGCCAACCGGGTGCTGGTCGCCGCCGGGATCGAGCGGTTCGCGCACCGGCCGGCGATGATGAAGGCGCTGCCCAAGGGCACCGCGTCGCACGTGGCCGACCACCGCAAGCTCGACGGCTTCAAGGGGCAGAACGTCCTGGTGATCGGTGGTGGGCAGAGCGCGCTGGAGTCGGCGACCCTGATGCACGAGCAGGGTGCGGACGTCGAGGTGCTCGCCCGGGGCAAGCAGGTCTTCTGGTTGCACGGTGACGGGCTGATGGACTCGCTGGGGCCCTTCGCGCCCCTGTTCTACGCCCCGACCGACGTCGGCCCGATCGGCATCTCGAGGCTCGTGGCGACGCCCGACGTGTTCCGCCACGTGCCGCGCAAGCCGTTCGACGTGATCTCGGCCCGGGCGATCCGTCCGGCGGGCGCCTCCTGGCTCAAGCCGCGGATGACCGAGATCCCGATCACGGCCGGCACGTCGGTGGTGCGGGCGGAGGCCAACGGCGACGGGCTGCGGGTCGAGCTCTCCGACGGAACCCGGCGCAAGGCCGACCACCTGCTGTTCGCGACCGGCTACAAGATCGACGTGAAGAAGTACCCCTTCCTCGAGCGCGACCTGGCCAACAGCATCAGGTGTGTCGACGGTTACCCCGTGCTGCGTCGCGGCATGGAGTCCTCGGTGCCGAAGCTGCACTTCCTCGGCGCCCCGGCCGCCCGGGACTTCGGCCCGGTGATGCGGTTCGTGGCCGGCAGCTGGTTCACCTCGGGGGCGGTGACCAAGGTGGTCGTCAAGCGGCGGCAGCGCCGCAGCATCGACCTCGGCCGGCGGGTGCCCGCGGCCGCTGCAGGTGCGTGATGTCGCTGACGCGACCCGCGCGGCGGGCACGGGTGGGGAGCCCGGGCGCGACGGCCGGGGCCCTGGTGGTCGGTGGCGACTACCAGGGGCTCGGCATCGCCCGGAGCCTCGGCCGTCGCGGGATCCCCGTCACCGTGCTCGACGACGAGCTCTCGATCGCAGGTGCGTCGCGGTACGTCCAGCGCAGCCACCGGGTCCCGGCGCTTCGGGAGGCCGGCGAGACCGTGGACGCCCTGATGGCGACCGGCGAGCGGCTCGGCCTGCACGGCTGGGTGCTCTTCCCGACGCGGGAGGAGATCGTGGCTGCCATCTCGACGCACCGGGAGCGGCTGAGCAGCATCTACCGGGTGCCGACCCCGCCGTGGGAGACGGTCCGGCGGGCCTGGGACAAGCGCGAGACCTACACGCTGGCCACGGACCTCGGGGTCGCGGTGCCGCGGTGCTGGTTCCCGCGGTCCGTGGCCGACCTCGCCGAGGTGGACACCTCCGCTCCGGTGGTCATCAAGCCGGCGATCAAGGAGAACTTCTTCTACGCCACCAGCGCCAAGGCATGGCGTGCCGACGGCCCCGAGCAGCTGCGTGAGGCCTACGCACGGGCCTGTGAGGTGATCGACCCGGCCGAGATCATCGTCCAGGAGATGGTGCCCGGCGGCGGCGAGGGCCAGCTCGCCTACTGTGCCTTCTTCCGGGCCGGGGAGCCGGTCGCGTCGATGACCGTGCGCCGCCGCAGGCAGCACCCGTCCGACTTCGGCCGGGCGAGCACCTTCGTGGAGACCGTCGAGCTGCCCGAGATCGAGGAGCCGTCGATCCGGTTCCTCCGCGCGATCGACTACTACGGGCTGGTCGAGCTGGAGTACAAGGTGGACCCGCGGGACGGACGCGCCAAGCTGCTCGACGTGAACGCGCGGACCTGGGGCTACCACTCGCTCGGCGCCGCCGCCGGGGTCGACTTCCCGGCGCTGCTGTTCAGTGACCAGGTCGGGGAGCCGGTCGAGCCGGTCCGGTCCCGCGCCGGGGTGCGCTGGATCCGCTGGGCCACCGACCTGCCCAACGCGGTCAAGGACGTGATGCACGGCGACCTGCGGGCCGCCGACTACGTCCGGTCGCTGCGCGGCGTCGATGTCGACGCGGTGTGGTCGGCCCGTGACCCGCTGCCCGCCCTTGCCGAGCTCGGGCTGCTGCCGTACCTCGCCATCCGGCGAGGCCTGTGAGAGAGAGCCGGGATGTTCACCTCGACCGATCCGTTCCCCTTCTTCGACTACTTCCGGGCCCCGTACGAGGTCGCCCGGGACGACGTCGGCGACCTGCCCCGCGGGGTGGGCAGGCTCACCCCCACGGACCGCGGGAGCGGCCCCTTCCCGTCGCTGTACTGGTGGCGGGCGGGGGCCGCACCGCACCAACCGTGGCGGGTGCGGACCGGCAGGTTCTCCCTCGCCGGGTTCGACCTGGTCTGTCCGGTGCTCCGCGAGCTGCCGGCCGGACTCGCCGAGAGCGGCGGCACCGGCACGCAATGGCAGGTCGTGGAGCCGATCCTGGGTCCCGACGGGGACGTCGTTGCCTCGGTCCGGCGCGACGAGCTGGGCAACGTCTTCCTGCCCTTCGACCCCGGTGAGGCGATGACCTACCTGTGGTCGGAGCGCTACAACCGGCTGGGTGCGGCCCGGTGGACCGGTGCCGCTCGGCGCGTCATGGTGCAGGGCTACTACGCGTTGCGCCCCTTGCTGCCGCGCCGGGTCCAGATCAGGTTGCGTCGGGGGTACGCCGCGCGCGTCGACCTGCCCGAGTTCCCGCGCTGGCCCGTCGAGCACAGCCTGCACGACATGTACGACTGGCTCTGGCGGCTGCTCGCGGACGTCGCCGGTGAGCCGGTGCCGTACCTGAGCCTGTGGCCGGACGGGAAGCAGGCGGCGTTCGTGCTCACCCATGACGTGGAGACCGCCGTCGGACGCGACGCGATCGAGGACCTGCGTGCCCCCGAGCGTAAGCGTGGTCTCAGGTCGTCGTGGAACTTCGTGCCCGAACGGTACGACGTGCCGGACGAGCTCGTCCGCGCCCTGCAGGACGAGGGCTGTGAGATCGGCGTACACGGCCTGCGTCACGACGGGCACGACCTCTCGTCGCGGCTCCAGCTCAGGAGGCGGCTGCCGGCGATCCGTGCGGCCGCCGACCGATGGGGGGCAGTCGGGTTCCGGTCACCGGCCACGCAGAGGCGCTGGTCCCTGATGCCGCGGACCGGCTTCGACTACGACTCGACCTACTGCGACACCGCTCCGCACGAGCCGGAGCCGGGCGGGAGCTGCACCTACCTCCCGTTCTTCAACCAGCAGCAGGTGGAGCTGCCGATGACGGTGCCCATGGACCACACGATCTTCGAGATCCTGGGCCACACCGACGGCGAGGTGTGGAGGCGAAAGACCGCCGAGCTTCGGGCGCGCAACGGGATGATCCTGATCCTGACGCACCCCGACTACACCGGTTGTCCCGGGCTGCTCGAGGCGTGGGACGAGCTGCTCGACGACCTGGGCGAGGACCAGACGGTCTGGCAGGCCCTGCCCCGCGAGGTCGCCGTCTGGTGGCGTGACCGAGCCGCGTCTCGGCTGGTCCGCGGAAAGGACGGCTGGCGTGTGGACGGGCCCGCACGACGCCGCGCCCGGGTGAGCTTCGGGGGCGCCCATCACGACCGACTGCCGGACGGCCGGGCTGGTATCGAGGAGGAGGGGGAGCAGCGTGTGGATCAGCGTGTCGCAGGGTGAGGAGGACGCGGCGAGCGCCCGCCGGCGCCGCCGGGCCGCGCACGTCGCGGTCGTGGTGGAGAACGTGTCGCTAGCCGACGACAACCGGCTGCAGAAGCAGTGCACCGCCCTCGTCGAGGCCGGGCACCGGGTCTCGGTGGTCACCCGCCGGGACCCCGCGAACGAGCCGCTTCGGCACGTCCCCGGGTTCCGGCTCGTGGAGTACCCCGCACCACCGGACGGCGCCTCGACCGTGGGCCACCTCAAGGAGTACGCGATCTCCCTGCTCTGGCAGGTGCCCGCCCTGCTCCGGCTCCAGCTGCTCGACCGCGTGGACGTGCTCCAGATCTGCCAGCCGCCGGATCTCTTCTTCCCCTTTGCCAGGGTGATGCACCTGCTCGGCGGGCGCGTCCTGCTCGACCAGCGGGACCTGATGCCCGAGACGCTGCTCCAGCGGTACGACGACCCACCGGCGGCCGCCATGAAGGTGCTCGGCTGGCTGGAGCGGCAGACCCAGCGCGCGGTCGACCACAGCGTGACCGTCAACGAGCACCTGCGTGCACGGCTCGTCGGGTCGGGAGGGGCTCCCGAACGGGTATCGCTGGTGTTCAACGGCCCGATGCTGTCACGCGTGGACGAGGCACTGGCCGACCCGATGCCGCGAGAGGGGCACCGCCACCTGGTCTGCTGGGCCGGCAAGATGGGCAAGCAGGACCGGGTCGACCAGGTCCTGCAGGTGGCCTACCACGTCGTGCACGAGCTCGGCCGGCGCGACTGCGGTTTCCTGCTGGTCGGCAACGGCGAGTGCCTCGAGGAGCTCCAGGCGCTCAGCACCGAGCTCGGCCTCGACGAATGGGTGCGCTTCCCCGGCTGGCTCTCGGAGGTCGAGCTCTACCGCTACCTCGCGTCCTGCGACGTCGGCCTGGACACCTCGCTGCAGGAGGAGGTGACTCCGGTGAAGGCGATGGAGTACATGGCCGTGGGGCTGCCGGTGCTGAGCTTCGACGTGGAGCAGACTCGCGCGCTCGTCGGTGATGCCGGCTTGCGGGTCGCCTCCGGTGACGTCGAGGTGATGGCCAAGGAGCTCGTCGCCCTGCTCGACGCGCCGGCCGAGCGGAGACGCATGGGACGGGCCGGCCGCCGCAAGATCCGTGAGGAGCTCGCCTGGGAGCGGCAGGCCGAGGTGTACCTGTCGGTCGTCGAATCGCTGACCGGCCGGCCGGGGCGTGGAGCTAACTGACCGTTCCGCGAACGTCCGACGCGACGGGCCAGGCACCGGACTGCCGAGTGGCTGTCACAACCGTTCAGATGAGCGATCGTGACGGCCATTCGGCATGTCCGGGCGTCACAACCGTTCAGATGACCGATCGTGACGGCCATTCGGCATGTCCGGGCGTCACAACCGTTCAGATGAGCGATCGTGACGGCCACTCGGACGGCCATTCGGCATGTTCGGGCGTCACAACAGGTCAGCTGACCCGCTTTGTGCGGGCCTGGACCCTGTCGGGCTGGTTCAGCCGTAGGGCTGGTGGTACTCCTCGCCCCACTCGGGGTCGAGCCAGATCCGGTCGTCGAGCAGCTCGCGGACCCGGGCGATGTACTGGTTGGCCTCGGGAACCTTCCAGGACCCGGCGTACCAGGTGCCGACGCAGCCCCAGATGTCGCCCGGCTCGTAGTCGCCGGTGCCGGTGTTGCTCAGCCAGCGCAGCCAGCCCTCCTGGCAGCCGCGGAGGAACCCGCCGATGTAGTCGAGCGCGAAGGCGGTGGAGTCCCGGTTGAACGGGAAGGTGCCGTTCTGGTTGAGCTTCATCTTCCCCCAGGCGGGATCCTGCCAGGACATCACGCCGACGATCGAGAAGGTCTTGGGACAGATTCCCGGCGGGTAGTCCTCGGTGTAGTCGTGGCCGTACTTGCTGATCTCCCGGCAGAAGATCCGACCGGCAGGACTGGGCTCGGTGAAGTAGTCGCCACAGCCGCGGGTCTCCACGCAGATGCCGGTGCTCGGGTCGACGACATGGTGGAACCAGGTCGACTCGGTGGCGGCGATCGCGCGCAGCAGGTTGTCGGAGAGCCCCCACTTGCACGCCGCCCACTGGATGTTCTCGTCGGTGGTGCCGGTGTGCTGGCCGTTGACGCGCTGCAGCATCCAGGTGTTCCAGCGCTCGTCGTAGCTGCCGTGGGCGCCACGGGGCCTGGCCCGGAAGGCGGCGCTGACCGCCTCGGGGTCCGGCATCGTGTTGTTGGCCCTGCGGTTGCTCGGCCGCGGTTCCCAGTCCGAACGCCGCACACGCTCTGCACAGTCCTCGTCACCGGGGAGGTCCTGCCAGCTCCCTGCAGGCAGCGTCTCGAAGTACCCGTCCCACTTCGGGTGCGCCGGGGCGGGGCCGCCCTCCTCTGCGGCGGGTACGTCGGGCAGGTCGACCTCGAAGCGGACCATCCCGAGCGCCAGCACGGCGCTGAGACCGGCGACCGTCGCAACGGTCATGAGCGGCCGGAGCAGGCGGCGACGGTGCCGCCGTCGCGCCATCTTGTGACTTCCCATCGACTTGGTCATTGCGCCGGTGCCACCACCTCGGTCGAGGGCTTGACTGTTGCGGGCTTGGTCGCCGCCGTCCGCCGCCGGACCCGGGCCGGCTGGTTGGTCACGCAGCCGACGACCTTGTCCGAGACGTGGCTCAGGCAGGCCGCGGCCTCCCGGGCCGAGGCGCGCGAGCCGTGTGCGAGGTCGACGACGAGGACGACCCGGTCGGCGACGTAGCCGAGCAGGCCGGCGTGGGCGGAGCTGAGTGCGGCCGGGGCGTCGATGATCACGATGGAGTCCGCGGCCAGCGACCACACCAGCAGCTGCAGGTCGTCGAGGCTCTGCGGGTGAGCGGAGGCCTGGTCCGGCGACGACCCGGCGGTCAGCACCCGCAGCCCAGGTACGGCGGTCTCGTGAAGCGCCTTCTCCGGCACCGCCAGACCTGCGAGCAGGTCGCTGAGCCCTGGGGAGCGGGGCACGCCGAAGCTCTCCTCGATCGACGAGCTCGCCGGGTCTGCTCCGACCAGGACCACCCGCCGACCCATCCGGGCCAGGGCCACAGCGGTCTGCCGTGCGATGGTCGAGGTGCCGGCGTGTGCGCTCGCTCCGGTGATCAGCACGGTGAACTCCTTGCGGCTCTCGACCAGCCCAGGCACCCGACTGGCGAGCTGGGCGAACGCCATCGCCATCTCCGGGTCCGCCGCCAGCGTCGAGCGTGCTCGCTGCTTCGACAGGTGCGGCACCGACGCGAGCACGGGCAGCCCGGTGCGCGCCCCGGCGTCCTCCACCGTGCGCAGCCGGCCGGCCAGCCGGTCCCACCCGAACGCGGCGCCGAATCCGAGGCCGAGCCCGCCGACGACGGCGGCGCCGAAGATCAGCGCGTAGTCGGGGGTCACCGGCTCGTCGGGCAGGGAGGCGGGCGTGATCAGCCGGGCGATCGGTCGCTGCTCCCCGTCGTTGCGGTAGCGGACGTAGGTCTCGCTGAAGGAACGGGCGCCGATGTAGGCCTCACGTGCGGTGGTCGCCGTGTAGGTGAAGTCGAGGACGTTCGCGTCCACCGGGACGGTGACCTCGATGTTCTCCTCGGCATCCGGTGCCGCGATCCCCAGCTGTGCGGCCGCCCGTCGGACCACGAAGCCGGAGCTCGCGACCTCCTGCTCGGTGGGCATCGCGGCACCCAGGATCGAGCCGCTCTGGGTGATAGTCGGGTTCACCACCACCTGGGCGTAGGCCTCGTAGGTGGTCTTCGACATGGTCAGGAGGGAGGCGGCGGCGACGGCGAGCAGCGTGCACACCAGCATCAGCCAGATGTAGGTGCGCACCAGGCCGTGGGAGCGCTGTCCCTTGGAACGACGGATCCTCATGGTCGTGCCTCCTGGGCGATGTCGGCGGCCACGCTCGGGCTCGCGGGTGGGTCGGGCTGGACCAGCGCCAGTCCGAGAACGGCGTACAGGGCGTCGGCGAAGCCCCGGTAGGTGATGTGGGGGTCGAAGACCATCAGCACGACGACCACGACGACGGCGGCGTAGGCGGCCAGGGCGGCCACCGAGCTGTAGGAGGTCAGGGACCGGTTCAACGTCCGCATCGTCCGGAGCGTCACCACGACGAACCAGACGAACGCCCCGGCGAGAAAGACCCCGCCGCCCCAGAGCAGCCACGTGTATCCGCTCTCGATCCACACGAAGCCGAACGCGCCCGGCGCAGGTGCGCGTGCGGACGGCCGGACGCCGAAGATCGGGTTCGTGCCGCTGAACAGGTCGGGCCAGAAGTAGGTCTCGAGGTTGTACCAGCGGACCAGCCAGCTGCGCGGGATGCCGTGCATCGACTGGAACTCCTCGATCCGGTGCTCCACGGTCGGCCAGAGGACGTAGATGACCACCGGCAGGATGAGCACTCCGTAGCGGAGCAGGTCGAGTCGGCCGAGCAGCGCCGCGAGGGTGACCATGGCGATCATCAGGCCGAGCGCGCTGGAGAACTCCGCAGCGGCGAAGACGGCCATGATGTAGACGACCGCTGCCGGCGCCAGGAGCAGCGCAGCCTTGCGGTCCTTCCACCACAGCCCGATCGCGAGACCCAGGTTGAGGATCATGAAGTCCGCCGTGGCGGCGGGCAGACCGATCGTGGAGCCGGCGCGCGGGTCGGCGAAGGCGTCGGTGTAGCCGAAGCTGGCGTACCACGGCATCAGCAGCTCGCGGACCCCGAACAGGCCGAGGGACTGGGCGATCGCGATCCCGCCCACGATCGTGGCAACCGAGAGCGAGATCGCGATGCAGATCCTCACCTGCGTCTGCGTGCGGACGGTGTAGCGGACCAGGGCGAAGACGGCCAGCGTCTTCCACATCACCGCGGCATGCGTGATGTCGTCCATCTCGACAGTGCGTCCGCGCGCCACCATGAAGAGCAGCGGCAGCACCGAGCTGGCCACGGCCATCGCCAGCAGCGTCGTGGCCACCGGGCTGAGAGAGAGCTTGGGCAGCCGGGCCTCGACCCGCAGCAGCAGCACCGCGCGAGCGAGGAGGATCGCGATCAGCAGTCCGAGCAGCGCCTCGTTCGGGCGCAGCATCGGGACCAGCCGGTCGCGGTCGATGCCGACGACCAGCGGGGTCGCAGCGATCAGCACATAGGTTGCCGAGACCGGACGCCAGACCACCACGGCCACGAGCACCGAACCGAGCACGCCGGCGAGGGCAAGCACGGGGGAGACCGCCGCGAGAGCACCGATGCCGGTCGCGGCCAGCATCGCCAGGAGTACGACGGACACCCCACTGAGCCGGGCAGACCAGCGGGACCTGCTCCGGGGATGCCCCAGGAGCAGGGTCGGCGCGGTCAGGAGGCTCATGGCTGGTCGCCCTCCAGCGCCGGGTCACCGGCTCGCTTGGAACGCAGCCCCTCGGTGAGCCAGGTCAGCTCGGCCGAGCGGAGCAGCACGTGCACGGCGCCGTAGACGAGCGCACCGCTCACGGTGCCGGCCAGCACGGCGGCGACCTGCCCGGTGCGGCCGTCGATGCTCGTGGTGGCCAGCCGCGACACCAGCGCGACCACGGGGACCATGACGGCGGCCGCTGCTGCGGTGCGCAGGAACGACGGCCAGAACCGGTGGCTCGTCGGACCGCACGAGCGGCGTAAGCGCATGAAGAGGTGGCCGCCCCCGACGACCGCGGCCACGGCGTACGCCCCGCCGAGGAGGGCGACGACGGGAGCGTCGTCGACCAGCAGCACGGGCGTGGCGAGCACGAGGCACACCGCGGCCTGCAAGGCCATCGACACCAGCGGAACCCCGGCCTGGCCGCGGGAGTAGGCGGCCTGCGTGGAGACCACGAACAGGGTCTCGCCGATCAGACCGAGCGCGATCGCGGCGAGCGAGCCCGAGACCATCGACACGCCCTCGGCGGTGCTCATCTGGCCGGCCGCGACCGTCTCGGCGAGCGGGCCGGCGAGGACGACGTACCCGCAGGCGGCCGGGACCACCAGGAACAGCGCGAGGCTGACCGCCCGGCCGAAGGCGTCGGCGAACAGCCGGTCCTGCTCGCCGCCGTTGAGCCGCGCCAGCCGGGGGAGGAGTGCCAGCCCCACCGGGGCGGCGGCCAGTGCCAGCGGCAGGTGGTAGAAGTTCATCGAGATCTGCAGCGCCACCGTGCCGCCGGCGACCCGGCTGGCGAGCACGAGCAGGAGCAGGACCTGCGCGGCGAGCATCCCGGACTGCAGCAGCGCGCGGTTGGCGCGCGAGATGACCGTGCGCACCTCCGGGTCCCGCCAGCCCGCCCGGGGACGGATCGACACCCCGAACCGCCGCGCACCCCACCACTGCAGGGCGGCGTGCACGGCTACGGCTGCGGTCGATCCCAGGCCCAGGACGAGCATCTCGCCGGTGGGCACCGTGGCGCCGCTGCCGTGGTCGACCCCGTAGACCGCCGCCACCGCTCCCAGCACGATGACGACGCCGAGGTTCTCCACCGCGGGGGCGGCCGCGGCCAGCGTGTAGCGCCGGTGCGCGTAGCTGACCGCGGTCGCCGAGGCGATCACGGCGTAGAGGAACACCTGCGGCACCGCGAGCACGAGCAGCAGCCGGGTCTGGGCGACCTGGTCGGCCGCGACCGCGCTCGGCTCACCGAGCGCGGCCAGCTGCAGCAGGAGGGGTACGGCGAGCACCGCGACCGGCGCGGCCACCAGCAGCGCCGTCATGGCGACACCGAGGAACCCGCCGCTCACCCGCGAGGTGTCGCCGGGACGGCCCGAGTCGATGTAGCGCACCAGTGCAGGCACCAGCAGGGACGACAGCAGCGACCCGGCGAGGAACCCGTAGAAGATCAGGTTCGGCACCGAGTTCGTCAGCTGGTAGGCGTTGCCGAAGAAGGTAGGACCGAGCACCGCGCCGATCATCACCACGCGGATGACACCCGTGGCCCGGCTGACCGACGTCCACAGCCCCACGGTCACCGAGTCGCGCGCGGTGCTCGAGGCGCTGGTCAGCTCGTCGTCGGCTGCCACCGCCTCCAACGGCTCGGATCGAGCGGTCATCGAGCACCGCCACGGAGCAGGGCCGGGACCGTGCGGAGCATGATCACGATGTCACCGAGCAGGGTCGCCTGGTTGACGTACTGCACGTCGAGGTGCAGGCCCTCGGTCATCGTCAGCCGGTTGCGCCCGCTGACCTGCCACAGCCCGGTGAGCCCCGGACGCACGGCGTGACGCTGGTGGGCCCAGACGGGGAACATCTCCACCTCCCACGGCAGTGCCGGCCGCGGACCCACCAGCGACATGTCTCCCCGCAGCACGTTGACCAGCTGCGGCAGCTCGTCGATCGACGTACGCCGCAGGAAGGCGCCCACCTTGGTGACGCGCGCGTCGCCGGCGAGCTTGTAGAGCCCCTGCTCCGCCTCCACCTCGCCGGCCAGCAGCCGGGCCACATAGGTGCGGTGCACGTCCTCCGGGCTGCGGTCGTGCATGGTGCGGAACTTGTAGATCTCGAAGGTGCGTCCGCCGGCGCCGACCCGCTCCTGGCGGTAGATGCCGGCCCCGGGGCTGGTCGTGCGCACCGCAAGGTAGGCGACTGCGAGAAGCGGGACGAGCATCACCAGGAGCACGGACGCCGCGAGGACGTCGAGCATGCGCTTGGCAGCGGGGTAGAGGCGCAGACCCCAGGGGAGGGCGAACCCGGCCTGGGTCTCTCGGGCGCTGGTCTCGGTCATGGCACGGGCTCCGCGCGGTGGGCGCCGTTCACGACCGGTCGCTGCTCGGGCAGCTCCTGCCTGAACCGGAACCGGTTGCCGATGTGGGACTGGTTGCCGTCGACCCGCCGCGTGATATCGGTGAGGTCCTCCACGCGGCCGCGCACGACGGCGGGGTTGCCGTAGGCGACGACACCGGCGGGCAGGTCCCGGGTGACCACGGACCCGGCGCCGACGATGGTGCCGGCGCCGATCCTGACGTAGGGGAGCACCGTGACGTTCACGCCGAGCTGGGCGCCGGGACCGATCCAGGGGCCCGACATCCGCTTGGCGGACTCCTCCTGGCCGGGGTAGAGGTCGTTGGCGATCGTGACCCCGGGAGCGAGGAAGGCCCCGTCGCTGATCTCGGTGAACTGGGCCACGTAGCAGTTGCTGTGCACCTTCACCCCGTCGCCGAGGACGCAGCCGTAGTCGATCACGGTGTTGCTCCAGACCGACACGTCGTCGCCGATCAGGCACTCCTCGCGGACCACGACGTTGTGGCCGGACTGGAAGCCGTCACCGATCCGCGTGCCGCCGTAGATGATCGTGCCGCTGCGCAGCCGCGCATTGCGGCCGAGGGCCGAGTCGGCGTCCACCTCGCGGTCGGGCTGGTAGCCCAGCAGCACGGTCGCGTCGCTGACCAGGCCGCCGCCCACCGACATCCCGGCCCGCATCAGTCGGCCCTCCGGGGTGCGACGGCGTTCAGCCGCTCGCAGACCCGTGCGACGTCGGCGAGGTCGAGGTGGGGGAACATCGGCAGGGAGACGATCTCGTCGGCGGCGGCCTCGGCCACCGGTAGCGGCCCGTCGGCGAAGCCGCGGTAGGCCGGGGTCAGGTGGCACGGGGTCGGGTAGTGCAGCCCGGTGGCGATCCCGGCTGCGGCGAGCTCCTCGCGCACCCGGTCCCGCTCGAGCACCCGGGCCACGGCGAGGTGGACCGCACCCACGGAGCCCGGGGTCTCGGCGAGCAGCGGCGCGACCGCCGGGTCGAGGAGCGCCCGGTACTGGTCGTAGCGCACCCGGCGCGCGGTGTTCCACGCCTCGAGCCGGCGCAGCTTCGCCGACAGCACGACGGCCTGGACCGAGTCGAGCCGGCTGTTGGTGCCGAAGCCCTCGTGCTGGTAGTGGCCCGCCCCGGAACGGCCGTGGTCGCGCAGGCTGCGCAGCCGGGCGTCCACCACCGGGTCGGAGGTCACCACGGCGCCGGCGTCCCCGAAGGCGCCGAGGTTCTTGCCGGGGTAGAAGCTGAAGCAGCCGGCGACGCCGTACGACCCGGCGCGGCGTCCCCGCCAGGTGGCGCCCTGCGCCTGTGCGGCGTCCTCGACCACGCGCAGGCCGAGCCGGTCCGTGGTGGCGAGGATCGCGTCCATGTCCGGCATCTGGCCGTAGAGGTGGACCACCATCGCCGCCCGGGTCGCCGGGGTGACCGCGGCCTCGATCGCCTCCGCCGTGATGAGCAGCGTGCCCGGGTCCACGTCGACGAACCTCGGCCGGGCACCGGCGAGGACGACGGCCTCGACGGTGGCCACGAACGTGTTCGTCGGCACGATCACCTCGTCGCCCGGCCCGATGTCCAGGGCGCGCAGTGCGAGGTGCAGCGCGTCTGTCCCGTTGGCCACCCCCACGGCGAACCGGGTGCCGCAGAAGGCCGCCCAGTCCTCCTCGAAACGCGAGACGACCTCGCCGCCGACGTACTGGTTGTTCTTGGTCAGCTGCGCCCACCCCTCGAGCACCTCGTCCCGGACCTCGTCGGTCATCGGGCCGAGGTCGAGGAACGGCAG
Organism: Actinomycetota bacterium; assembly: GCA_049323155.1. GTDB lineage: Bacteria > Actinomycetota > Actinomycetes > Propionibacteriales > Nocardioidaceae > Nocardioides_C. The sequence goes on along the minus strand of JBMOMG010000043.1, from coordinate 23,765 downwards.
CTGTGTCACCGTCTGAGTCATGATGCCCCCCTTGTCCTTCACCTGAGTCACAGCGCAAGCCGGTCGGCCGGCCCGGCCTGCCGCGGGATCTTCACCTCTGCCGGAGCGACCGCGAGGCTCTCCCGCAGCTCGTCGATGCGCACGGCCCGCCCCTCGCGCATGGAGATCTGTGCCGCCTCGAGGACCTCCACCACCGCCAGCCCGTTCTCACCGTTGGTGAGCGGCTCCATGCCGGTCTGGACGCAGTCGACGAAGTGCTCGTCCTCGACCCTCAGCGGCTCGTTGACCACGAGGTACGGCGCCACGATGTCGCCGTAGCGGTAGGACATCGGCGGCGAGGTGAGGTCCTCCTCGGCCTCCCCGCTGGTCATCGCCTGCACGCCCTTGTCGTGCACCTTGATCCGCTGCTCGGCGTCGAGGTCGTCGAAGACCACCATCTTCTTGCTGCCGACCAGCGTCACCCGGCGCACCTTGCGGGGGTCGAGCCAGCTGACGTTGACGTTGGCGAAGACGCCCGGCTCGTCGTAGTAGAGCCGCATGTGCGCGATGTCCTCGAGCCGCGGGTGCGCGTTGCGGGAGGCCCAGCACTCCACCGAGGTCGGCTGGGTGCCGAGCACGTAGTTGAGGATCGAGATGTCGTGCGGTGCAAGGTCGAACAGCACGTTGACGTCGTGCTGGTAGAGGCCGAGGTTGAGCCGGGCCGTGTCGAGGTAGTACAGGTCGCCGAGCTCACCGCCCTGCACCAGGTCGCGCAGGCTCCACACCGCCGAGTGGTACTCGAAGGTGTGCCCGACCATCAGGGTCACTCCGGCGGCCCGAGCGGCGTCGACCATCGCGCGACCCAGGGCGGTGTTCACCGACAGCGGCTTCTCCACCATCACGTGCTTGCCGTGCGCGATCGCCTGGAGGGCGAGCGGAGCGTGCGTGCTCGGCGGAGTCGCGATCACGACCGCGTCGATGTGGGGCAGTGCCTGCTCCAGCGTCTCGAAGCGGCGGATCGTCGGGAAGATGCGAATGATCGCGTCGCCGCGCTCCGCGCTCGGCTCGATGACCGCGACCTGGGCGACCGACTCGAGCGACATGAGGGCACGCACGTGCTTCGAGCCCCAGTAGCCGCATCCCACGACTCCGACGCGGAGTCCCTTCTGCTCTGACATGTCTGTCCCCTTCATCGAGTACGCCGTCACGTCGACCGCGCTGAACTTTCCGTCCGGGTGCTCGTCGGTCGGAGAACGGTCCCCCCGGCTCCGCCGACAACCGCAAGGTATGTCGGGGGGATCGCGCGCCACATCACCCAAACTGGGCAGCCGCGGCCTCGATGTGCGGACACGAAAAGACGAGGGCCCCCGACTCGGATGAGTCGGGGGCCCTCGTCGTGGGCTTCTACCTCAGTGCTTGCGCAGCTCCTCGCCGTGCACCTCGTGGCGGCCGTCGAACTGGTGGCCGTCGGCCGAGTGCGCCTCGCCGGCGTGGACCTCGAGCTCGTGCTCGGCGTGGTGATGCGCCGCCTCGAGCTCCTCGCGCGTGGGCTTCTGGACCGCGTCGGCGAACCAGAACCGCGAGAGCCGCGAGCGCAGCCGGTCCTTGCGGGCGCTGGGGGAGGGGATGCCGTTGGCGTCCTCGCCCTGCGGCAGCTCGTAGACCTCGTCGCGGTCACGCGCGGTGAGCGTGTAGGCCTCGGCAGCGTTGATCGGCAGGTGCCGCTCGGTGTACTGGCCCTCCGGCGAGCGCATGATGACACCCGTCTCGTAGCCGTGGAGCAGCTTCTCCTGGTCGTGACGCTGCAGCGAGATCGCCCACCGCCTGGCGATGATGAACGCCAGGATCGGGCCGAGGATCACCGCACCACGCATGAAGTACGTGATCTGGTTGAGGTTCAGGTTGAAGATCACCGCGATGATGTCGTTGCCGCCCGCGGCCCAGAGCAGGCCGTAGAAGGTCATCAGCGCGACCATGAACGCGGTCCGGTTCGGAGCGTTGCGGGGCCGCTGGAGCAGGTGGTGCTCCCGCTTGTCGCCGGTGATCCACTGCTCGATGAACGGGTAGAGGATCACCACGGTCAGCAGCACGACGGGCACGATCGCGCCGGGCAGGAAGACGCTCAGCGGCAGCGTGAAGCCACCGATCTCCCACTCCCACGCGGGCATGATGCGCAGCAGGCCCTCGGCGAATCCCATGTACCAGTCGGGCTGCGAGCCCGCGGTCACCTCGGCTGGGTTGTACGGGCCGTACTTCCACACCGGGTTGATGCTCAGCAGCGCACCCATCAGGGCGGTGGCGCCGAACACGATGAAGAAGAACCCACCGGCCTTCGCCGCGTAGACCGGCATCATCGGGTAGCCGACGACGTTCTGCTCGGTGCGGCCGGGGCCGGGCCACTGGGTGTGCTTGTGGTACACGAGCAGCAGCATGTGGGCACCGATCAGAGCCAGCAGCAGGCCCGGGATCAGCAGGATGTGGACCATGTAGAGGCGCGGGATGATGTCGTCGCCGGGGAACTCGCCGCCGAACAGGAAGAACGACAGGTAGGTGCCGATCACCGGGCTCGACTTCATCAGGCCGTCGGCGATGCGAAGACCCGTGCCCGAGAGCAGGTCGTCGGGGAGCGAGTAGCCGGAGAAGCCCTCCAGGATGCCCAGCAGCAGGAGGACCGTGCCGATCACCCAGTTGAGCTCGCGCGGCTTGCGGAAGGCGCCGGTGAAGAACACCCGCAGCAGGTGCACGAACATCGCGCCGATGAAGAGGTTCGCGGCCCAGTGGTGCATCTGCCGCATGAGCAGACCGCCGCGGACGTCGAAGGACAGGCCGAGCGTGGAGGCGTAGGCCTCGGACATGTGCAGGCCGCGGTACTCCTCGTAGGAGCCCTGGTAGATCACCTCGGCCATGCTCGGCTTGAACCACAGGGTCAGGAAGACACCGGTGAGCAGCAGGACCACGAAGCTCCACAGCGCGATCTCACCGAGCATGAACGACCAGTGGTCGGGGAAGACCTTGCGGAGGTTCTTCTTCGCGGCACCGGCGATCCCGAGGCGCTCATCGGCCCAGGTCGCGACACCGCCGATCTTCGACGGCTTCTCGGCAGCCGCGGCCGTCTTGGCGTTGGTCTTGATGGCCATCGTCACTCACCACGTTCCCAGTAGCTCGGGCCCACGGGCTCGAGGAAGTCGCTCATCGCGATCAGGTAGCCCTCGTCGTCGACCCCCATCGGCAGCTGCGGGAGCGCGTGGCCGGCGGGGCCGAAGATCACCTTGCCGTTGTCCGCCAGGTCGAAGGTCGACTGGTGGCAGGGGCAGAGCAGGTGATGCGACTGCTGCTCCCACAGCGAGATCGGGCAGCCCACGTGGGTGCAGATCTTGGAGTAGCAGAGGATGCCCTCGACGCCCCAGTTCTCGCGGCCGGCGGCCGGGGTGATGTCCTTGGGCTGCATCCGGACCAGGATCACCGCGGCCTTGGCCTTCTCCGCGATCACCTCGTGGCCGTGCATCAGCGGTTCGCCCTCCTCGTCGGTCTCGAAGAAGACGGACGGCTCGGCGTTGATCAGCTGGCCGATCTCGACCTCGTCGGGGCGGATCGGGGTGCCGGAGACGTCGTTGACGATCCGCATGCCCTTGCGCCACACGGTGCGCGACAGCGCGTCGCCGGGCAGCGGCCCGAGGTCGCGCAGCGCGACGATGGCCGGCAGGCCGAGCATGGCCAGCGCGCCGATGAGTGAGTTACGGATCAGCGGGCGGCGGGTGATGCCGGAGTCGGCGGTGCCCTGCCCGAGTGCCTCGAGGGCGGTACGGCGGTCCTCCTCCGACGAGCTCGCCGGGTGGCGGTACTCGACGATCTCGACGTCGCTCATCAGCTTGCGTGCCCACTGGATCGCGCCGATGCCGATGAGCAGCAGGGCGAGGCCCAGCGAGAGGCCGAGGAACAGCGTCGAGGCGCCCAGGCCGAGGAAGGTGTCGGGGTCCTCGGCGCCGATGTCGAAGCTGAAGTAGGCGACGACGAACAGGATCGACATCACCGCGGCGAGACCGAACATCGTCGCGACCTGGCGCTCGGCGCGCTTCTCGGCGGCCGGGTCCACGTCGGTGGGCCGCGGCTGGTGAGCAGGCAGGCCGGGGTTGTCGAGCGGCTCGGCCGGGATCGGAGCGTGCGGGTCGACGACGGCCTCGTCGTTGCCCGGCACCGGCATGTTGCTGCCGTCAGGGGTGTGGGTCACGCCTTCTTCCTCTTCTCGGACTTGGCGGTGTGCGCGGCGATCCAGACGGCGAAGCCGACCAGGCCGCCGATGCCGACGAGCCAGGCGAACAGGCCCTCGCTCACGGGGCCGAGGGCGCCCATGGAGAAGCCGCCGTAGCCGGGGTTCTCCTCGAGGCTCTTGAGGTAGGCGATGATGTCGCGCTTCTCCTCGGGCTTGAGCACGTCGTCGGAGAACACGGGCATCTGCTGCGGGCCGGTCAGCATGGCCTCGTAGATGTGTGCCTCGTCGACGCCCTTGAGGGTCGGGGCGTACTTGCCGCCGGGCAGGGCGCCGCCGGAGCCGTCGAAGTTGTGGCACGCGGTGCAGTTGGTGCGGAAGAACTCACCGCCGCGGACGACGGCCTCCTCGCGCTCGTCCTCGGGGATCTCGTTCGGGTCGTACTGCTCGGCGGTCGGGATCGCGGGGCCGGGGCCGAGGGAGGCGACGAAGGCGGCCAGCGCCCGGGTCTCCTCCTCGTTGTAGACCCGGTCCTTGCGCGGGGCCTGGACGCCGGGCCGAGCCATCGGCATCCGGCCGGTGGACACCTGGAAGTCGACCGCGGCGGCGCCGACACCGACCAGCGACGGGCCGTACTGGGTGCCGTCCTTGGTGACCAGACCCTCGGCGTTGCGCCCGTGGCACGAGGCGCAGCCGACGAGGAACAGCTCACGGCCCTGGTCGACGAGCGACTGGTCGGAGGCGAGCTCGTCGGTGGCCGAGGCGGGGGACAGCACGGCGTACGCGCCACCGGTGAACAGCAGACCCATCAGGAGCACCACGACCCCGGCGAGGGGGCTGCGGCGCTTGGCTGAGAGTCGAGCGCTTAGGAATCGCACGAAGAGTCCTCGTCTACTTGATCAGGTAGATGGTCGCGAACAGGCCGATCCACACGACATCGACGAAGTGCCAGTAGTAGGACACGACGATGGCGCTCACGGCCTGCTCGTGGGTGAACTTGCGGGCCATGAACGTGCGGCCCAGCACGAAGAGGAAGGCGATCAGACCACCGGTGACGTGAAGACCGTGGAAGCCCGTGGTCAGGTAGAACATCGAGCCGTAGGCGGTGGAGGACATCGTCACGCCCTCGTGCACGAGCTCGGCGTACTCCAGCGCCTGGCCGCCGATGAAGATCGCGCCCATGACGTAGGTGAGCACGAACCACTCGCGCAGGCCCCAGCCCTTGACGTTCAGCAGGCCGCCGGTGCGGCCCACCTGACCGCGCTCGGCGGCGAACACGCCGAGCTGGCAGGTCACCGAGGACAGCACCAGGATCGTCGTGTTGGCCGTCGCGAACGGCACATTGAGCTTCTCGACCTCGGCAGCCCACAGATCCGGCGAGACCGCGCGGATGGTGAAGTAGGCAGCAAAGAGCGCCGCGAAGAACATCAGCTCGCTGGAGAGCCAGACGATCGTTCCGACGCTGACCATGCTGGGACGGTCATGGTGCCCGTGCAGACGGGATGCAGGAATCACAGTTGCTGTCGCCACGCGGGACATTATGTCGGTAACCCTCCGCAGAAGACATCCGCCCCCCTTACTTTGGTCCTCCCGTTTCCCGGACCTTGGTCCCCAGCCGCGGTTCTGCTGCCCGTGGTTCGGCTCGTCCCGGCCTCCGGACTGCTCCGGGCGCCGCCTAATCTGGTGGCGTGCGTGCCCTCACCGGCGTGGAGGAGCTCTCCGGCCTGCCCCCGTTCGACCTGTCCGCCGTCTTCAGCGAGTGGGGGATGGACCCGTTCTTGTTCGTGCTCACCGTGTGGGCGGTCGGTCTGTACCTGTTCGGGGTGTGGACGCTGCGCGCCCGGGGTGACTCCTGGCCGCTGGCGCGGACGATCAGCTTCGTCGTGCTCGGCATGGGCAGCTTCTACGTCGCGACGTCCTCGGGGCTCGCGGCCTACGACACGGTCCTGCTGAGCGTGCACATGGTCCAGCACATGATCCTGTCGATGGCGGTGCCGCTGTTCCTGGCCCTGGGCGCACCGGTCACCCTCGCCCTGCGCACGCTGCCCCGGCGGCCCCGCGCCTGGTTGCTGGTGGTGCTGCACTCCAAGGTGGCCCGGGTGCTGTCGTTCCCGCCGCTGGCCTTCCTGCTCTTCGTGATCAGCCCGTGGGCGCTGTACTTCACCGGCTGGTACGACGCGTCACTGCGATCGACGTACGTGCACGAGATGATGCACATCCACCTGGTGCTCGTCGGGTCGCTGTTCTTCTGGCCGCTGGTCGGCGTCGACCCCGTGCCAGGACGCGTGGGCTACCCCTTCCGGCTGCTGATGATCTTCCTCACGCTGCCGTTCCACGCCTTCCTGGGCACCACGATCATGGACCAGACCGAGCTGATCGCGGGGGACTGGTACCGAGCGCTGCCGATGGACTGGCTCCCCGACCCCGCGGACGACCAGCACCTGGCCGGCGGGATCCTCTGGGGCTCCGGCGACGTGGTGGGCCTGCTGTTCTTCGGCGTGCTGTTCGTGCAGTGGGTGCGGGAGTCGATGCGGGAGGCCCGGCGCGAGGACCGGCGGCTGGACCGCCTGGAAGCGCAGGGCTCTGCCCCGGTCGGGGGTCACGACGAGTAACATCGGGCGCGTGACCGATGCGACCACCGCCCCCCAGGCTGCCCGTCCCTTGAAGGTCCTCGTCTACAGCGACGACGTGAACACCCGCCAGCAGGTGATCATGGCGCTCGGCAGGCGTCCGCACCCGGACCTCCCCGAGCTGGAGTACGTCGAGGTCGCGACCGAGCCCGTCGCGGTGCAGCAGTTCGACGCCGGACAGCTCGACCTGGCGATCCTGGACGGTGAGGCCACCCCCGCCGGTGGCATGGGCATCGCCAAGCAGATGAAGGACGAGATCTACCAGTGCCCGCCGATCCTGGTGCTCACCGGCCGCGCCCAGGACGCGTGGCTGGCCACCTGGTCGCGCGCGGACGCTGCGGTGCCGCACCCGATCGACCCGATCCTGCTCGCCGAGGTCGTGACGCGCCTGCTGAAGCCGCGTGTCGCCCTGGCGCACTGAGTCCCGGACGGGACCGATGACCGCCGCGCACACCTGGCCCGAGGTCCTCTCCGCCCTGATCGGCCGCCGGGACCTGACCGGCGCCCAGACCACCTGGGCGATGGGGGAGATCCTCTCCGGCGAGGCGACCCCGTCGCAGATCGCCGGCTTCGCGGTCGCGCTGCGGGCCAAGGGGGAGACCGTCGACGAGGTGGAGGGCCTCGTCGAGGCGATGTACGCCCATGCCACCCCGCTGACCGTCCACGGTCGCGTGCTCGACGTCGTCGGCACCGGCGGCGACCGCTCGATGTCGGTGAACATCTCGACGATGGCCGCGATCGTGGCCGCCGGAGCGGGCGTGCCGGTGGTCAAGCACGGCAACCGGTCGGCCTCGTCGAAGGCCGGCAGCGCCGACGTGCTCGAGGCGCTCGGCGTGCGCCTGGACCTGCCGGCGGACAAGGTCGGGCGTATGGTCGAGCAGGTCGGGATCACCTTCTGCTTCGCGGCCTCGTTCCACCCCGCGCTGCGCCACGCCGCCGTGCCGCGACGTGAGCTGGGGGTCGGCACGACCTTCAACTTCCTCGGCCCGCTGGCGCACCCCGCGAAACCGCAGGCGCAGGCGATCGGCTGTGCCGACGCGGCGATGGCACCGGTGATGGCCGGCGTGTTCGCCAAGCGCGGCGTCGACGCCTGGGTGTTCCGCGGTGACGACGGGCTCGACGAGCTCACCACGACCACCACCTCGCGGATCTGGGCGGTGACCGACGGCACGGTGACCGAGCACGTGCTCGAGCCGCTCGACTTCGGGATCTGGCGCGGCACGGCCGAGGGGCTGCGTGGCAAGGACGCGCGGTTCAACGCCGACGTCGTACGCCGGGTCATGGCTGGCGAGCAGGGACAGGTGCGGGATGCCGTCGTACTCAACGCCGGGGCGGCGCTCGCCGTCCACGCCGCCGAGCCGGGCACCCTCGAGGAGCGGCTGACAGTCGGGATCCAGCGTGCCCAGGAGTCGATCGACTCCGGATGCGCCCGCGACGTCCTCGAGCGCTGGGTCGAGGCGAGCCGGCGCGCCTGAACCCGCCGGTTTCATGCCTGGCCCACCGGTGGGTAAGGATGAGCGCGTGACTGGACACAGCTTCGAGCTCCTCGAGCTCGCGCGGGCCCGCGGGGTCGCCACGGAGTACTGGGACTGGCGCGGCAACCACGTGCAGGTCCCCGAGGAGACGATCGTCGCCGTGCTGGCCGCGATGGACGTCGACGCGTCCTCTCCTGCGGCGGCAGCGGCGGCGCTGGAGGCCGAGCGGGAGGCCCGCTGGGCGCGGATGCTGCCGCCGAGCGTGGTGGCGGTGCAGGGCGAGGAGACCACGTTCTGGGTGCACGTCCCGCACGGCTCGCCCGCCGAGGTCTGGATCGAGCTGGAGAGCGGCACGCTGCAGCGTGACCTGCAGCAGGTGGAGAACGCCGAGACCCCGCACGAGGTCGCCGGGACCATGGTCGGCGAGGCGTCCTTCCGGCTGCCGGCCGACCTGCCGCTGGGCTATCACCGGCTGTGGGCGCGCTCGGCTGACGAGGAGAGCTCGTGCACGCTGATCGTCACCCCGGCCTGGCTCGGGCTGCCCGAGCAGCTCGGCGACCGCCGCGGCTGGGGCTTCGCCGCGCAGCTCTACAGCGTCCGCTCGGCCGAGTCGTGGGGTGTCGGCGACCTCGTCGACATGACCGACCTCGCCGTGTGGTCGGGGGCCGAGCTGGGTGCGGACTACCTGCTCGTGAACCCGTTGCACGCGGGCGAGCCCACCGCGCCGATGGAGCCCTCGCCGTACCTGCCCAAGTCGCGCCGGTTCTTCAACCCGCTCTATCTCCGCGTGGAGCGGATCGCGGAGTACGCCGCGCTGTCGGCCGCCGACCGGGACGAGGTGGACCGGATCGGCGCGTCCCTCCGCAAGTCGCTCGACGGGGTCGACGCCATCGAGCGCAATCCTTCCTGGACCGCCAAGCTCGAGGCGCTGCGGCTCGTCCACGCCGCGCCGCGCACGGCAGGCCGCGAGGTCGACTATGCATCGTTCTGCCGGCGCGAGGGGCACAGCCTCCGGGACTTCGCCCGCTGGAGCGCGCTGGCCGAGGTGCACGGCTTCGACTACCGCGAGTGGCCCGAGGAGCTGCGGCACCCCGCGTCGGAGGCGGTGACGCAGTTTGCCCAGAAGCACGCCGAGCGGGTCGACTTCCACATGTGGCTGCAGTGGGTGATGGACGAGCAGCTCCAGACCGCCCAGGCCAAGGCCGTCGCCGCCGGGATGCGGCTCGGGGTGATGCACGACCTCGCCGTCGGCGTCTATCCCGGTGGTGCCGACGCGTGGCGGTTGCAGGACACCTACGCGACCGGCATCCAGGTCGGCGCGCCCGCCGACGCCTACAACCAGCTCGGCCAGGACTGGGGGCAGCCGCCGTGGCGCCCCGACCGGCTCGCCGAGCTCGGCTACGGGCCGTTCCGGGACCTGATCGCCGCCGTGCTGCGGCACGCCGGTGGGGTCCGGGTCGACCACATCCTGGGACTGTTCCGGCTGTGGTGGGTGCCCGTGGGCAACTCCCCGCACGAGGGCACCTACGTCTACTACGACCACCGGGCGATGGTCGGGGTGCTCGCGCTCGAGGCGAAGCGAGCCGGCGCCGTGGTGGTCGGTGAGGACCTCGGCACCGTCGAGCCGTCCGCCCGCGACTACCTGCGCCAGCGCGGCATCCTCGGTACGTCGATCCTGTGGTTCGAGAACGGCTCTGACGGCAGGCCGCTGCCCGCCGAGCACTGGAGGGAGTACTGCCTGGCCTCGGTCACCACCCACGACCTGCCGCCGACCGCCGGCTACCTGGCCGCCGAGCACGTCCGGCTGCGTGACTCGCTCGGTCTGTTGACCCGGTCGCTGGAGGAGGAGATCGCCGCCGACGCGGCCGACCGCGGTGCGTGGCTCGACGAGGTCCGCTCCCGGGGGCTCCTCGGGGACGACCCGTCGGTGGAGGACACCGTGCTCGCACTGCACGAGTACCTCATGCTCACCCCGGCCCGGCTGCTCTCGGTGGCCCTGCCCGACGCGGTCGGTGACCGCCGTACCCAGAACCAGCCGGGGACCACCGACGAGTACCCCAACTGGCGGGTGCCGCTGGCGGGTCCGGCAGGGGAGCCGTTGATGCTCGAGGACGTCCTGCGGTCCTCGCGTGCGACGCGGCTGGCGGACGTCGTACGCCGGAGGGGCTGAGGCCAAGGCGGCACCGAACCGGAGTTCGGCCACCTGAGGCGCCACCTACTCGGCGATGCCGGATTGCGCTCTCTCGGGTATCGCCGAGCTCGATGAGGACGGTGCAAGCTGGGGCAGGATCCTGTGTGCGACGAGCAGTGCCGCGGCCACGGCGATGACCAGGATCGTGCCGATCAGCAGTGGTGCCTCGCGAAGACCGAGCCAGAGGCTGTTGTCGGTCCACACGTCGGTCAGGTCGACGAAGAGCCCTTCGATGGCGGCCCCGATCAGCATCCCCGCCGCCTGGAGCGCGAGGACAGGTGGCAACAGGGCGCGTGCCAGCCTGCCGGCATAGGGAACTGCAAGCACCAGTGCCGGTGTCATCGCGGCGAGCAGCTCGAGGCCGTGCCGGTAGCCGTAGAACCCGACGCCACCGGCGAAGTGGTTCAGACGGAGCTGGAAGAACGTGTAGACGACTCCGCCGAGAAGCAGGAACACGGCCCAGTCCGGAAGGCTCCGACGTGCCCGGAACAGAGCCGGCAGCAAGATGGCGACCACCGGTGTCCACACCAGGAACCCGCGGTCGGCGGACACGAGGAACCCGAGGTAGTTCAAGAGCTGCTCCTGGCCCAGCTCGGCTCCGGCTCCGGTGGCCGCACGCTCGATGACCGCGTCGGTGTAGGCGCCGCCGACGGACCACTTCCCGTGCACGACACGGTTCCAGATCGCCAGGCCGCCGAGGCTGGCCACCGTGGGCAGGGCGACACCCAGTGCGATCTGCCAGCGGCGTCGGCTCCACGCGACGCCCAGTCCCAGGACGGCAGCGATGAGAGCGACGTGCGGACGTCCCCACATGGCGACGCCGAGGGCCAGACCGGCCCACCACCAGCGGTTGCGTGCAGACGCATAGGCAGCGCCTACGATCCCGAGCTGGGTGACCGGATGGGTCCACAGACCGTTGGCGGAGACGGTCCAGGTAGGCGTGGCGAAGGCGAAGGCCAAGGCCCCCGCTGATGCCAGGCGGAGACTCGTGCGCGTGCGCAGCGCCAGGAACATCAGGGTGACGGCACCGGCACTCAGGGCGGAGGCTGCAAGTCCACCGGGGAGGAGAGAGAAGTCCGCCTCCGTGGCGCCCTCGGCCAGCACCCAGTAGAACGGCACCCCGGCGAGGATCGGTCCGGGCATCCGCTGGGCCGTGACGTGGCCGTTGGCCGACGGCGAGAGCCACTGCCCGTTGGAGTTGCCACCGTCGAAGTCGGTGTGCGTTCCGTCGATCTGCTCGACGTCGAGTCCGTCGAACCACGGCGTGCCGGCCGTGGCGATCCGCCATGCGCCCGCCGAGGCGGCGTACGCGTCGGTGTTCACGGCCTCACGCTCGGTGGTGAGGGCGTAGACGGAGAAGGTCCCCAGGAAGAGGAGAACGGGGAGCAGCAGCTGACTCTGCTGTCTCGCCAGGCGTCGCAGCTCAGTCAAGGCCGAGGGAGAACGCCGACTCGAGGTCGTGCTGGGAGTAGGTGCGGAACGCGATGTGCGTCTCGGTCTCGAGCACACCGGGGACCTTGTTGAGCCGGTCGGCGACGACCGCGGCGACGTCCTCGTGCTGGCGGACCCGGACGAGCGCGATCAGGTCGATCTGGCCGGTCACGCTGTAGACCTCGCTGACGCCCTCGAGCGCAGCGATCTGCTCGGCCACCTCGGGGATCCGGGCGACGTCGGCCTTGACGAACACGATGGCGGTGATCATGACCGCCACGCTATCGGACTGTGCGCCGCACATGCCCTGGATCGGGCGGCTGTCACAGGTCGAGGACGAAAACGTCGCCCTCGCGGCGGAAGCCGACCTTGTCGTAGTAGGGCGCGACCATGTTGCGCGGGCTGACCACCCGCCGGTAGCCGTCCTCCTTGAGCAGGCCGCTGCGACGCCACACGAACTCGCCGGGGGAGAAGTCGCGGAACCGCGGGGTGACGTAGTCCAGCTCGATCTGGGCTGTTTGCTCACCAGCGTCGCGGACCAGGACGACGCCGACGGTCTCGTCGCCGCGCTGCACGAGGTAGGCGCTGCGGCCGGCGTCGGCGCCGTCCCAGACGAGGTCGGGCTGGTGGGCGAGGATGTCGGCGCTGTGCACGCGCAGGACGTGGCGGAGGTACTCGTCGTTGGGACCGACCTCCAGGACCTCGAAGACCTCCGGGTCGTGGCGGTCAGCGACGAGCCTGCGGATGAACCAGGCGTTGATCCCGGTGAGCACGAGGTTCATCGCCACCATCGGCCAGATGCCCAGCAGCCAGTTGAACACCACCAGGATCGCGCAGGCGATGAGGTTGAGGACCCGGAACCGGAGGACGCGCGCCTGGGCGAGCGAGAAGACCAGTAGGGCCGATCCGGCCCAGCCGAGTGCGTCGAGCCACGTCATCGGGCAAGGCTACAAACCATGACGAACCGACCTCGCACCGGAGCGCCGCTCACCGCGTCGGCTGGTGCATCGGGCGGAGGGGGCGCCGATCCCCGAAGGGCACCAGCTCCGCCTTGGACTCGTTGACCGCGTCGTGCAGCCGCAGGTGCTTGCGAGCGCCTCCGAGCGGGCTGCTCCACTCGCCCTCGACGTGGACCAGCCTCACGCCGTCGGACTCCAGCCAGCGCAGGATCTTCTCGCTCTCCTCGGCGGTCGCCGCCGGTGTGGGACCAGGTCCGGGGATCACCGTCTCCGCGCCGGCGCGCAGCTGCTTGACCCACTCGCCCGCGTGCGCACCGGGCGGGATCACACCGGCGGCCGCGAGCCGGCCGTGGCGGACTACGTGGACGCTCCACCTGCCGTCGTCGTCGCGCCGGGCAGCCACCAGCTCGGCGCAGCGCGTCAGGGCGTGCAGGCGCTGCGTGCGAGCGGCGGACCTGAGGAATGCCGCGAGCCGGTCGCGCACGGTGCCGGCCTCCTCGAAGCGCTCGGTGGTGGCCAGGGCCGTCATCTTCGACGTGAGCGCGGCGATCACCCGATCGGGGCCGGCCACGAGTGCGGTGCGCAGGTCGCCGACCACGCCGTCGTACACCTCCGCGGTGACGCTCCCGTCGCACGGGGACAGGCACCTACCCATCTCCCCGAGCACGCACGAGCTCTGGGACGGCTGCTTCGGCATCCGGCCGCTGCACTGACGGATCGGGAACGTCTCGTGGAGTGCCGCGACGGCGCGCTCGGCGACCTTCTTGGAGCCGAAGGGGCCGAGGTACTCCGCGTCGTCGTGGAGCACCTGTCGGACCAGGGACAGCCGTGGCCAGGGCTCGACGGTGACCTTGACCCAGTGGGCCCGCTCCGGGAACCGGGAACGGCGGTTGTACTTCGGCTTGTGCTCGGCGATGAGCCTCAGCTCGCGGACCTCCGCCTCGAGCGCCGTCGCACACTCGATGCCGGTGACCGACTCCGCCAGGCCGACCATCTCGCCCATCCGGGACCGGGTCTCCGAGGCGGTGAAGTAGGACCGGACGCGGGTGCGCAGGTCCTTGGAGGTGCCGACGTAGAGGACCCGGTCGCGGTCGTCGCGGAAGAGGTAGACACCGGGAGCGTGCGGGAGGACCTCCGCGAGGTGGCGCTTCTTGCGCTGCGCCTGCGAGACCCGCGAGCTGAAGGTCTGCAGCTCCTCGAGCGTGTGCACCCCGAGACCGCCGAGCCGGGCGAACAGCCCGTGCATCACGTCGACCGTGGCGCGGGCGTCGGAGAGCGCGCGGTGGTTGGGCGTGGTCGATGCGCCGAACAGGGCCGCCAGGGAGCTGAGCTTGCAGTTCGGGGCGTCGTCCCGGGTGATCACCCGGCGGGCCAGCCGGGCGGTGTCGAGCACCTCGAAGGCCGGCCAGGGGCGCTCCTGCTGGGCGGCGAAGTGCTTGAGGAAGCCGACGTCGAACGGGGCGTTGTGGGCGACGAGCACGCAGCCCTGGGCGAACTCCAGGAACTGTGGCAGGACCTGCTCGATGCCGGGCGCGGTCGCCACCATCGAGTCGGTGATGCCCGTCAGCACGGCGATGAACGCCGGGATCGACTGGAACGGGTTGACCAGGGTCTGGAACTCGCCGAGGATCTCGCCGCCGCGGACCTTGACGGCACCGATCTCGGTGATCATCGAGCCGCCGGCGGCCGAGCCACCCGTGGTCTCGAGGTCCACCACGCAGAACGTGATGTCACGCAACGGCCGGCCGAGCTCGTCGAAGCTGCGCTGGCTCTCCCAGCGGGTGGCAGCGGAGGCCGCGGGGGCGACGCTCCCGGGGTGCGACATGGCCGTGCTGCTGGTCATGGTCGTGACGCTAGACGTGGCCACCGACCATTTCGGGCAGGCACGCGCAAGTACGATGGATTGCGCCGGACCAACCGATCTCGCACCTCACCGAGGAGAACCCTGTGGCCGTATCCCTGCCCGACGCGAACACCCGCTGGCGGTGCGGCGGCTGCGGCAACCTGACCAGGTTCGACGTGACGCGCACGCGGCGCACCACCGAGTTCTGGCACTTCGACCTCGCCGGGGAGCACCAGGTGGAGGAGACCAGCACCCTGGGCGAGGACGTCGAGTCGGTGACCTGTCGCTGGTGCGGCCGGTCCGACGCGATCGAGCTCGTCGACCGCACAGAAGCCGACGCACCCACTTCGTGACAGCTGCCGAGGCCAGCGGCTCGCCCGAGGGGAGGGACGACGTCCCGATCACGGAGCTGGAGGAGCCGACCGACAGAGGACTCGAGGGTCCCCTGCCCGACGTCGTGCGCACCCGAGTGATCGCCCTGGCCGCCGACGCTCTCGGCGCGCTGCCCGCCGACCAGCTGCCGGCCTCGCTCAAGCGTGTCGCGTCGTTCGCGCCAGGGCGGCGCGGCAAGCTCGCCGGCACCCAGATCGCCGGGGTTCTCGAGACCGACGAGGGGTTCCGGGAGCGGATCGCCGGCCAGGTCCGCGCGCACGTCCCCGACCTCGCGCAGGCGTTGGACCGGGGGAGCGCCCCGGCAGCTGCCGACCCGGTCGAGCTCGCCGCGGTCGCCTACCTGCTGCGGCCGCCCGGGTGGACGGACGTGGTGGAGCGGGCCGCCGACGTGGCCGACGCCGAGCGGCAGGTCTCCGCCACCCGTGAGGTCGGCAAGCAGGTCGAGCGGCTGCGCCGGCAGCTCGACGACGCCGTGGCCGAGCTGCGGGAGACCCGTGAGCGCAACCGCCAGCAGGTCTCGGTGCTCAAGGCCGAGAACTCCGAGCTGCGGCACAAGCTCGGCGACACCCGCACCAGGCTGAAGGCGGCCGAGCAGGCCGCCCGCACGGCCGAGGAGTCCGCGGCGCAGGCCACCGGCCAGGCCGCCGCGGCGGTCGGTGGCCTCGACGGTGAGGTACGACGGCTCCGGGCTCGTGTCGAGGAGCTGGAACGCGAGCTCGCCACGGAACGGCGGGCCGGCCGCGCCGAGAAGGGGGAGGCCACCCTGCGTGCCCGCCTCCTGCTCGACACCCTCCTGGACGCCGCTCAAGGACTACGCCGGGAGCTGGCACTGCCGCCGGTCGAGGGGGCCCCGGCCGACGCGGTCGAGGCCGACGTCGCCGAGCAGGGCGCCCGGACACCGAGCAGCCACGGCTCGCTCGCCGCGGACGACCCGGCTCTGCTCGACCAGCTGCTCGCCCTGCCCCGGGTGCACCTGGTCGTGGACGGCTACAACGTCACGAAGAACGCCTGGCCGGAGTCGACGCTGGAGATCCAGCGTGACCGTCTGCTCAGCGGCCTCGCGCCGTTGGCGGCGCGCACCCAGGCCGAGGTCACCGTGGTGTTCGACGCTGCTGACAAGGTCGAGCGGCCGCTGGTGAAGCGGCCCCGTGGTGTGCGGGTGCTCTACAGCCCCTACGGCGTGATCGCCGACGACGTCATCCGCCAGCTCGTGGCCGCCGAGCCGCCGGGCCGCCCGGTCGTGGTCGTCACCAGCGACCAGGCCGTCGCGGGCGACGTCCGGCGTCGTGGCGCGAGGGTCGTCGGGGCCGTCGTGCTGAGCCGGCTACTGGCCCGTTCCTGAGGCGGCGAGGGCCTGCTCCTGGGAGGGCACGGTCATCGCCTCGGCGTACCTCTTCCCGACCGACAGGTCGTACTGCACCAACCGGTAGTCACGCAGCACCCGCCGGGCCTCGGGCGAGAGCTGGCCCGGCGAGAGCCCGTCGCCCTCGGGGCCGAGCATCCGGCCGTGCTCCATCGCGGTGACGTGCTGCTCGAGCTCGCTGAGCAACGCGTAGTACGGCGTGAGCGGTGCATCCAGCATCCGCAGCAGCCGCGGCATGAAGAAGATCGGGCTGGTCGTCGGCAGCTCCTCCGGCGGGAGGTCCTGGAAGTTCGCGTAGACGAAGAACGGTGTCTCGTGCAGGACCCGGTCGGAGTTCGCCTCGATGACCTCGTCGGGGAGTCCGGCGGGAAGGTGGTCGCCGTACAGCAGGAGGACGATCTTCTCGTCGGAGCGGGAGAGTGTCTTGACGAACCTACTGATCGCGAGGTCTGTGCGCGACAGGCCCTCGGCGTACTGGCCGACCATGTCGGTGCCCTGCTGGCCGATACCGGTGACCGGGACCGGCTGCGAGTAGGAGCCGGAGTACGGCGTGTGGTTCTGCATCGTGACCAGGTTCACGAAGACCGGCTCGTCGTGGTCCTCGAGCGTGTCGAGAGTCTGCCGGAACGCCGCGTGGTCGGAGATGAACCGGCCGTCCTCGAGGTGGCCGCGGTAGGTCATGTCGTCGCGCGCCACGAAGTCGTCGAACCCCAGGATCGGGTACACCCGGTCGCGCTGGTACATCGTCGGCTCATAGGGGTGGATGGCTGTGGTGGCGTGCCCCAGGCGCTCGAACGTACGCACGGCCGAGGGGAAGGTGCGGAATCGAGGCACCAGCATCTGGTACGGCGTGTCCATGGCCGGGTCGAACTGGGCCAGCGACATCCCGGTCAGCGCCTCGAACTCCATGCTGGAGGTGCCGCCGCCGATCTTCTGGCTCAGCATGAGCCCGTGCGGGGCCCGCTGCATCAGCGCCCGGGTGCGGGGGAGCGGGTCCTCGGCCAGCGACATCCCCGCCCACCGGGTCGGGTCGCTCAGCGACTCCGAGAGCACCATCACGACGTTGACGTCCTCGACGCTGCCTCGCGCCTGCGAGTTCCACGCCTCGGCGGCGGCGGTGTAGCGGGCGACGATCCGTTGCATCGCCTCGTGTGAGTACGCCGGGGGACGCCGCATCCCGGGGGTGTCGAGGTTGTAGAGGAAGCCACCCAGGAAACCGTTGGCGCGGTAGTTGTTCGGCTGGCTGGCCTTCGCCCAGTCCGCACCGAAGGCTTCGTACGCTCCCCGCCACGGGTTGCCGGGCTGCTGGAACTGCGCCAGCGACGAGAGCAGCAGAAGGCAGGCCGCGGCCGCGCCCGCCCGGCCCACGACCGCGGTCCTCCGCCGGAGTCCTTGCGGGCGTGCCCGGTGCAGCCACATCGAGAACAGGCGGCTCAGCCCCCAGCTCACGGCCGCCAGGAGGGCCAGGCCGAGCCCGGCCTGCCAGAGCACCCGCGGCTCGACCATCTCGATGAGAAAGTCCGGCTGCAGCGCGAACACGAGGTCGCGCGGGTAGAGGGGTTCGCGCTGGGCGACGTACTTGAGGTTGCTGGCCAGACCCACCACCGCCGCGAGGCCGAGCACCACGACGCCGCTGACCCACATGCGGCCGCTGACAGCGAGCACGAGACCGGCTCCCAACGCCAGGACCACGGCTCCCAGGAGCAGCACTCCGCTCTCTCGGCCGACGAGGTGGAGCACGTAGGCCCAGTTCCAGTCGGTGCGTGCGCTCTCCAGCAGCAACTCGCCGAGGAGGCCCACGACGAGCGTGAACGAGAGGTAGATGCCGGTCGGTCGTGCGGCACGCGCGAGGTCGGCGCCGGCGCCCCGGCCGGGCTCGGGATCGGTCATCGGCGGCTTCTCGGGCTCGGGGCGGGATCGGTCGTCGTTCATCGGGGCTTGGCACAGATTTTACCGAGCATGGTGCCGGCCCCGGAGCGAGGTGTCGGAATCGTGACCTCGCGGCGGACCCTCGGGCGACCGTTGCGACACGCCGCGCGGAAACTGTCGGAGGTGCCTGGCACCGTCCTGCTCACGATGCGAACGACTTCCCCAGGAGGCGACATGAGCGTGCACATCGACTGCGACACCTGCGTCGTGCGAGGCCCGGCCTGCACCGACTGCGTGGTGACCGTCCTGCTCGGGCCACCACCCGAGCTCAGGTTCGACGACGACGAGCGACGTGCCCTCGACGTGCTCGCCGGCTCCGGGCTGGTGCCCCCGCTGAGGATGGTGGCGCCACTGTCCGGCCCCGACGTCGACGCCGCCTCCGCTTGACCGGTCGGCCGCGACCCAAACCTGAGGATCCGCAACGTCCGAAAAGTCACAAAATCGGTCTACGCCACATGCCGGAATCGTTTGCGGCGTTCCGGACCTCCGCATAACCTTCAGGAGGCACCTGCGGCAGTTGACCAGACCGGGTCGACTCAGGTGCCGCGCCGAGTCCGGTCCCGAAGGGGAAGTCGTGGCCGGAGCCGGGGAACCACGTTCCTTGGGGTGAATCGTGCGCGCGCAACCACGCGAGTGGCTGCCGCGCTCGTAGGGTCTTCTTTGCCGCCCGAACCCGTCAGCTCACCCGGTAGGCGTCAGGACAAAGAGGAGACCGTCCGCTCGTGCTCGACGGCCGGAAGCGCATCACCAGCGTCATCGCAGCATGCGGCGTCGCCACCCTCGGTGGCTCGTTGCTCGTCGCCGCCCCCAGCCAGGCCGAACCGGACCGTGACGACGTCGCGGCCAAGGTCGAACGGCTCTACCACGAGGCTGAGCAGGCCTCCGAGCGTTACAACGACGCACGGCTGGAGCTGCAGCGGACCAGGGAGAGCCTGCGGACCCTGCGCGCGGACCTCGACCGGCAGCAGGAGCGCGTCGACGCGGTCCGGGAGCAGGTCGCCTCCACCGTGGTCGCGGCCTACCAGGGCCAGGCACTGTCGACCACCACCCAGGTGCTGCTGTCCAAGGACCCGGACGCCTTCCTCGACCAGATCGCCACCGTCTCGGCCTACAACGACCAGCAGGCCCAGCTGATGGCCGAGTTCGCGACCCAGCTCAAGCAGCTGGAGCTGCGCGAGGCCGCCGCCGAGCGGGAGCTCGCTGCCCTGGCGGAGACCGAGGCGCAGCTCGCCGAGGAGAAGGCGGAGGTCGACGAGAAGGCCGCGGAGGCCGAGGCGCTCCTCGACGAGATGGACGCCGCGGCCGCCTCGCGCGCAAGCCGGGTCAGCCGCAGTGCCACACGGACCCCGTTGCCCGACGTACCGGTCTCGGGGCGCGCGGGCGCGGCCGTGGAGTACGCGCTCGCCCAGGTCGGCGACGCCTACGTCTACGGCGCAGCCGGCCCCGACGCCTACGACTGCTCCGGTCTCACCATGGCGGCCTGGGCGCAGGCCGGCGTGAGCCTGCCGCACTCCTCGAGCGCCCAGATGAGCATGGGTACGCCGGTCTCCTCCTCCGACCTGCAGCCGGGCGACCTGGTCTTCTACTACAGCCCGGTCAGCCACGTCGGCATCTACATCGGCAACGGCCAGATCGTCGACGCCGCCAACCCGGGCACCGGCGTCCGGATCGCCGGCGTCTTCTCCATGCCGTACTCCGGTGCGCGACGCATCGGCTGACCCCGTCTCCCGAGCCGGCCGCCCACTGCTGTGGGTGGCCGGCTTCGTGCTGCTGGCGGTGCTCGGCACGTTCCTCGTCCTCCGCCTCGGTGACCGGGAGGTCATCACCCCGACCGAGCCGGCGGAGCCGGCGTCGAGCACGGACCTGCGTGCGGACGGCGCCGCCACGCTGCTGGCGGATCTCGACGACGCGCTGACCGACGGGACCCGGCGCAGTGCCGTCACCCTGGCCGCGCCCGGAGACCGCGCGGCCCGCCGGAGTCTGGGCTGGATCCACGACAACGTGCGATCCCTCGGGATCGGCGAGCTGGCGTTGCGGTTCGTCGAGGAGTCCGGGGTGCTGCCCGACCCCGTCCGGAGGCAGTACGGCCCGGACGCGTGGATCGGGAACGTCTCGGTCTCCTGGCGCGTCGAGGGATATGACGAGTCCACGAGCACCATGGAGGTGCCGTTCACGTTCGTCGACACCCCGAAGGGAGTCGCCTTGGGCAGCATCGGAGCCGGGGACGCCCAGCCGGTGCCGCTGTGGCTCCTCGACGACCTCGCGGTGCACCGCTCACCCCGGGCTCTGGTGGCTGCCGCCGACCCCGGCCAGCTCGACCGCTACACCACTCTGGCCGACCAGGCGGTGAAGGACGTCAGGGCCGTGCTGCCCCGCTGGCGTGGCCGGCTGGTCGTCGAAGTCCCGGCTGACGACGACCAGCTCCACCGGATGCTCGACGCGGAGCCGGACACCTACGACTCCATCGCCGCGGTCACAGCGACGGTCGACGGCTCGCTCAGCCCGTCGTCGCCGGTGCACATCCTCATCAACCCCGCGGTCTTCACGAACCTCGGTGAGGACGGCTCCCAGATCGTGATGAGCCACGAGGCCACCCACGTCGCCGTCGACGCCGCCACCTCCACGATGCCGCTGTGGCTCCTCGAAGGGTTCGCGGACTACGTCGCCCTCGCCCGCACCGACCTGCCGGTGGAGGTCACGGCGAGCCAGATTCTGGCCGAGGTCCGGCGCAGCGGCCCGCCGGACGTGCTTCCCGGTCCCGACGAGTTCGACCCGGCCAACAAGCTGCTCGGCACGTCGTACGAGTCGGCCTGGCTGGCCTGCAAGCTCCTGGCCGAGCGGTACGGCGAGCGGGCCCTGGTCCGCCTGTATGACGAGGTCGAGTCCGGCCGCTCGGTGCGGGAGGCCTTCTCCGCTGTCGGCACCACCGAGGGGCAGTTCACGCACGAGTGGCAGGACTACCTCCGCGAGCTGGCCGGATGACCCTCGACCGCCGTACTGCCTGGATCGTCGCGGCACTGTCCGCGCTCGCGTTCCTGGCGCTGGCCGCGGTCCTCGTGCCGTGGGACTGGGTCCCCGGCGGAAGGCTCCGACCCGCTCAACCCCTCGACATATTCACGTCCGAGCAGGTGGCGAGGGCCGAGGAGTACGCCGGTGTCCGGCGCTACCTCGGCTGGGCGTCCTACGCCGTCTCGCTGGCCGTGGCTGCCTTGCTGGGGTTCACGTCCGTCGGCTCACGGCTGGTCCGGGGCTGGTTCGGCCGACTGCGCTGGTGGCTGGCGGTGCCGACGGGGACCTTGCTGGTCCTCGCGATCGGCCGGGCGGCGACGCTGCCGTTCTCCGTGCTCATCCGGCGCCGCAACCTCGCCTACGGCCTGACGGAGCAGGGCTGGGGCGCTTGGGCGGTGGACTACGGCAAGTCGCTGTTGGTCTCGTGGCTGCTCACCTCGCTGGTGCTGCTGCTGCTCGTGCTTGCCGCACGCCGCTCCCCGCGTCGGTGGTTCGCGTGGGCCGGGGGAGCGGCCGCTGCGCTGACGCTGGCCGGCTCGTTCCTCTACCCGGTCCTGATCGAGCCGATCTTCAACCGGTTCGAGCCGCTCCTGGACGGGCAACTGCGCAGCGCGGTCCTCGAGCTCGCCGACAGGCAGGGAGTTCAGGTCGACGAGGTGCTCGTGGCGGACGCGTCCCGCCGCACGACCACGCTCAACGCCTACGTGTCGGGGTTCGGTGGCACCAGGCGCGTCGTCCTCTACGACAACCTCGTCGAGGACCTGCCCGAGCCGGAGGCGCTGACCGTGGTCGCCCACGAGCTCGCGCACGCCGAGCACAACGACGTGCTGCTGGGCACGAGTCTCGGTGCGGCCGGCGCGGTGCTCGGTGTCTCGCTGCTGGCGCTGGTCCTTGACTCCTCGCGGGTGCGACGTCGTGCCGGCGTGGAGGGACCGGGCGACCCGGCCGCCGTACCCCTGGTGCTCGCGCTCTCGGCCTTCGCGATGCTGGCGGTCTCCCCGGTGCAGGGCACCATCAGCCGCGCCATCGAGGTGCGCGCGGACCGGGAGGCCATCGTGGCGACAAGGGACTCCGATACGTTCGTGAACATGCAGCGTGAACTGGCCCTGGCCTCGTTGGCCGACCCGACCCCGCCGGCGTGGAGCCAGTTCTGGTTCGGCTCCCACCCCACGCTCCTGCAGCGAGCCGGGCTTCCCGACTCCCTGGCCGAGGCCGGTCTCCTCCCGTGAGCCGGGTGCTGTTCGTCACCAACGACTTCCCGACGCGGCGCGGTGGCATCGAGACGTTCGTGCTCGCGCTGTGCGAACGGATGGACCCCGACGAGGTCGTCGTCTACACCGCGTCGATGCCCGGCGACCTGGAGTACGACGCGAGGCTGCCGTTCCCCGTCTACCGCGACCCGGCCTCGATGCTGCTGCCGACTCCAGCGGTGGCTCGGCGGGTCGTCGAGGTCATGCGGCGGCACGACTGCGACCGGGTGGTGTTCGGCGCCAGCGCACCGCTGGGCCTGCTCGGACGTCGCCTGCGTCGCGCCGGAGCTCGACGGATCGTCGCGCTGACCCATGGTCACGAGGTGTGGTGGGCACGGGTGCCGGTGACCCGCCAGCTGCTGCGGCGGATCGGCGACTCCGTCGACGTGATGACCTACGTCAGCCAGTGGTGCCGCGAACGGATCGCTCCCGCGCTGTCGCCGGCCGCCGCGGCCCGGATGGTGCAGCTCTCTCCCGGCGTGGACATCGACCGGTTCTACCCGGGGTGCGGGGGAGCGGAGGTTCGTAAGCGGCTCGGCATCCCGTCGGACGCTCCGGTGGTCGTGTGCACGGCACGGTTCGTGAGACGGAAAGGTCAGGACACTCTCGTGCGGTCGTGGCCGGGTGTGCTGCACGAACTGCCTGACGCTCGGTTGCTCCTGGTCGGCGACGGTCCGGACCGGCCGCGCATCGAGCGGCTCGCGCGGCGACTGGGTGTGAGCGACTCGGTGATCTTCACCGGCAGTGTGCCGTGGGAAGAGGTCCCGGCCTACACCGATGCGGGGGATGTCTTCGCGATGCCGGTCCGCAGCCGGCTGTTCGGCCTGGAGGCCGAGGCGTTCGGGATTGTGTTCCTCGAAGCCGGTGCCTGTGGGCTTCCTTTGATCGTCGGTGACTCCGGCGGCGCGGTCGAGGCGGCACGCATGCGCGGAACCGCTCGTTCGGTAGACACGCGGCGAGGTTGCATCCCGCTGTCGACCCTCGCCGACGAGATCCTGGCAGCGTCGCGAAACCTCGCACCGGAGAGCGTGGGAGAGCTTGACTCAACCACCTGGGACACGGTGCACCAGCGCTTCGCTGCGCTGGTGAACTGCTGAGGGCCCGGG
>JBMOMG010000042.1:0-3427 GCA_049323155.1 Actinomycetota bacterium | reverse complement strand
GCTCACCCAACAGGTGCCTTTCACTCGGTTCAGATCAACGTCTCGACAACCGCGATCTTGCCGAACTGAAAGGCACTTGTTGCGTTCACACCCCGACAACCTCGGGACTTACCTGCGGAACCGGGTCAGAGCGCGGACATCGGCTGTGTGTGGTGGCACCCAGCTTGAAGGCGGCCGAGGTCGCCGGTCGTGAGCTCGGCGCGTTCGCGACCACCGCGGCGTGGTTGGTGCACCAGCACGGGTTCCGTTGGGACGACCGCGGCCACTGGAGCCGCGTCGACGCACCCGAACCGGTGCCTGAGGCGAGGTTGCGGCGGGGTGACCTGCTGCTGGTCGACGAGGCTGGGATGCTCGACCAGGACATCGCCCATGCCCTGTTCACGGTTGCGGACGAGGCTGGCGCCAGGGTCGCCCTGGTCGGGGACCGGCACCAGCTCCCTGCCGTCGGCCGCGGTGGCGTCCTCGACCTCGCCGTGCGCTGGTCCGACCCACGGTGGGTGCTGCGGCTGGAGACCGTGCACCGGTTCGCCGACCCCGAGTACGCCGAGCTCAGCCTCGCGATGCGCACCGGCAATCCCGTGCGTAGCACTGCCTCAGGCGGCTCTGGTGAGGTGCGTGGTGAGGGTCCTGGTGAGGTGTTCGACGTGCTCCTCGCCCGTGGCCAGATCCGTCTGCACGCAAGCGAGGCCGAACGCTGCCAGGCACTCGCCGAGGCGGCCGCCGCCGCCGTGCTCTCCGGCCGCACCGGTGTTCTGGTGATGGCCGACACCCACGACCAGGTCGCCGCTCTGAACGGCGCCGTCCGGGACCGTCTCGTCGCGGCCGGGCGGGTCGACGACCAGCGCGTGGTGGTCACCGATGCTGGGGAGCGGATCGGGGTGGGAGACCGGGTGGCCACCCGCCGCAACGACCGCGACCTCGGCGTGGCCAACCGCGACACCTGGACCGTCACCGCCGTCGCCGACGACGGCGCCCTGACCCTGCGCCGAGGCCACCGCGAATCCCGCGTCGTGCCGGCCGCATATGCGTGGGAGCAGGTCGAGCTCGCCTACGCCACCACCGTGTACGGCGCCCAGGGCGAGACCAGCCACACCGGCCACGTCGTCCTGGGTGAGCACACCAGCGCCGCCTCGGCGTACGTCGGGATGACCCGCGGCCGCCACGACAACGTCGCCCACCTGGTCGCCGACGACGTCGACGACGCTCGCCGTCAGTGGCAGGAGGTCTTCTCCCGCGACCGAACCGACCTCGGCCCCGCGCACGCCGCCCGGCTCGCCGCCGACGACATCGCCCGGTACGGCCCCAACCGGCGCCTCCACCCCACTCTGGCGCGGCTGCGTGACGCCTGGACCGAAGAGGCCGATGTGCTCGACTCGCTCGACCGCTGGAACCGCTATCGCGACCTGTACAGCCGTCCAGAGATGGCCGCTCCCGACCGTGTCGCGGCGATCGAGGCCTCCATCGCCCGAGAGCGCGCGCGGCTCGAGGTGACCAGGACGCGGGTGCAGGATCTGCTTCAGGATCCCGCCCTCCACGGCTTCCCGCCCGAGCGGATCCACCGGCACCGCGAAGCCTGGCAGCGGCAGCGTGAGGACACCCAGCGAGCGCGGCGCGAGGCCCGCCTCCGAGCGCAGCAGACGCCTCGCCGTCCCGAGGCGCACCTTCAGCCGCGGAGCAGGAGCGACCCGGGCGTCGGGTTGTGACCGGCGTTGCGCACCAGGTTGAGCGTCTTGGATGGCAGCGGGTTGTCCACGAGCGCGGTCGTAGTTCGCCTATGGACGGTGTAACCGTTCATCGAGGAGACCGCCATGGACCGACCCAACCCGACCGCCCCGAACCCCAACGACGAGCTGCTCTCGATCGACGAGGTCTCGCAGATGCTCCGCGTGCCCGTGGGCACCCTGCGCTACTGGCGCCACCTGGGAGCCGGCCCACACAGCTTCAAGGTCGGTCGCTGGGTCCGCTACCGCCGAGGCGACGTCCGCGCCTGGCTCAACGCCAAGCACCGCGGCGCCGCCTCGAGCTGACAGGAACCACGACAGAAGGCAGCCATGTCCGACCCCGTGCCCTACAGGCCGCTACTGAACATCGACGAAGCGGCCGAGTACCTCAACGTCCCCTCCCGCTGGATCGCCGACGCGGTCCGTCAGCGCAAGGTCCGCTGCACCCGCATCGGCAAGCACGTCCGCTTCCGCCTCGAGCACCTCGACGAGCTCATCAACGCCGGCGAGCAGCCCGTCACCGCGACCTGCATCCCCACGCAGCGCGACCGGCGCCGCTCGAAGCTCTGAGCGAGCGTCCTTGGATGACCCGTCTGCCACGCTGGGGGCGTGGAGTCCTACAGCGGGTCGTTCGATGTCGTGCCTTCGAGCGAGAGCCCCCCTGATGACGCGCCTGACCGGTGCGCCTTGTGCACCGACGGTCCCCCTGCCTGGTGGTACGTCGTGGAGCCGGACGGTGACTCGGGTCGGCTCGTGGAGTCCACGGCCCCGGCTCGGTGGTGGGCGCTGTGCGCTGAGTGTGACGGACTGATCGCCCTCGGCGCTGTGGACAAGGTTCGTGATCGAGCCGCCGCTCCCGATACAACATCAGCGCTGTTGGGTCGAGGGGTCCGGAGCGGCCACACCATCTCCTGATGCACGGGTGAGCTGCGTTAGGCGACCTCCGTCTCCGAGTCCGCACCGCGCGTACCGTGACCGAGTTGTCGTGCTCGATTTAATAGTTCGAAGGCGCGACAAATTCCTGTACCGTCGTACCCGAGAAGTTGTCTTGTTCCATTTAGTTCAGTCAAACCTCGACAACTCCAGTCGTCGATGTTCGGGAAAGGCATCACATGCCCCGCGGACGCCCCTCACGCCAGAGCATCTATGACCGCATGGAAGAGGCCATCGACGACCTCCGTACGCGCATGGGCGGGCTTCCCAGCCCCACCGAGGCCGAGGAGATCTGGGCAGAGCTGTGGCACCAGGAGGCCCACCATTCCACCGCGCTCGAGGGCAACACGCTGATCCTCAACGAGGTCCGCAAGCTTCTCGACGAGGGCCGCGCCGTCGGCTCCAAGGAACTCAAGGAGTACATGGAGGTCGTCGGCTACGGCAATGCGGCCAAGTGGGTCTACGGCCAGGCGTTGGAACCGGGCGACTGGACCACCGGGGATCTCCTCAGCATCCAGGAGGTCCGCACAGTTCATTTCGAGGCCATGGAGCCGGTCTGGGGAGTCGCGCCCCATCCCCACGCGACTTCGGCAGAGACTCCCGGCAACTGGCGACAGCACGACATCCAACCCTTTCCCGAGGGCATTGTCTCGCGTCAAGTAAGTGGCAGAGATTCGTGTCCTGGAAAGTTGGGGACGGCCGGGTGCGCTGCACCGGTGTGGACGTCGTAGGGCCGGTTCCAGGACAGGAACTCGTGGGGCCGGACCTTGTTG
>JBMOMG010000041.1:0-3440 GCA_049323155.1 Actinomycetota bacterium | reverse complement strand
TACGGTGGGACACAGAGCCTCCTGGGTGGATGTGGGCCTTCGACAAGCCACACCCCACCCGGGGGCTCTACCTACGTCAACGATGACGCGCCGCTGCTACCAACCTCATGGCCGGGTACACCTAGGCTGTCGGACCATGAGCCTCCTCGACTCCCCGATCGCCCGTCTCGACGGCACGCCCACGACGCTCGGCGACCTCACCGCCGGCAAGCCGGCGCTGCTGGTCAACGTCGCCTCCAAGTGCGGGCTCACCCCGCAGTACGCCGGCCTGGAGCAGCTGCACGAGAAGTACGCCGACCGCGGCTTCACTGTCGTCGGGCTGCCGTGCAACCAGTTCATGGGCCAGGAGCCGGGTTCGCCCGACGAGATCGCGGAGTTCTGCTCGGCGACCTACGGCGTGACCTTCCCGATGACCGAGAAGATCGAGGTCAACGGCGATGGCCGGCACCCGGTCTACGCGGCGCTCGTCGACGCCCCCGACGAGGAGGGCCGCACCGGCGACATCTCGTGGAACTTCGAGAAGTTCCTCGTCGACGGCTCCGGATCCGTGCTCGCCCGGTTCAGTCCCCGCGTCGAGCCCGAGGACCCGCGGCTGGTGTCCGCGGTGGAGGCGGCGCTGGAGGCCTGACAGATTCCCATGTTCACATGGGAATCTGGAACTTGGCACGGGTTGGGTGCCGTGCAAGGTTCCGGTTTCCCACGTTCACATGGTGTTCTGCGGGGGCGCCGGAGAGCGTGCCGTCGCGGGGGTCACACGAAAATCCGGTGAACCGGACGCGGGGGTTTCGGTAATCTCCTCGGGTCCTCCGGCCGCACTGCGCGGCTGACCCCTCGCAACCGGCAGCGCCTCGGCCTGCCCTGCGAACACGCAAGGAACCCGATGCCCGAGATCACCCAGCACCCCGAGTCCGACAAGCTCGACAAGGACGTCCTGCTCGTCGCCGGCGTCGTCGTGCTCTCCGCGATCATGTCGATCCTCGACGTGACCGTGGTCAGCGTCGCGCTGCCGACGTTCATGAACGAGTTCGACGCCACCTACGCCCAGGTGGCCTGGACGATGACCGGCTACACCCTGGCGCTGGCCACCGTGATCCCGCTGACCGGCTGGGCCGCGGACCGGTTCGGCACCAAGCGGCTGTTCCTGCTGGCGCTGGCGCTGTTCACGCT
The DNA here is from genome assembly GCA_049323155.1 of Actinomycetota bacterium. Taxonomy (GTDB): domain Bacteria; phylum Actinomycetota; class Actinomycetes; order Propionibacteriales; family Nocardioidaceae; genus Nocardioides_C. The sequence continues at coordinate 2,273 of JBMOMG010000041.1, read as the reverse complement.
CGGTTCGGTGCTGTGCACCCTGGCCGACTCGATCTCCACGCTGGTCCTCTTCCGGGTGCTGCAGGGCCTCGGCGGCGGCATGCTGATGCCGCTGGGCATGACGATCATGACCCGCGCGGCCGGTCCGCACCGGATCGGCCGCGTGATGGCCGTGCTCGGCATCCCGATGCTGCTGGGCCCGATCGGCGGCCCGATCCTGGGTGGCTGGCTGATCGACACCGCGAGCTGGCAGTGGATCTTCCTGATCAACCTGCCGATCGGGCTGCTCGCGCTGGTCTTCGCCGCGATCGTGCTCGCCAAGGACGCCCCCGAGCCGTCGGAGTCCTTCGACTTCGTCGGCATGCTGCTGCTCTCTCCGGGTCTGGCGGCCTTCCTGTACGGCGTCTCCTCGATCCCTGAGGAGGGCGCCGTGCTGGCCGGCCGCGTCCTCGTGCCGGCGGCCATCGGCCTGCTGCTGGTCGTCGCGTTCGTCTTCCACGCGTTCCGCACGGTGCACCCGCTGATCGACCTGCGCCTGTTCGGCAACCGGCAGCTGACCGTCGCGGTCATCACGATGACCCTGTTCGCGATCGCGTTCTTCGGCGCGAGCCTGCTGTTCCCGTCGTACTTCCTGCAGGTGCGCGGTGAGACCACGCTGGCCGCCGGACTGCTGCTCGCGCCGCAGGGCCTCGGTGCGATGGTGAGCATGCCGGTCGCGGGCCGGTTCGCCGACTCGACCGGGGTCGGGCGGATCGTGCTGGTCGGGATCTCGCTGATCGTGGTCGGGATGGGCGTGTTCACCCAGGTCGGCGCGGACACGTCCTACTGGCTGCTGCTCGGGGCACTGTTCGTGATGGGGCTGGGCATGGGCGCGACGATGATGCCGATCATGACCGCGGCACTGCAGACGCTCACCGACCACAACATCGCCCGTGGCTCGACCTTGATGAACATCGTGCAGCAGGTCGCCGGCTCGATCGGTACGGCGGTGTTCTCGGTGATCCTCACCAACGCGATCAAGGGCAAGGACTTCGCCGGCCCCGCGATCGCGTCGCGGCAGGACCCCTCCATCGCCGAGCAGATCCCCCAGCCGGCGCTGGCCCAGGGCTTCGTCGAGGCCGCGGACTCGTTCGCGCTCGCGTTCCTGGTCGGCGCGATCCTGGTCGCGCTGTGCCTGGTGCCGGCGGCGCTGCTGCCGCGCAGGCACGTGGCCTCGCCGATGAGCGATGACGACCTGCCGCCGGTGCTGATGCACTGAGCGCGGCCAGGGAACGGGTCGGCGGGGCGGGGTCAGCGGGTGCGAACCAGCCGGGCGAGCTCGAAGTGCATCGGGTCGGTCCAGGCCCAGTCCCCGCCCCAGGCGAACCCCCACTTCTTGAAGATCGCCACCACGGTGCGGTCGATCTCGCCGGCCACCCCGCGCTGGTTGCCGGGCACGTTCAGGTCGACGGCGATCCCCCAGGTGTGCAGGGACAAGCCCTTGCGGGGGTCGCGGCCGATGAACCGGGGCACGTAGCAGCCGCCGAACTCCTCGGGATGGATCTCGTCGGCCAACCCGCGGGCGACCACCTCGCGCAGAGCGCCGCGCAGCTGCGGGAACAGCACCCGGTGCCCGGTGACGCTGCCCAGGATCGGCACCGTCTCGGTGCGGATGTTGGCCGCTACCCAGGCCGGGTCCGGCTGCACCGAGCCGTCGCGGAACCAGCGGTAGCTGAACGTCCCGACCGCCGCCGCGACCGACCCGCCGGTGACCTGCGGCAGCTCGATCCGCTGCTGCTTGGCGATCGCCTCGACGGCCTTGACCAGGCGCTCGATCTCGGCGATATCGAGGTCGTCGCTGACCGAGTACTGCGGCCCGACGTCGACCTTCCGGTCGGGGGCGTCGCTGCCCGGGACCGCCGCGGCGAAGCCGCCGCCCTCCAGCACCTTCGGCCCTCGGGCGGGCCGGTTGGGTTTGGCCGGATCGCTCGATGACGGGCTGGTCGAGGGGCTGCCTGCCGCGGTCACCCCTGACTCCGGGCCCGGTTTCTCCGCCGCCACCGGGTCGGCGGCTTCCGCGCTGTTGTCGGCGCAGGCGGCCAGCGGTGTCAGCAGGAGGAGTACGCCGGCCAGCGTGGCGCCGCGAGCACGGCACGGTGACCGTCGTACCGCCATCACAGCTCCCCAGAACGCTCCCCGGCGCCGAAACGGCACCGCCCTCGGCACCAGTCTAGGCGCGCTCGCCCGGGCATGCGCGGGACTCGGACTTGGCACGAGGAACCGGCGCTTTGCACGGGTTGCGCATCGTGCAAAGC
>JBMOMG010000040.1:0-45463 GCA_049323155.1 Actinomycetota bacterium | reverse complement strand
GCTCGGGTTCATGGTCGACGCGATCACCATCACCGGCGTCGAGGGCGAGGTCCTCGCAGAAGGCGCCGAGGACGGCGCTCCCACCTGGAAGATGGACAAGTTCCTGATCGCGGAGAACGGCTCCTACGACCGCGCCTACTCGCACTACTACATCGCCGAGAACCGCGGGTACGACGGCTACGACCGCGTGCTGGCCGAGGGCCCGTACAACTTCGGCTGGGGCGCGAGCAACCCCGACAAGGTGGAGCACTACCCCTACCAGGACGGCCTGCTGGTCTGGTACTGGGACACCGAGTTCACCGACAACAACACGAGCGCCCACCCCGGTGGCGGCCAGGCCCTGCCGATCGATGCACGGCCTGCTGCGCTGACGTGGTCGGACGGCACCCTGGTGCGCAACCGGATCCAGTCGTTCGACGCCACCTTCGGCCTCGAGCCGACCGACCCGATCTCGCTGCACCGTGAGACCGCGACGGGGACGATGACGACACTGGACGTGCCCTCGCAGGAGGCGGTCCCGGTGTTCGACGACACCGACCCGATGGCCTACTACGACACGGACAACCCGGGTCACAGCGCCATCGTCGGCGGCACCGGCACCCGGATCGAGGTGTCGGGCCAGGAGCCCAACGGGATCATGCACGTGAAGGTCAGCGTCGGCGGCGACCCAGCGCCCGAGTGACCTGAACGTCGACGAACGAGGGGCCGGGGAGCACACGCTCTCCGGCCCCTCGTGGGTCGTGACCGGGCTCAGACGGCGACGCGCTCCGGCTCGTCCTGCCCGGCCGGCTTGGAGGTCGCGACCGGGACCAGTCGCGTGACCGGACGCGTGGCACCGCGGAGCCGGCGGGTGTGCTCCTCGAGGAAACCGTTGGGCAGCGACAGCCGGATCACCTTCGACCAGGCCGAGGCCACCTGCTTGGGCAGCGGGCCGGAGGTGTAGCTCAACCCGTACTCGTCGAACAGCGCCTGCACCTTCGGCGCGATCTCCTGGTAGCGGTTGCTGGGCAGGTCGGGGAACAGATGGTGCTCGATCTGGTAGCTCAGGTTGCCGGTCATGATGTGCATCGCCTTGCCACCGGAGATGTTGGCCGAGCCGAGCATCTGGCGCAGGTACCACTCGCCGCGGGTCTCGTTGGCGGGGATCGCCTTCTTCTCGAAGGTCTCCACGCCCTCGGGGAAGTGGCCGCACATGATCACCGAGTGCGACCACAGGTTGCGCACCAGGTTGGCGACGAAGTTCGCGCTCAGCGTGGACACGAACGAGCCGGTGGGGATCGACAGCACCGGGTGAGCGACGTAGTCCTTGGTCATCTGCTGGCGGATCTTGCGCAGGGTCTTGCGCACGCCGTCCTTGAACTCCTTGCTCCGGCGCTCCTTGGGCACGCGCAGGTTGCGGCCCAGCTCGAGGTCGTAGGCGGCGATGCCGTACTCGAAGAAGCAGGCGTTGATGAAGTTCCACAACGGCTGGCCCAGGTGCATCGGGTGCCACCGCTGGTCCTCGTCGACCCGCATGATGCCGTAGCCGAGGTCGTTGTCCTTGCCGACGATGTTCGTGTAGGTGTGGTGGATTTCGTTGTGGCTGTGCTTCCAGCCCTCCGCGGTCGAGGCGTTGTCCCACTCCCAGGTGGTGGAGTGGATCTTCGGGTCGCGCATCCAGTCCCACTGCCCGTGCATCACGTTGTGCCCGATCTCCATGTTCTCCAGGATCTTGGAGATCGAGAGGCCCACGGTGCCCAGCACCCACGCGGGCGGGAACGACGAGGCGAGCAGCACCGCGCGGCTGCCGAGCTCGAGCTTGCGTTGTACGTCGATCACCCGGCGGATGTAGGCAGCGTCGCGCTCGCCGCGGGAGGCCACGACCTCGGCGCGGATCTCGTCGAGCCGGCGCCCGATCTCCTCGATGTCGTCGGGGGTGAGGTGCGCGATCGGGTTCTTGGCCTTCTTCTGCATCACGGTCATGGCAGGTCTCCTTGTCGCAGGATGGTCTAGAGGTCGATGTCGCAGGGGCCGGCGAAGGCCGAGACACAGGTCTGGATCTTCACCCCGTCGCCGGGCGCGGCGGTGGTCACCTCGCCGTTGCGCAGGTCGCGGACGGCGCCCTCGCGCAGCGGCACGACGCAGCCGAAGCAGATCCCCATCCGGCAGCCGGACGGCATGAGGACGCCGGCGGCCTCTCCGGCGTCGAGGATCGGGGTCGCCCCGTCGGCCTCGACGGTGACGCCGCTGGCGGTGAACCGCGCCGTGCCGCCCTCCCCCGGCTCGACGGTGCTGAGCCGGAACTGCTCGGTGAACAGCGGCAGGCCGCGCTGCGCGTGGTGCGCCTCGAGCGCGTCCAGCAGGCCGGCCGGTCCGCAGGCGAGCGTGGTCCGCTCGGCCAGGTCGGGCACGAGGTCGGTCAGCCGGTCCACGTCGAGGATCCCGTGCTCGTCGTCGTACCTGGCGACGAGCTCGATCAGCCCGGCGTCGTGCAGGGCCCGCAGGTCGGCGGCGAAGATCGACTGCGGGCGGCTGGGTGCGACGTGCACGACGACGATGTCGTAGCCCGCGCTGCGTGGCAGGCGCACCGGGCCGGTGTCGGTCACCGGGAACAGGTTGCGCAGCATGCCTACCACCGGCGTGATGCCCGACCCCGCGGTGACGAACAGCAGCCGGCCTCCGTCGGTGGGCAGCACGAACTCACCGGCCGCCTGCTCGAGGTGCACGAGCGTGCCGACCTTGGCCAGGCGGACCAGGTGGTTGCTGACCACCCCGTCCGGGACCGCCTTCACGGTGATCGAGATCCGGCCGTCGGCACGGGGGCCGTGGGTCAGCGAGTACGCCCGCCACTGGCGGACGCCGTCCACGTCGATGCCGATCCGCACGTACTGACCCGGCACGTGCCCGGCCCAGTCCGCCCCGGGACGGATCACCACGGTCGCCGCGTCGGCGGTCTCCGGGACGACCGCCTCGATCCGCCCGCGCAGGGCCGCACCCGCGCGCAGCGGGTTGACCAGGTCGAGGTAGTCCTCGGGCAGCAACGGCGTGGTGACTGCCTCGGCGAGCCGCCAGGCCCGGTCGCGCAGCCGCTTCGCGCCGTGGCGGCGGGGCGCGCTGTCGTGGACGAGTGACGTCATGACACCAGTCTGATGAGACCACGCGCTAGATTCATGACCGTACGACGTGAATCCATCCACCGGTTTTGTTCGGAGAGAACAACATGACGCAGCACGCGGGTCCCCCTCAGGCGAGCCGGACTGCCCGGGAGGCGGCCGAGCTGGAGCTCGACGAGGCGACCCTGGCGATCTTGCGGGCCCGGCTCCCGGAGGTCGCCGAGCACACCGTGAGCGCGATCATCGTGGAGGTGCCCGGCTACACCAACGCACTGGCCGGGCCGATGGGCGAGAACATCCGCCACGCCGTGCAGCTCGCGCTCGGCGGCTTCCTGAGCCTGGCCTCCCGGTCCCAGGGCACCCACGCAGGGACACCGCTGGCACCCGCGCTCGAGGGCGCCTACGCGCTGGGCCGCGGCGAGGCACGCAGCGGCCGGACGATGGACGCGCTGCTCGCCGCCTACCGGGTGGGGGCACGCGTCTCCTGGCGCGAGCTGTCGGCCACCGCCGTGCACGGCGGGCTGGAGCCGCAGACGCTGGCGAAGTTCGCGGAGCTGGTCTTCGCCTACATCGACGAGCTCTCCGCTGCGAGCGTCGCCGGCCACGCCGACGAGCTTGCCAACACCGGACGGCTTCGGCGCCGGCATCTCGAGCGGCTGGGGCGGCACCTGCTCGCGGGCGCGCCGGCCGACCAGCTCGCCGCTGCCGCGGACCGGGCCGAGTGGGTCCCCCCGCGAAGCCTGACCGCCGTGCTCCTGCCCAGTGCCCACGTGCGAGGGGCGCTGGGGGTGCTCGACCCCCGCACGCTCCAGCCCGAGGAGGACGCGCCCGAGCTCGACGGTCTCGGCGACGGCGAGCTCGCGGTGCTGCTGGTCCCCGACGCCGAACAGGGCTCCCGGGCAGGGCTCTTCCGCGCACTGCGCGGCCATCGCGCCGTCGTCGGACCGGCGCGCCCGTGGACCGGGGTCCGGGAGTCGTTCCTGCGGGCGGTGCGCGCCCAGCAGCTCGGGCTCGGCGCGACCGGCGGCGACCCCGTGGACACCGAGCGGTACCTGCCCGCACTGGTCCTCCACGCCGACCCGTCCGCGATGACAGACCTCCGGGCGCAGGTGCTTCAGCCACTGCAGGACCTCCGCCCGACGACGGCGGAGCGCCTCGCCGAGACCCTCCGCGAGTGGCTGCTGCACCACGGCCGCCGCGAGGACGTGGCAGCAGCGCTGCACGTCCACCCGCAGACGGTCCGCTACCGGATGGGCCAGCTCCGCGACCTGTACGGCGACCGGCTGACCGACCCCGACACGGTGCTCGCACTGACCGTCGCACTCGGCGCGGACCGGGCCGCCCGCCCGCTCGGCAGCTGAACCGCGGTGTTGCCTACCAGTTCGCGGGGTTCTTCTTGCTCGGCTGCACGCGCGGCGGCTCTCCGGGCATCTTCGGGTAGTCCGGCGGGTACGGCATCTCGCCCAGCCCCCGCTCGACGTCCTGCTCCCACAGCGCCAGCAGCGGCTCGAGGGAGTGATGGTGCTCGTCGATCCCCTCGTGCGGGTCGCCGAGGTCGGCGAAGCGGGCCGGCACGGTGTGCAGGTTCAGGGCACGGGGGTCCACCTCCGGCAGCTCGTCCCAGGTCACCGGCGTCGACACCGGAGCACCGGGGACAGCGCGGAGGCTGTAGGCGCCGGCGATCGTGCGGTCGCGCGAGTTCTGGTTGTAGTCCACGAAGACGTTCTCGCCGCGCTCCTCCTTCCACCAGCTGGTGGTGACGCCCGGCGTGCGCCGGCCGAGCTCGCGTCCGAACGCGATCGCGGCGTGCCGGACGTCGGTGAACGACCAGCGCGGCTCGATGCGCACGTAGATGTGCACGCCCCGGTTGCCGCTGGTCTTCGGGAACCCGCGCAGCCCGAGCTCCTCGAGCAGCTCCCGGGCGGCACCGGCCACCCGCACCGCTTCGGCGAACCCGGTGCCGGGCTGCGGGTCGAGGTCGATCCGCAGCTCGTCGGGGTGGTCGACGTCCTCGCGGCGCACCGGCCACGGGTGGAAGGTCAGCGTGCCCATCTGCGCCGCCCAGGCGACCACCGCCGGCTCGGTCGGGCAGACCTCGTCGGCGGTGCGCCCCGAGGGAAAGGTGATGGTGGCCGTCTCGACGTACTCCGGAGCGCCCTTGGGCACCCGCTTCTGGTAGAACGCGTCGCCGTGGTCGCCGGAGCGGGTGGACAACGTGATCCCCTCGTGGACGCCCTTGGGCCACCGCTCGAGCGTGGTCGGTCGGCGGTCCAGCGCACGCATGATCCCCGGCGCCACCGCCAGGTAGTACTCCACGACCATCAGCTTGGTGACCTCTGCGGTGCTCTCCGTCGCCGGGTAGATCACCCGGTCGGGGTTGGTCACCCGCACGGGGCGTCCGGCGGCGTCGATCTCGGTCGCAGGGCTGGCCATGCGGCCCAATCTAGGGCCGCGGGGTCCGGCGGGCGAACATCTGGACAACTCGTGCGAAAACACGGCCCCGGACCATCGACGCAGCCCGGGTCCTTTACCTACAGTGGCGCCAGCCCCGGGAGGACCTCCCGCGGTGTCACGACTACCACGGAGGATCTCCCACGTGACTCGACCATCTCGGGCCCTGGTTGGTGTCGCGGCACTCGCGGTCGCCGGCTCCCTCACACTCCCGGTCCTGCCCGCCGTCGCGGTCTCCCCCGACGTCGTCATCTCCGAGGTGTACGGCGGTGGCGGCAACTCCGGTGCCACGCTGCGCAACGACTTCGTCGAGCTGCACAACCTCGGCAGCGCCGCCGTGGACCTCGAGGGCTGGTCGGTGCAGTACGCCTCGGCCGGCGGCAGCACCTGGCAGGTGACCGGGCTGACCGGGCGGATCGAGCCCGGCGAGCGGTACCTCGTCCAGCAGGCCGAGGGCGCCGGCGGCAACGAGGAGCTCCCCACGCCCGACGCGGTCGGCAACATCTCGATGTCGGCGACCAGCGGCAGGGTCGCCCTGGTCACCACCACCGCGGCCCTGCCCTGCGGCCCCGACTGCGACCGGCACGAGACGGTCCGCGACTTCGTCGGCTTCGGCAGCGCCAACGACGCGGAGACCACACCGGCCCCGTCGCCGAGCAACACCGAGTCGGCCTCGCGCAGAGGCAGCGACACCGACGTCAACTCCGCGGACTTCACCGTCGGCGCGCCGACCCCCGAGAGCACCGGCCGCGGGGTCGAGGAGCCGCCGGAGGAGCCTGTCGAGGGTGTCGCCGGGCTGGCGATCCACGACGTGCAGGGCGCAGCACACCTCTCGCCGTACGCCGGCGACACCGTGCTGGACGTCCCGGGCGTGGTGACCGCCACCAAGAGCGACGGGTTCTGGATGCAGGCCACGACGCCGGACGACGACATCGCCACCAGCGAGGGCCTCTACGTCTACAAGCCGAGGACGATGCCCGCCGTCGGCGACCGCGTGCTGGTCACCGGCGACGTCGTGGAGTACCGCCCCGGTGGCGCGAGCGGCGACAACCTGACCATCACCGAGCTCACCGGCACCCCGACGGTTGAGGTCGTCGGCACCACGGACCTGCCCGCCGCCACCCTCGTCGGGCCCGGCGGTCGGGTCCCGCCGAGCGACGTGATCGACGACGACGCCACGGGCTCGGTCGAGACCAGCGGCAGCTTCGACGCGGCCACGGACGGGATCGACTTCTGGGAGTCGATGGAGGGCATGCTGCTCGCGGTCGAGGACGCCCGGGCCACCGGCCCCACCTCACGGTTCGGCGAGCTGCCCGTGGTCACCGCCGGCGCCGAGCCCGCCACTCCGCGCGGCGGGGTCCACGTGGCGCCCGAGGACTTCAACCCCGAGCGGATCATCCTCGACGACGTGCTCGCCGCGGTCCCGACCGCGCACGTGGGCGACCGGCTCCCCGGTACGACGGTCGGGGTGCTCGACTACTCCTTCGCGAACTTCAAGCTGCTCCCCCTGGTCGCGCCGACCGTGCAGGCCGGCGGGCTGAGCCGCGAGACCACCCCCGCCGCCCGCGGCGGGGAGCTGTCCATCGCCTCCTACAACGTCGAGAACCTCGACGCGCTCGACCCGCAGGAGAAGTTCGACGCCCTGGCCCGGCAGATCGTGGACAACCTCGGCTCCCCCGACGTGATCGGTCTGGAAGAGGTCCAGGACGACAGCGGCCCGGAGGACGACGGAACCACCACGGCCGAGGAGACGCTGCGGCTGCTGACCGAGGCGATCGCCCGTGCCGGCGGCCCGGCGTACGACTGGCGCCAGATCGACCCGGTCGACCTGGCCGAGGGCGGCGAGCCCGGCGGCAACATCCGGGTGGCGTTCTTGTTCAACACCGACCGCGACGTGGAGTTCGTCGACCGCGGCACGCCGACCTCGAGCACACCTGCCACGGTGGTCACCGGCCCCGACGGCGAGGCACACCTGGTCACCTCACCGGCGCGCGTGGCCCCCGACTCCCCCGCCTGGGCCGGCTCGCGGGTGCCGCTCGTGGGTGAGTTCCGCCGGCAGGGGAAGACCTTCTTCGCGATCGCGAACCACTTCAGCTCCAAGGGCGGCGACGACCCGCTCGTCGGCCGCTGGCAGCCTCCGGTGCGCACCACGGAGGTGGACCGGCACCAGCAGGCACGCGAGGTCCGTGACTTCGTCGACGAGCTGCTCGCCGCAGATCCGGACGCGAAGGTCGCGGTGGTCGGCGACATCAACGACTTCGAGTTCTCCGAGACCGTCGACATCATCGTCGGCGCCGGCGAGACCGCGCTGACCGACCTGCCCCGCACCCTCCCGGCCGGCGAGCGCTACACCTACGTCTACGAGGGCAACAGCCAGGTGCTCGACCACATCCTGCTCTCCCCCGGGTTCGTCGCGGCCGGTTACGACTACGACATCGTCCACGTCAACGCCGAGTTCGCCGACCAGATCTCCGACCACGACCCGCAGGTGGTCCGGATCGCCGCGACCAGGGGTGAGCACGGCAAGGGCGGGCACGGCAAGGCGCGCGGACATCACAAGAAGCACGGCAAGGGTCATCACAAGGGCCGTGGTCGCGGCCACGACCGGCACCACCGCTGACCGAGCCGGGTCGTGTGGTTCGGCGCGCGCTGCGCCCCACGACCGGCTTGGCGGTGTCGGTAGCGTGGGGCACATGAGCTACCCGGTTTCCAAGAGCGACGCGGAGTGGCGCGAGCAGCTGTCCCCGCAGGAGTACGCCGTGCTGCGCCAGGCCGGCACCGAGCCGGCCTTCACCGGCGAGTACACCGACACGAAGACCACCGGCGTCTACCGCTGCCGTGCCTGTGACGCCGAGCTGTTCCGCTCCGACACCAAGTTCGAGTCGCACTGCGGCTGGCCGTCGTTCTACGCCCCGCTGGCCGAGGACCGCGTGGAGTACATCGAGGACACGTCGTTCGGCATGAAGCGGATCGAGGTGCGCTGCGCGAGCTGCGGCTCACACCTCGGCCACGTCTTCGAGGGCGAGGGCTACGGCACCCCGACCGACCAGCGCTACTGCATCAACTCGATCAGCCTCACGCTCGAGCCCGCCGAGTAGCTCCTCGGGCGCGTCAGGGCAGCGCGTCGACCAGCTCGGTGGGGGTGCGACGGCGGCCGGTGTAGAACGGCACCTCCTCGCGCACGTGCCGCCGGGCGTCCGAGCCGCGCAGATGACGCATCAGGTCCACGATCCGCGAGAGGTCGTCGGCCTCGAAGGCCAGCATCCACTCGTAGTCGCCGAGCGCGAACGACGCGACCGTGTTGGCCCGCACGTCGGGGTAGCCGCGCGCCATCATGCCGTGCTCGGCGAGCATCCGGCGTCGCTCGTCGTCCTCGAGGAGGTACCACTCGTAGGAGCGCACGAACGGGTAGACGCACACGTAGGACTTCGGCTCCTCGTCGGCGAGGAACGCCGGGATGTGGCTCTTGTTGAACTCCGCGGGCCGGTGCAGCGCCATCTGCGACCACACCGGGTCCAGCCGGCGACCGAACGAGGTGCGCCGGAACCGGTGGTAGGCCTGCTGCAGGTCGTCGCTGTTCTCGGCGTGCCACCAGATCATCAGCTCGGCGTCCGCGCGCAGGCCGGAGACGTCGTAGAGACCGCGCACCTGGACGCCGGAGGCCTCGAGGTCCTCGAAGAGCTTCTCGACCTCGTTGGCCTCCGCCGCCCGATCGCCGTCGCCGATCACGTCGCGGAGGTGGAACACCGACCACATCGTGTAGCGGATCGTGTCGTTGAGGTCCTTGGCGGCCTTGCCCTGGTTGGGACGCTTCGCGGTCTCGGTCATGCGGTCATTCTCCTCTTCTCGCCGTCTGCTCCGACAGCGCGTTCAGTACCTGGGTCGCAGCGGCCTCGGCGGAGGCGATGCAGGCCGGGATCCCGAGCCCGTCGTACGCCGCGCCGCAGACCGCGAGCGAGCCTGCCTTCGCCACCGAGAGCCGCACCTGGCGGACCCGGTCGAGGTGCCCGACGGCGTACTGCGGCAGCCCGCCGCCCCACCGCTGCACGTGCCGGTCGACCGGGCGCACCGACAGCCCGATCGCATCGCTGAGGTCGGCCAGCGCGAGCTCGACGAGCCGGTCGTCGTCGACCTGGAGGGTGCGCTCCTCGCCGTGCCGGCCGATCGAGCAGCGCATCACGAGCAGGTCCTCACCCGCGTCGGCGCCGCGGCCGGCATCGGCGACCCAGTCCCACTTGGCGAAGGAGTACGTCGCCCCCTTCACCGCCCGGCCGTCCACCGGCGGGACGAGGAAACCGGAGCCGGTCGTCTCGGGGAAGTCGCGGCGACGGAACGCCATGGTCACGATCGCCATGGAGGCGTACTCGATCCGGCCGAGCTCGAGTGCCGCGTCGGGCGCGACGTCGCTCAGCAGCCGCGACGTCGCCGGCGCCGGGGTGGCCAGCACGACCGCGTCGGCGCCGACCACCTCGGGGTCGCGGGTGGGGCCGACGACGAGGTTCCACCCACCACCCGGTCGGCGGGCGAGCTCGCGGACGGTGGCGTCGGTGCGCACCTCGACATCGGCGTGGTCGGCGACCGCCCGGGGCAGCTGTCCGATGCCTCCGACGAGCCCGGCGAAGAGGGGTACGTCGGACGTGGCCGCCGTCGCGCCCGCCGCGGCACGCAGCATCGACTTGTCGCGGTCGAGCAGGGCGACGACCTGGGGCACGGTGGCCCGGGCGGAGAGCCGGCGGGCGTGGCCGGCGTACACCCCGCCGAGCAGCGGCTCCACCAGCCGGTCCACGACCTCCTTGCCGAACCGCTCCTCGATCAGCCAGCCGACGCTCACGTCGCTCTCCCCGATCCGGGTCGCGGGGAGCACCGCGTCGAGGGTGGCCCGGGCGAGGCCGGCCTTGGAGATCACGCCGCTCTCGGCGAGTGCGCGGGCGTCCACGGGCACGCCCATCAGGGTGCGCGGCATCGCGAGCATCTCGCCGCGGGTCCACAGCGAGGCCGACGTGGTGGCCGGGTGCACCAGCCGGGGGGCCAGGCCGACCTCGCGGGCCAGGGCGGTGGCCTCCGGGCGGCGGTTGAGCATCGCCTCCGCACCGACGTCGACGGTCACCCCGGCGACCTCGGCGAGGGCGAGCTTGCCGCCGACCCTGGGCGCGGCCTCGAGCACCGTCACCTGCAGCGACGGGTCCTGGCGCTTGAGCGAGGCGGCGGCCGAGAGTCCGCTGATGCCGCCACCGACGACGACGACGCGCCGCGAGGGGGCATCCACAGGCCGGTTCACGATGACCACATTCGCAAACCCCGCGCCACTTCACCAAGTCGGCGGGAACCGATCCGGGATGGTGCGCGTCACACCCTCGTCGAAGTCGCCGGAGCACTGCCGGCCGGACCGCCGAGGAGGACCGATGGCCAGGCTCGCCAGAAGGACCAGGACCGGGCTCGTTGCAGCAGCCGCGCTGCTCGCCCTCGCCGCGGGAGCGTGCTCTGCCGGCGGGTCCGGCGACGCGGAGTCCAGTGCCTCGGTCGAGGACGTCGCCCTCCGGGAGGAGGGCGGCACCGGCGGCTCAGGAGACTCCGGCGGTGCGGCCGCACCGGAGAGCGGAGTCGGCCGCGTCGAGAAGGGGCTGACCGGGTCTGGAGCGGCGGGCGACGGTCCCAGCCGGGCCAACCGGTCGACCGTGCAGACGCGCGCGGTGATCCGCACGGGCGAGGTCTCCCTCGTGGCCAAGGAGATGAGCCGGGCACGCCTCGAGATCGACGGACTCGTCGCCGAGCACGGCGGCTACCTCGCCAGCGAGGACACCACCAACGACCGACGCGGCCGGCCACAGCGGTCGGTGCTGGTGCTCCGCGTGCCGGAGCCGGCCTTCGCCGACGTGATGGCCGGCCTGGCCGGGGTCGGCCGGACGCTGCGGGCCGACCGCAGCTCCGAGGACGTCACCACCGAGGTGATCGACGTCGACACGCGGGTGGCCACCGCCGAGGCCAGTCTGGCCCGGCTGCAGCGCTTCCTGCGCCAGGCGACGACCGTCGACGACATGATTCGGCTCGAGTCGGAGATCGCCACGCGGCAGGCAGAGCTCGAGTCGCTGAAGGCGCAGCAGAAGTACCTCTCGGACCAGACCTCGATGTCCACGATCACCGTGCGGCTGCGCACCCCGGACGCTCCCCCGCCGGCCCCCGACGAGGACGACCAGGGGTTCCTCGCCGGGCTGGCCGGCGGCTGGGACGCGCTGCAGACGGTCCTGGTCGGGACGGCAACCGTGGTCGGCGCCCTGCTGCCGTTCGCCGTGACGTTCGCGGTGGTCGGCGCACCGGTCTGGCTGCTGGTGCGCACCCTGCGCCGGCGACGCCTCACCGCACCGACACCTCCCGCGGCCGAAGCCGGCTGACCCGGGCGCCCCGGGTGGCCGCGGGTGGCCGCGGGTGGCCGCGGGTGCCGCGCCGGACGGCTCAGCGCGCGGAGTACTCGTGCACGAAGTCGGTGAGCCGGGCCAGCTGGTCGGGGTCCGTGGAGGGCATCACGCCGTGGCCGAGGTTGAAGATGTGACCCGGCGCGGCCCGGCCGGCGTCGACGACCTCGGCGGCACGCGAGAGCATCAGCTCGGTCGGTGCGAACACCAGCGACGGGTCGAGGTTGCCCTGCACCGCGCGGCCGCCGACCCGCTCGATGCCAGCCGCCAGCGGCACCCGCCAGTCCACGCCGACCACGTCGGCGCCGGCCTCGCCCATCAGCCCGAGCAGCTCGCCGGTGCCCACCCCGAAGTGGATCCGCGGGACGCCCAGCTCGCCGGCGCGGGCGAGCACGTCGGCGGAGTAGGGCATGACGTAGCGCTGGTAGTCGGCCGGGGACATCGCGCCGGCCCAGGAGTCGAACAGCTGCACGGCCGACGCGCCGGCCGCGACCTGCACCTCCAGGTAGGCCGCCGAGATGCCGGCGATCTTGCGCATGAGCGCGTCCCAGACCTCGGGGGCGCCGAACATCATCGCCTTGGTCTTCGCGTGCTCCTTCGACGGCCCGCCCTCGACGAGGTAGGACGCGACGGTGAACGGTGCTCCGGCGAAGCCGATCAGCGGCGTCGCCCCGAGCTCGGCGACCAGCCCCTGCACCGACTCGGTGATGAAGCCGACGTGCTCGGGGGTGAGGTCGGCGATCGCCTCGACGTCCGCGAGGGTGGCCACCGGCTCGGCCACCACCGGGCCCACTCCGGGGACGATGTCGAGGTCGACGCCGACGGCCTTGAGCGGCAGCACGATGTCGGAGAAGAAGATCGCCGCGTCCACGCCGTAGCGGCGCACCGGCTGCATCGTGATCTCCACGACCAGGTCGGGCCGCATGCACGACTCGAGCATCGGGACGCCCTCGCGGAGCTTGCGGTACTCCGGCAGCGAACGGCCTGCCTGGCGCATGAACCACACAGGGGTGTGCGGCACGTCCTCGCCGCGCGCGGCACGCAGGAAGGCGGAGTCGTGGAGAGCGGGACTGGTCTCGGAGGCAGCTGGCACGCGCCCATCTTCGCAGGCCAGGCGGCGAGTCGGACCGCCGGTGGCCGCGAACCGGCCTAGCATGAGGCCATGGCCGCACGACAAGAGCCCCGCCTGGAGGGCCCGGCGACCCCCGAGGAGTTCCTCGTGGCGGTCGACCGCATGCACGCGGCCCGGCTGCGCCCCGAGATCTTCTGCGAGGAGATGCCGGCCCCGCAGCGGATCGCCCCCTTCGCCTCCGCCCTGTCCGCCGACGTCACGGTCGACGGTGAGGACGTGGGCACGGGCCGGATCGTCCTGCTCCACGACCCGGCGGGCAACGACGCCTGGCACGGCACGTTCCGGTGCGTGGCCTACGCCCGCGCCGAGATCGACCCCGAGATGGCCAACGACCCGCTGCTCGGCGAGGTCGGCTGGTCCTGGCTCACCGACGCGCTCGAGGCCCACGGCGCGGAGTACCTCGCCCCCTCCGGCACGGTCACCAAGGTCTCCTCGGAGAGCTTCGGCAGCATGGCCGAGGAGGAGGCCACCGCGCAGCTGGAGATCCGGGCGTCCTGGACCCCGCTCGGCGACGTGGCCGACCACGTTGAGGCGTGGGGCGAGCTGCTGTGCACCGCCGCGGGGCTGCCGCCCGTGCCCGAAGGGGTCGCACCGCTGCCGAGCCGGCGAGGACAGCGCGGCCGTAGCTGATGCCCCCTGCTCCCCCGGCGCCCGCCGAACCGCCCAGCCAGCCGTCCAGCCCGCCGCCCGGTCCTGCCGGCACGCCCGCCGAGGAGGCGGCTCCGAAGGCTCCGCTGCTCGAGCTGCGCGACGGCCTGCCGCCGGTGGCCGACAGCCACGACGCCCTCGCCGAGGTGGTCGAGGCGATCCGCTCGGGCGCCGGCCCGGTCGCGGTCGACGCCGAGCGCGCCTCGGGCTACCGCTACTCCGCCCGGGCGTACCTGATCCAGCTCCGTCGCGAGGGGTCGGGCTCGGCGCTGGTCGACCCGATCCCGTTCGGCGACATGACCGCGCTCAACGACGCGATCGGCGACGCGGAGTGGATCCTGCACGCGGCCACCCAGGACCTTCCCTGCCTCGCCGAGCTCGGCATGCGACCGGTTGCGCTGTTCGACACCGAGCTCGCCGGCCGGCTGCTCGGCTATCCACGCGTGGGTCTGGCGACCTTGGTCGAGACGATCGTGGGTCGCCGCCTGCGCAAGGAGCACTCCGCGGTCGACTGGTCCACGCGGCCGCTGCCCGAGCCGTGGCTGGAGTACGCCGCCCTCGACGTCGAGGTGCTCATCGAGCTGCGCGATGCGCTCGCCGAGGAGCTCGACCGCACCGGCAAGGCCGAGTGGGCCCGGCAGGAGTTCGAGCACCTGGTCAACGCCGGCCCCAACTCCCCACGCCAGGACCCGTGGCGGCGGACCTCCGGCATGCACCGGGCCCGCGGCCGCCGCGCGCTCGCCGCCGTGCGCGAGCTGTGGGAGGCGCGTGACGCGATCGCTGCCCAGCGCGACGTCACCCCAGGCAGGATCATCCCCGACTCGGCCATCGTCGAGGCCGCCAACGCCCTGCCCCGCGACCGCGCCACCCTGCTCGCCCTCAAGGGGTTCAAGGGCCGCGGCGCCCAGCGCTACGCCAACCTTTGGATCGAGGCGATCCGCACCGCCCGCGAGCTCCCCGAGGACCAGCTGCCACCCCACGCCGCGCGGTACGACGGTCCGCCGCCGCCCCGCGCCTGGGCCGACCGTGATCCTGTGGCGGCGGCGCGGCTGAGCAGCGCCCGCAGCGGCCTGGCTGCGCGGGCCACCGACCTCAACCTGCCGGTGGAGAACCTGCTGACCCCGGACTTCGTCCGTCGGCTGATGTGGGAGCCACCCGAGGCGGACGCACACGAGCTCCCCGACGCCGTGGCAACGGCTCTGCGGGACCTCGGTGCACGGCGGTGGCAGGTCGAGCTCACCACCGAGCTGCTGGTCGAGGCGATCGTGACCGCGCCGACGGCCGTCGCCGCGGCAGAGGAGCCGACGCCGACCGCGGAGGACGACTGACCCGGCCGGGTCACTCCTCCTCGGGCGCGAGGACCTCGGTCGACGCGGTGTCGATCTCCTCGAGCATCGCGTCGAGGTCGATCACCGGCGCGTAGAACATCCGGTCCAGCGTCGGCTCGACCTGCTCGGCGAGCTCGGGCCAGGTGGCCACGAACGGCAGCGACTGTGCCCGTCGTACACCCTCGTTGAAGATGAACGAGCTCTCGGGCTGCCGCGACGCCTGCACGAACGCCGCGGAGTGGGCCACCTCGAGGTTGGAGGGCACCACGTAGCCGGAGCGCGCGGTGATCGATGCGCCCTCGCGCCCGACCGCGAAGGCCAGGAAGTCACCGGCGACCTCGGCGTGGTCGGTGTCGGCGGAGATGCAGTAGCCGGTCATGTCCGCGATCGTCCGGAACCGGCCCAGGCTCGGCAGCGGCATCACGTCGAAGCGCAGGTCCTCGTCGGCGCGCAGGCGTGGGGTCAGCTCGCGGGTGCCGAGGATCATCCCGAGCCGCCCGCGGGTGAACCGGGTGACGGCGTCCTGGCGCTCGAGCTTCTGCGCGGTGGGGGTGATCTCGGGGTCACGCACCAGCGCGAGCACCTGCTCGAGGGCAGCGCGGGTGTCGCCGTCGGAGAGGGTCAGCGTCGTCGGGGCCTGCGAGTCGTCGACGATCTCCGCGCCCGCGGACCACACGAACGGCGCGAGGGAGGAGAGCGAGGGGTCGATGTGCACGCCGTCGGCGCGGCCACGGGCGGCCTGCCGCGCCGCCTCGGTGAACATCTCCCAGGTCCACCCGTCCAGGGCGCTGGGCGGCTCCTCCTCCTCGGTGCCGAGCTCCGCGAGGTCGATCAGGTCCTGGTTGTAGTAGACGACGACCGGTGACACGTCGTGCGGCATGCACTGAAGCGCCGCGTCGGCGGCGAACGCGGTGAGCCCGCCGCGCTGGTACCCGTCGCCGAAGTCGACCTGGCGCTCCTCGAGGAGGCCGTCGACGGGCTGCACGAGCTCCTCGTCGACCAGCCGGGGCAGGTGGTCGTGGTCGATCAGGAAGACGTCGGGTGCGGCGCCGCCGAGGACGGTCTCCATGACCTGCTCGGCGTCGTCGAAGCGGGCCACCTTCACGGTCACGTTCGGATGGTCGTCGGAGAACGCCTCCGCGAGGTCCTCGTACGCCGGGAGCGCGTCCTTGGGCCCGTAGACGCCCAGGCTGATCGTCACCGGCTGCGCCGGGGTGGTCGCCGTGCTGGGTGAGGGCTCCGGTGCGGTGCGCTCGGAGTCGGCGGTCGTGCATCCGGCGAGCACGGCGCAGGCGACGACCCCGCCCACGACCGCGTTGAACCCGCGCACGACCCTCACCACGCCCGTCCTTCCTGGAACCTGTCCCCTGCAGCGACCTTCATCGACCTGCAGACACCGTACCGGCCGGTAGCGCGTGGGCGGGGAGTACGCCCGCGTGGCCCCCGGCACACCGGCCCCGAGCGGTGGCTCAGGAGGCGTCGAGCCGGGCCAGGTCCTCGTCCTCGAGCTTCAGCGCCGCCGCCGCGACGGAGTCGCGCACCGACTCGACCCGGCTCGCACCGGGGATCGGGATCACGACCGGGGACTTGGCCAGCTCCCAGGCGAGTGCGACCTGCTGGGGCGAGACGCCGTACTTCTCGGCCACCTCACCGAACACCGCGAACCGCTCCCCGAGCTCTCCGGCCTCACGCATCCCGCCGAGCGGGCTCCATGGCAGGAAGGCGATGCCGAGCTCGGTGCACAGGTCGAGCTCGGGCTGTGAGCTGCGGAACCGTGGCGAGAACTCGTTCTGCACGGCGGCCAACGAGTCACCGAGGATCCCGTGGGCGAGCCGGATCTGGTCGGGGTTCGCGTTGGAGATGCCGACCTTGATCACCAGGCCCTCGTCCACGAGCTGCTTCAGGCCGCCCATCGTCTCGGCGTAGTCGACCTCGGGGTCGGGACGGTGGTGCTGGTAGAGCCCGATCGCCTCGACACCGAGCCGGAGCAGCGACCCCTCGCAGGCGGCACGGAGGTACTCCGGCCGGCCGTCGAGGTGCCACTCCCGCCCGCTGCGCGTGTGGCCGCCCTTGGTCGCCACCAGGACCTGGTCCGCGTCGCTGCCGTAGGCGCGCAGCGCTCGGGCGATGAGCTCCTCGTTGTGCCCGAAGCTCGCCTCGTCGACGGCGTAGGCGTCCGCGGTGTCGATCAGGGTCACCCCGGCGTCGAGGGCGGCGTGGATCGTGAAGAGTGCCTGCTGCTCGTCGTTCTCGTCGCGCACGGACATCGGCATGCCGCCGAGCCCGATCGCGCTGACCGTCCTGTCCCCGATACGTCGCTGCTCCATCCCCCCACCATAGGCGGCGCTCTGGCAGCATCGGCCGTGTGAGCGACCTGGCGGACACCCTCGACCGCGCCTGGCAGCAGGGCCGGCTCTCCGCGCGAGCCCGGGTCGCCCGGCTGCGCTCCAAGTCGTGGCACATCGGGCAGGCCGCGGTCGCCGCCGCCTTCGCCTGGGTGCTGGCCAAGGAGGTGCTCGGGCACGAGACACCGTTCTTCGCGCCGATCGCGGCTGTGGTGAGCCTGGGCACCTCCTACGGGCAACGGCTGCGCCGCGTCGCCGAGGTGACCGTGGGCGTCGCGGTCGGTGTGCTCGTCGCCGACCTGCTGGTGCTGGCGCTGGGCACCGGCTGGTGGCAGGTGGGGTTGGTCGTCGCGCTGGCGATGTCGACGGCCCTCCTGCTCGACACCGGCGGTCTGCTGGTCACCCAGGCCGCGGTCCAGTCGATCATCGTGGTCACGCTCCTGCCGCACCCGGACCAGGCGCTGCTGCGCTGGACCGACGCCCTGGTGGGCGGTGCGGTCGCGCTCGTCGCCGCGGCGGTGGTCCCGAGCGCGCCGCTGCGCCGGCCGCGGGAACGCGCCGCGGTGGTGGTCCGCAAGATGGCGGCACTGCTGCGCGCCGCCTCGCAGAGCGCGGTCGACGGCGACCTGGACCGCGCCCTCGAGGTCCTCGCCAACGCACGGACCACCGAGCCGCTGCTGCGTGAGCTCCAGGCAGCCGCCGACGAGGGGATGTCGGTGGTGGCGTCGTCGCCGGTCCGGCGCCGGCACAAGGGTCGGGTACGCCGGGCCGCGGAGCTCGTCGAGCCGATGGACCGCGCGCTGCGCAACACCCGCGTGCTCGTCCGGCGGGTCGCGGTGGCCGGCTACCGGGGCGAGCAGCTGCCGCGGGCCTACGCGCTGCTCTGCGCCGACCTCGCCGACGCCACCGACCACATCGCCGAGGCGCTCGAGCACGACCAGATGGCCGAGGCCGCCCGTGCCGAGCTGGTCCGGATCGGCCTCGGCACCGCGGAGGTGGAGCGGGTGTCCGACCTCTCCGCGGAGGTCGTGCTCGCCCAGATCCGGTCGATCGTGGTGGACCTGCTGCAGGTGACCGGGCTCGACGTGCTCGAAGCCACCGACGCGCTGCCGCCGATGCGCTGACCGGGTCGACACTCCATCGCGGTGGTCGGTCCGGGCGTGGCCGGCATTGCTGTCGCGGCTGAGCCGGCCGAGCCGGCCGCCGTACCCTGGAGGGCGATGTCCGAGCCCAGACGCCACCACCGACCCGCCCTGCCCGGCGACGCCGCCTTCCAGGCGATCCCCGCCGAGGACGACCCCGCCCGGCGCAGCGAGGCGGCCGACCGGTGCGCGACCCTGCTCGTGCGCGGTGCTCGGGACCGCGCCGACGAGGAGGTCGTCGCACGGGTGGTCGCACTGGCCGACGCCGAGGGGCTCGAGACCCTGGCCGAGCTCTGGGCCGGCGCACCGGCCGACTCCCTCGCCGGCTGCCTGTGGCGGCTCTACGTGCTGCGCTCCTGGGTTCACGCCGACCCGGTGGCGGCGGCGGGCGAGGTCGCCTCGGGCCGCCGGCACCTGCCGGTGCACGAGGTGGTCGCGGGGGTGGTGGACCCGCCCGGCGCGGACGAGGTGCGCCAGCTCGTGGACCAGGTGCTGCGCGGGGTGGCGGTCGGGGACTTCGCGGACACGCTGTACCGCGCGGCCGCGTTCGCGCGGGTGGTGGCGACCGGGCGTGCGCACCTCGAGCACGGCGGGCGCCGTTCGAGGTACGCCCACGACCTGTCGGCAGCCAGGCTGAGCAGCATGGCGGACCAGCTCGAGCACGCCGCACGACTCGAGGTGATCGGCCAGCTCTCCTGACGCCCGACTTGTACAATGGTCGGCGTCGGGCCGCGGCAGCCCCGGGTCCCAAAACAAGCCGCTACGAGCGGCCACGCGCCGTGAGGCGCTCCCGGTCCGGCAGCACCACGCGCAGGCCCGTCGTCCACTGGACGGCGGGCCTTCGTGCTGCCGGCGGGCGGACCCTGGTGCAATAGCGTCGAAGCCTCCGGATCACCGGAGGGGACGTGGCCGGAGGCTGTGCCGGACGGGAGGAGGCCGGGATGCTCGTCGCCTGTCTCGGCGAGATCATGCTCGACGTCATCGTCGACGTGCCCACCGGGCTGGTGCCCGACGACGACACACCGGCGCGGATCACCTTCGCTGCCGGAGGCCAGGCGGCGAACGTCGCGGGGTGGGCGCAGGAGTACGGCGCGACCGCCCGTCTGTTCGGCCCCAGGGCCGCCAAGGGCCCGGGCCAGTTCGTCGACGAGGCGTTGGAGGCTGCGGGGATCGAGGTGCACGGACCGATCACCGGCCGCGCGGGGACGGTGGTCTCCGTGGTCTCCGAGACCGGCCGGTCGCTGGCCTCGGACCCCGGGCCGGCGTCCTGGCTCGACCACGTCGCCCCCGGCCCCTGGCTCCAGGGGGCCGACTGGTTGTTCGTCTCCGGCTACGCCCTCTTCCGCGCACCCCACCCGGAGCTGCTGGTGCAGGTCACCACCGCCGCCCACGACGCCGGCACGAAGGTCGCGATCGACCTCTCCTCCGCGGCGCTGATCGAGGCCTACGGCGCGGCACCCTTCCGGCGGCTCTGGCAGGCGATGCGCCCCGACGTGGTGCTCGCCAACGAGCAGGAGTGGGCAGCCACCCAGTCCGGGCGTCCCGGTCCTCAGGCCGTCGCCGCGGTCCCCGGCTTCGGCGCGGGTGGCACCACCGTGCTGGTCCTGAAGCAGGGAGCCGAGGGCTGCTCCTTCATCATCGACGGGGTCGAGGACCACCGGCCGCCGATCACCGGCCCGGTGCTCGACGTGACCGGCGCCGGTGACGCGCTGGGCGCGGGGTTCCTCCTCGGAGGTCCGGACCTGGCGATGGAGGTCGCCGCCCGCTGTGTCGCGCAGACCGGTGGCCAGCCGCACACGATGCTGCCGGAGTCGCCATGACCACCTCCGGCGTCCGGGCCGGCGCGGTCCGGATCCCCGAGCACGAGCTCACCTGGCGGTTCAGCCGCTCGGGCGGTCCCGGCGGCCAGTCGGTGAACACCACCGACAGTCGCGTCGAGCTGCTCTTCGACCTCGCCGGCTCGCCGTCGGTGCCCGAGCACCTCCGGGACCGCGCGGTCGGCCGCCTCGGCCACCGGCTGGTCGACGGGCGGCTCAGCGTGGTCGCCAGCGAGTACCGCTCGCAGCTGCGCAACCGCGACGCGGCCCGAGCCCGGCTGGCCGAGCTGCTGATCCGAGCCTTCGCGCCGCCGGCACCCAAGCGACGGCCGACCCGGCCCACCCGAGGCTCCAAGGAACGCCGGCTGGCCGGCAAGAAGCGCCGCGGCGAGGTCAAGTCGCTTCGCCGCCGACCCGACCTCGGCTGAGCCCGGGTCAGCCCAGCCGGATCTCGGCGAGCACCCCGGCATGGTCCGAGGGCCACAGGCCGGTCCTGGTTCTGTCCTCGGGGCGGTCGCCGACGACCCAGCACCGCTCCACCGCGGCCCCCGCACCCACACGTAGTCGATCCTGCTCTCGGTGGTGCTCGCCGGGTCATCCAGGCCGGGCGTGTGCCCGCACGTCAGCCCCTCTCCCGGGCCCCCTGCGGCCACCCAGGCGTCGGCGTACGCCGAGGGCATGTCGACCAGCTCGGGCACCTCGTTGAAGTCCCCCACGACCACGACGGGGCGGTCGGGGTCGCCGATCGCCCGGAGCAGCTCGTCGCGCTCGGCCCGCCGGACCGGGCGGTCCCAGGCCTCCAGATGGGTGTTGACGAACCGGAGCCGGCGACCGTCGACCTCGGCGTCGACCCACGCCCAGCTCCGAGCGACGTTGAGCACCAGCTCCGGCATGGGCGTGGCGATGTCCAGGGTGTGCTCGAAGGCGCCGGCGCGCTCCTCGGTGACCAGCACGCCGCTGCCCCGGCGCACCAGCACGACGTTGTGCCCCAGCACCGACATCGTCTCCGCCCCTGCGACCTCGGCTCCGCCCCGGAAGTTCGGCGTGCACGCGTGAACGTCGTACGCCTGGCCGGCGGCGGTCAGCGCCCCGAGCAGCTCCGCGAGGAAGTCGAGCCAGACCTCGGCCCCGCCCTGGCCGTCGGGAACCTGCCGCGACCAGCGCGCGACCTCCTGGAGCCCGACGAGGTCGACCCGGTTACGCACGAGCAGCCGCGCGATCGCGGCCGCCCGGGCCGGGAAGTCGGTGGCGACCACCTGGTCGAACACCGCGCGCGCCCGCCGCGACAGGTCCGCGGGGTCGGTGGCCGCGAAGATCACGGTCAGGTCGGCACCGAGGTAGACGTTGTAGGTCGCGACGCGGATCGTGGGCATGGGTCACAGTGTTCCGCAGCCACGAGGCTTCGCAGCACCGGCCGGATCGCGGCAACGGCTAAGGTCGGCCCCATGAGTCGACTCGGCAGGCTGGTCCGCATCTTCGTCCGGCAGACCGCCGACCCGTTGCACACCCCGGCCGGCCAGACCGGTCCGGTCGGCGGTCCGGCTGAGACCGATTCACCCGACACCACCACGACCGGCGTGCACTATGCCCCGGATCTCGACGGCGAGCCGGATCCGGGTGAGGTCGTGTGGGCCTGGGTGCCCTACGAGGACGACCCGCAGCAGGGCAAGGACCGGCCGGTGCTGGTCATCGGCCGCGACGGCGGTGCGCTGCTCGCGCTCCAGCTGAGCAGCCAGGACCACGACCTCGACGCCGAGGACGAGGCGCGCTACGGCAGGTACTGGATGGACATCGGCTCGGGCGCCTGGGACCACCAGGGCCGGCCCAGCGAGGTGCGGCTGGACCGGTTGCTCCGCCTCGACGAGAGCGCCGTACGACGCGAGGGCGCCGTCGTGGACCGGGCCCTGTTCGACGCGGTGCTTCGCGAGGCCCGCGCCCACCACGACCTCTGACGCCCGCTTCGCCACGCTGTCCCTCGACGTCGGACGAACAGGGGTCAGGCGGCGTCGAGGGCCTTGCGGATCCGGGTGTCGGAGACCGGGTGGGCGGTGCCGAGGTGCTGGGCCCACAGACTGACCCGCAGCTCCTCGAGCATCCAGCGCACCTTGCGCAGCGTCGCGCTCGGCGGCCGGCCCTCGGGGAGTGCCCCGACCCGGTGCAGGTAGGCCTCCTGCACCGACGCGATCTGGTCCATCAGCAGCCGGTCCCGACCGACCGAGGCGGCCAGCTTCTCCCGGCGGTGCTGGACGGCGGCGAGGTAGCGCGGCAGCTCGCGCAGCTGCGTCTCGCCCACGTCGGCGACGAACCCGCGGTACACCAGCCGACCGACCTGCGCCTTCATGTCCGCCAGCGCCGGCAGCATCGGCAGGTCCGCGGACCCGCTCAGCGCCCGGTCGGTCTCCCGCCACACGCTCAGCACCCGCGCCACGTCGTGCACGACCGCCCGCGTGCGCGGTTCGACCTCGGCGCGCACCTGTGACAGGAGCGCCGCGAAAGCGGTCTCGTCCCAGGCGAGGCCCGCCCGCTCCACCACGCCGTCCACCGCCGCGGCGACGCAGTCCTCGAGCAGCTCCTGGGTGGAGGGGTACGGCGAGGAGGCCAGCGTGAGCTTCTCGGCGTTGCCGAGGCCCGAGGCGATCGTCTTCGCCGGCGAGGCGACGGCCAGCATCAGCAGCCGCCGCAGACCCAACCGCATCGACGCCTCCTGCTCGGCCTCCGAGCCGAACACCTGCAGCCCCACGGTCGCCCGGCCGGCCTCGTCGACGAGCGCGGGAAACCCGCGCACCTCGTGGCCGGCCCGCTGCTGCACGAAGGTCCGTTCGATGGTGCCGAAGGTCCACGACGTCTGCCCGGTCACGGTGATCCCGCTCTCGTGCGCCGCCTCGGCCATCGCCCGCGCGAACTTCGGTCGCAGCGGCGCCTTCAGCGCCTCGAGGTCCTTGCCCTCCGCGACGACACGGCGGTTCTCGTCCTCCACCACGAAGGTCGGCCGCAGGTGGTCGGGCACCTTGCTCCAGTCCCACGCGTCCGGGGGTACGACGACCCCGGTGGTCGACCGGAGGAACCGCTCGAGCGCCTCGAGCAACGGCTCCTCCCCCGGCGAGACCGCCGCGAGGAAGGCCCGGGCGTGGTTCGGCGCAGGCACGAAGTTCACCCGCAGCTGCTTGGGCAGGGACCGGATCAGGGCCACCACGAGGTCCTCGCGGAGGCCCGGCACCTGCCACGAGAAGGCACCCGGGTCGACCTGGTTCAAGGTGGCGACCGGCAGGTGCACGGTCACCCCGTCGGCCGCTGTGCCCGGCTCGAACTGGTAGGTGAGGTCGAAGGCGAGGGCGCCCTCGTGCCACCGGTCGGGGTAGTCGGCCTCGTCCACGTCGGCGACCGCCGGGTTGACCAGCATCTCGGGGTCGAAGGTCAGCAGGTCCGGCTTGCGCTGGCGCGTGCGCTTCCACCAGGAGTCGAAGTGCGCCCCGGACACCACCTCCTCCCCCACGCGCGCGTCGTAGAAGTCGAACAGCGTGTGCTCGTCGACGAGGATGTCGCGCCGGCGGGCACGGTGCTCGAGCTCCTCGACCTCCGCGAGCAGGGCCCGGTTCTCGCTGAAGAACCTGTGCCTGGTCTCCCACTCGCCGTAGACAAGCGCGTGCCGGAGGAACAGCTCGCGGGCCAGCGCCGGGTCGACCTGCCCGTAGGAGACGAGCCGGTCCGCGACCAGCGGGACGCCGTACAGCGTGACCCGCTCGTAGGCCATCACCGCGGCGCGCTTCTTCGACCAGTGCGGCTCGGAGTAGGTGCGCTTGACCAGGTGGGCGCCGAGCCGCTCGGCCCACTCCGGCCTGATCGCGGCGTTGACCCGCCCCCACAGTCGCGAGGTCTCGACCAGCTCGGCCGACATCACCAGCTGCGGCTGCTTCTTGAACAGCCCTGAGCCGGGGAAGATCGCGAACCGCGCGTTGCGCGCGCCCAGGTAGTCGCGCCGATCGGGGTCACGCAGGCCGATGTGCGAGAGCAGGCCCGACAAGAGCGACTGGTGGATCGCATCGGCGTCGGGCACGTCGGCGGGGTGGCCGACGTTCAGCTTGAGCTGCTTGGCGACCTGCCGCAGCTGCGCCTCCAGCTCCTGCCACTCCCTGATCCGCAGGTAGTTGAGGTGCTCCGCCCGGCACATCCGCCGGAACGCGCTCGAGGACAGCGCACGCTGCTGCTCCTTCACGTAGCGCCACAAGTTCATCAGCGTCATGAAGTCCGAGGTCTCGTCGCGGAACCTCGCGTGCGCCTGGTCGGCCTGCGCCCGCTGCTCGGCGGG
This sequence comes from Actinomycetota bacterium, assembly GCA_049323155.1. Taxonomy (GTDB): domain Bacteria; phylum Actinomycetota; class Actinomycetes; order Propionibacteriales; family Nocardioidaceae; genus Nocardioides_C. Next base: position 20,792 of record JBMOMG010000040.1, on the reverse strand, counting down.
CCGCTCGCGCGGGTCCTGGATCGACAGCGCCGCCGCGATCACGAGCACCTCCCGCAGGCAGCCGAGCCGGTCGGCCTCGATCACCATCCGCGCCAGCCGCGGGTCGATCGGGAGCACGACGAGCTGCCGGCCCAGCTTCGTGAGCCGATGCCGGCGACCCGGCTGCCCGGTCGCGACCTCGAGCGCACCGAGCTCCTCGAGGAGCTGGACGCCGGCCTTGACGTTGCGCTGGTCCGGCGGGTCGACGAACGGGAAACGCGCCATGTCGCCGAGGCCGAGCGCGGTCATCTGCAGGATCACCGAGGCCAGGTTCGTGCGCAGGATCTCGGGGTCGGTGAACTCCGGGCGGCTCTCGAAGTCCTCCTCGGAGTAGAGCCGGATGCAGATTCCGGCTTCGACCCGGCCGCACCGTCCCTTGCGTTGGTTGGCCGAGGCCTGGCTGATCGGCTCGATCGGCAGCCGCTGCACCTTGGTGCGGAAGGAGTAGCGCGAGATCCGCGCGAAACCGGCGTCGACGACGTAGCGGATGCCGGGCACGGTCAGCGAGGTCTCCGCGACGTTCGTCGAGAGCACCACCCGCCGCTTGGTGTGCCGCTCGAAGACCTTGTGCTGCTCGGCGCTGGACAGCCGCGCGTAGAGCGGCACGACGTCGAACTCGTCGACGGCCCGCTTCGGGCGCACCTTCGCCAGCACGTCGGCGGTGTCGCGGATCTCCTGCTCCCCGGGCAGGAACACGAGAATGTCTCCGGGGCCCTCGCCGATCAGCTCCGAGACGGCGTCGACGATCGCCTCGGTCTGGTCCCGGACGACGGTCTCGCCCTCCTCGTCGTCGTAGGTCTCCTCGACCAGCGGCCGGTAGCGGACCTCGACCGGGTAGGTGCGGCCCGAGACCTCCACGATCGGGGCCGACGTGCCGTCGGGTGCGGCGAAGTGCCGCGCGAACCGCTCTGGGTCGATCGTGGCGGAGGTGATGATCACCTTCAGGTCCGGGCGCCTGGGCAGCAGCTGCTTGAGGTAGCCGATGATGAAGTCGATGTTGAGGCTGCGCTCGTGCGCCTCGTCGATGATCAAGGTGTCGTAGGCCGACAGCATCCGGTCGTGCTGGAGCTCGTTGAGCAGGATGCCGTCGGTCATCAGCTTGACCAGCGTGTCCTTGCTGGAACGGTCGGTGAACCGGACCTGGTAGCCGACGGTGGTGCCGAGCTCGGTGCCCAGCTCCTCGGCGATCCGCTCGGCGACGCTCCGGGCCGCGATCCGCCGCGGCTGCGTGTGCCCGATCAGCCCATCGACCCCGCGGCCGAGCTCGAGGCAGATCTTCGGCAGCTGGGTGGTCTTCCCCGAGCCGGTCTCGCCGGCGACGATGACCACCTGGTGGTCGCGGATCGCGGCCGCGATGTCGTCGCGCCGTTCGGCGACCGGCAGCTCCGGCGGGTAGTGGATCTGCGGCACCGACGCCCGCCGTGCCTCGAGCTGTTCGGGGGTGAACTGCCGGCGGCGCTGCTGGGGCCTGCGGTCGCGCCCGCCGCGCCGTCCGGCCCGCGCGTCGGTCTGCGCGCCGGGGGCGCCGCCGCCACGCCGCCGACCGCCGCGGGCCGGGGACGACGGGGTACGACGCTGCTGCGAACCGGCCTCAGACATGACCAGACGAGTCTAGGGGCCGAGGGCAACCGGATTGTCCGCCGCACTTCCCCGGCGCTGTGGACGGTTCACCAGCGGTGTGCCGCGTGTGCAGCGTCCATAACCCCGCGTTACAGCAGGGGGGCGACACGCCCGAGGTCCGGGGCGGGGGTTGAGTGTTCCGGCCATGCCGGGCACGGTGGAGGTGACCGACGCACTCAAGCGAAAGGCACAGCTTCGTGCTCACTCTCACCGAGAACGCCAACAACGTCGTGAAGAACATCGTCGAGCAGACCGGCAACGGAGGCCAGGCCGGCCTGCGGATCAGCCAGGACGCTCCGGACAGCCCGGCGCTGCACGTCATGCCCACCGAGGGCCCGCAGCCCGGGGACCAGGTGCTGGAGGAGTCCGGCGCCCGGGTCTTCCTCGAGGAGACCGCCGCGGTGACCCTGGACGACAAGGTGCTCGACGCCCAGGTCGACGGGCAGGGCGGGGTGCAGTTCACCATCGGCGTCCAGGGCTGACCCCGGACGCCGGCGCCTGACACCCAGGCGTCGCGCTCAGCGCAGCGTGGACCGGGTCAGCGGCGGGTTCAGCTCGTCGGCGCCCGGCACGTGGCGGTACGTCGCCGCCGGCCGGCCCGGTCCACGCTGCACGCTCCTGCCCGTCGGCTCGAGGACACCCGCGGTGGTGACCTTCCGGTGGAAGTTGCCCGCGTCGAGCCGCACGCCCCAGACCACCTCGTAGACCCGGCGCAGATCGGCGATCGTGAACTCCGGCCCCACGAACGAGGTGGCCAGCGCGGTGTACTCCAGCTTCGCCCGGGCCCGTTCCAGACCGTCCGCCAGGATCTGCCGGTGGTCGAAGGCCATCTCGTCCTGCCCCAGCAGCGCGTCGACCGGTCGCCACTCCGCGCGCGCCGCGTCCGAGCCGGCGGTGGGCCGCTCCGCGGAGGCCGTCACCGCGAGCCAGGCCACGCTGACCACCCGGCCCCGCGGGTCCCGGCCCGGGTCGCCGTAGGAGGCCAGCTGCTCCAGCCGCGCGTGCCGCAGGTCGACCGCGGTCTCCTCCGCCAGCTCCCGGCGAGCCGCGTCGAGCAGTCCCTCGTCGGGCTCCACGAACCCACCGGGAAGCGCCCAGCGCCCCCGGAACGGCTCGCTGCCGCGCTCGACGACGAGCGCGTTCAGGCGGTCGTCGTGCATCGAGAGCGCCACGATGTCGACGGTCACGTAGAAGACCGGGTAGTCACTGGTATAGGCCACATCTCACCTTTGGGGTTTGAGGCATTTGTCCCGGGGCACTTTCCCCTCCGACAGGAGGGAAACACATGATCTCGCTTTTGCTGTGGATCGCCGCAGTCGTACTCGTCGTCTGGGGCGTCATCACGTTGATCCAGGGGAGCATCCTGATGGGCATCGTGCTCATCGTGCTCGGTCTGCTGATCGGTCCCGGTGGAGTCAGCATCTTCAAGAGATGACCAGGGCCCTGCTATACCGGCAGGGCACCCGGGGGGGCCGGGCCCCACGTCCTGTGCGGCCGGTTCACGGCCTGACCACGGCCACCGGGCAGTACGCTCGCTCGGTCACCCCGCGGCTGACCGACCCCAGCAGCGTGGTCGTCAGCAGCCGGCGGCCTCGGCTGCCCACCACGACGAGTGCGGCTCCACGCGAGGCCTCGACCAGCTGGCGCACCGGGTCCCCGCGCCGGTACGTCTCGGTGACCGTCACGTCGGGGTACTTCTCGCACAGGCCGGCGACGGTCTCGGCGACCAGCCGCTCCTCCTCCTCGCTCAGGTTGACCTTCTGCGCGTAGCTGCGCACGTCGAGCACCGAGGCGGCCTGCTCGCGCAGGTCCCAGGTGGCGTGCAGGAGGGTCAGCGGCGCGTCCCGCAACGACGCCATCTTGAACCCGAACTCGACGGCGGCGGTGGAGACCTCGGTCCCGTCCACGCCGACGACGACCGGGCGGGCGTCGTACATCTCCTGGGGCTCCTCGAACTGCCGCACCACCACGACCGGGCACTGCGCCTCGCGCGCGACCGACGCGCTGACGGAGCCGAGCAGCGCGCTGGCGACGGTGCCGCGGCCACGCGCGCCGACCACGACGACGTCGGCGGTCTCGGACGCCTCGACCAGGACCGCATCGGGGTGGCCCATCGTGACCACGCTCTCGACCCCGATCGTGGGGTCGGCCAGCCGCGCGTCGGCGACCGCCTCCCGGGCGATCGACCGCCCGACCGAGCGCAGTCCGCGCTCGTTGGCCACGACGTCCTCGAAGTCCTGCATCGCTCCCGGCAGCCCGCAGGCGTGTACGACGGTCAGCGGCCGGCCCACGAGTGCGGCGTGCCGCACTGCCCAGTCGAGCGCGGCAGCGGCGGGCTCGGACCCGTCGACACCGACGACGACCGAGCCGTGCACGACTGACATGTCCATGCGTACAGGCTCACCAGTGCCGTGCACCCTCGACAGAGCACACGGACCGCCACGTTCGGGACCTTCGGCCCTGCCTGACGTGCATTCACGAGTCCGGCAGGGTAGAAAAGCACCATGGCAAACACCCCCATCCGCGTCTTCCTGCTCGACGACCACGAGGTCGTCCGCCGAGGCCTGCACGACCTCCTCGAGAGCGAGGGCGACATCGAGGTGGTGGGTGAGTCCGGTTCGGTCAAGGAGGCGATCGCCCGGATCCCGGCCCTCCGCCCCGACGTGGCCGTCCTCGACGGGCGGCTGCCCGACGGCAGCGGCATCGACGTGTGCCGCGAGGTGCGGTCGATCGACCCGAACATCAAGGCGCTGATCCTCACCAGCTACGACGACGACGAGGCGCTGTTCGCGGCGATCCTCGCCGGTGCGGCCGGCTACGTGCTCAAGCAGATCGCGGGCAACGACCTCATCGACGGCGTGCGGCGGGTGGCGGCGGGACAGTCGCTGCTCGACCCCACGCTGACCGCCCGGGTGCTCGAGCGGGTCCGCAAGGGCCCGGAGGTCAACGAGGAGCTGGCGACGCTGACCGAGCAGGAGCGCAAGATCCTGGGTCTGATCGCGGAGGGGCTCACGAACCGGCAGATCGGCGAGCGGTTGTTCCTCGCCGAGAAGACCGTGAAGAACTACGTCTCCAGCATCCTGGCCAAGCTCGGCCTCGAGCGGCGCACCCAGGCCGCCGTGCTGGCCGCCAAGCTGCTGCGCTGACCCCGCACCCCGGCTTGCGGTGAGCGGACAGCCCGCCCTCCGTCGCCGCCTCGGCAGCGGCGACGCCGTGCTCATCGGCCTCGGCTCGATGATCGGCGCGGGCGTGTTCGCGGCCTTCGCCCCTGCCGCCGAGGCGGCGGGCTCACTGCTGCTGGCCGGCCTGCTGGTCGCCGCCGGGGTCGCCTACGCCAACGCGACCTCCTCGGCCCAGCTCGCCGCGCAGTACCCCGCCTCGGGCGGGACCTACCTGTACGGCCGCGAGCGGCTCGGCCCATGGTGGGGCTTCCTCGCCGGCTGGGGGTTCGTGGTGGGCAAGACCGCGAGCCTGGCGGCGATGGCGCTCACGTTCGCCGCGTACGCCGCTCCCCCGACGCTGCAGAAGCCTGCCGCGCTCGCGGTCGTCGCGGGGATAGCCGCGGTGAACTACCGCGGGATCACCCGCACCGCCCAGCTGACCCGGATCCTCGTCGGCGTCGTGCTGGTCGCGCTGGCGACAGGCGTCACCGCCGCGCTCGCCGGCGGTGACCCGTCCCTCGGCCGCCTCGAGCTGCCGCCGTCCGAGGTGGACCTCTACGGCGTGCTGCAGGCCGCAGCGCTGCTGTTCTTCGCCTTCGCCGGCTACGCCCGGATCGCCACCCTGGCCGAGGAGGTGCGCGACCCGGCCCGGACCATCCCCCGGGCGATCACCGTGGCGCTGAGCCTCACGGTCGTCGTCTACGCCGCGGTCGGGGTGACCGTCCTGGCCGTCCTGGGCGCCGACGGGACCGCGGACGCGTCCGCACCCCTCGCAGCGGCGGTCGCCACGACCGGCTCGGCCTGGGCCGGCATGGTGGTCCGGGTGGGCGCCGCGGTGGCCGCGTCGGGGGCGCTGCTCGCGCTGGTCGCCGGCGTCGGCCGGACCACGCTGGCCATGGCACGCACCGGAGACCTGCCCGCCTGGCTGGCCGCGGTGCACCCGCGGTTCCGCGTGCCGCACCACGCCGAGGTGGCGGTGGCGGCCGCCGTCGGGGTCCTGGTGCTCACCGTCGACCTCCGCGGGGCGATCGGGTTCTCCGCGTTCGGCGTGCTGCTGTACTACCTGGTGGCCAACCTCGCCGCCTTCACCCAGGAGCCCGAGCACCGTCGCTACCCCCGGTGGCTCCAGGTCCTCGGCGCCGCAGGGTGCCTGGTGCTGGCGCTGGCCGTGCCGCTCGGCTCCCTCCTCGGCGGCCTCCTGGTCCTCGTGGTCGGGGCGGGCTACCGCCTCTGGCTCCTGCGTCGGCGGGCCGGATAGGTCGTTCGGGTGGCGGGACCTTGGGCCCGGTAGGTCATGTCCCTCGGCACTCTCCCGGCGCCCACGGGCGGCCTGATGCTGGTGAGCGTCAGGAACGAGAGTTCCGAAAACAAGAGCCACCTTCGCAACGAAAGGATCTCGAGATGGTCACCTTGCATCACCACCCAGTACCTGCGGTCGAAGACGTCGTCTACGAACCCGAGGTTGTGCGCTCCTCGGCGGCCCGCAAGGCGCTCGCCGTGCTTCGGCTCGGCTTCGGCTTCACCTTCTTGTGGGCGTTCTTCGACAAGCTCCTCGCGCTCGGCTTCCACACCGGCTACACGACCAACCCCGAGACCGGCGAGGAGACCCTCGACCGGTTCGGTGACGCCGCGTGGATCAACGGTGGAAGCCCGACCGAGGGCTTCTTGAAGTTCGGCACCGACGGCAAGTGGATGCACGGCTTCTTCAGCAGCTTCGCCGGCGCCGCCTGGGCCGACTGGCTGTTCATGATCGGCCTCCTCGGCATCGGCGTCGCGCTCATGCTCGGCATCGGGATGCGGATCGCCGCCGTCTCCGGCGCCCTGCTGTACCTGCTGATGTACGCCGCCTCCCTCCCGCTGGAGAACAACCCGATCATCGACGACCACCTCGCCGGTGCGATCACCGTCGTGGTCCTGGCGCTCACCCTCTCCGGGGACACCTGGGGTGCCGGCAAGGCATGGGCCCGCAGCCACCTGGTCCGGGAGTACCCCGTCCTCCGGTGACCGCCGACCACCACCTCCGAGCACCGTCGAGGCACCGATGACGACGATCGACGAGTGGGAAGCAGCCCACAAGCCGATCGTCGTCGCGGTCGACGGGTCGGAGCGCAACCGCAGCGCCGTGGCCTGGGCAGCACGCGAGGCCGCGGCGCTCGGCTGCGGGCTCGACCTGGTCACCGCGCTCCACGACCACGTCGTTCCCCCGCCGCGTCCGGGCGCCACGAAGCCCCGCACCGGGGTGCCGGCGATGCTGGAGCGGGTCCGCGCCGACGTGCGGCAGCTGGTGCCCGAGCAGGCCGTGGAGACCCACGCGGTCACCGGCGCGCCGCTGGAGGTCCTGCTGGACCGTGGGGCCGGAGCCCGGCTGGTCGTGGTCGGCAAGCGCGGCCTGGGTGGGTTCGCCCGGCTGCTGGTCGGCTCGACGTCGATCGCGCTGGCCGGTCGCAGTCCCGTGCCGGTCGCGATCGTGCCGGACCGGTGGGACCAGTCCGCGCGCGAGGGCCGTCCGGTCGTGCTCGGCGTCGACCCGTTCAAGCCGGGCACCCACCCGGTCCACCTGGCCTTCCGTCGCGCGCGGCGTCTCGGCGTACCGCTGGTCGCCGTGCACGGCTGGGAGGCTCCGACCGTGTTCTCCTGGGACGCCGACGTCGTGACCGGGGCGGTCGCCGCCCACGAGCGTGACGGCGAGGTCCGCTTCGACGCACTGCTCGCCGCATGGCGCAGGCACTACCCCGAGGTCGTGGTCCGCCCGATGCGCGTGCACCGACACCCGGCGACGGCGATCCTCGAGGCCGCCGAGGAGGCACAGCTCGTCGTGCTCGGCCGCCACGCGACGGGCCTGTTCGGTGGCTTCGCGGTCGGGTCGGTGGCGCGCGCGGTGCTGCACTACGCCGAGTGCCCGGTCCTCGTCGTCCCCTCGGGCGAACCCGGCGACGGCGCGGCCGAGGCAGCGGGCTAGCGGTCAGCTCAGCGGGACCGTCCACTCCAGGACGGTGCCGTGCGGCTCCTCCGGCAGCAGCCGCAGCTTGCCGCCGTTGTCCGCGGCCCGCCTGCGCGCGTTGCGCAGGCCGCTCTCGTGGCGGTCCGAGGGCAGACCCTTGCCGTTGTCGGCGACCCGCAGCATCACCTCGTTGTCGCGGGCCTCCACCTCGACGACGGCGGCGTCGGCCTGTGCGTGCCTGGCGACGTTGGACAGCGCCTCGCGCAGCACCGCGAGGAGCTGCTCGGCGATGTGCTTGGGCACCGCGGTGTCGAGCGGACCCGAGGTGCGCACCATCGGGGTGAAGCCCAGCACCGGCACGTACTCCTTGGCCAGGCCACGCACGTCGGCGCGCAAGGAGAGCTCATGTCCGTGCTGCAGCTCGAAGATCGTGGACCGGATGTCACGGATCGTGACGTCGAGGTCGGCCACGGCGCTGTCGAGCCGCTCCTTGACCTCCTCGCTGAGCGCGATCCGCCGCGCGCCCTGCAGCTGCAGGCCGGTGGCGAACAGCCGCTGGATGACCAGGTCGTGCAGGTCGCGGGCGATCCGGTCGCGGTCGGAGACCAGCATCAGCTCCTGCCGGTCGGAGATCGCCTGCGCCCGGTCCAGTGCCAGCGACGCCTGGTCGGCGAACGAGGCGAGCAGCTCGGCCTCGTCGCTCTCCAGCGAACCCCGGCCCCCGTCGAGGACCACCAGCAGCACGCCGTCCGGGGCCAGGTGCGCCCGCAGCGGTACGAGCACGAGGGTGCGCTCGGCCCCCTGCGGGATGACCATCACCGTGGCCTCCTCCTCGGCCCCGGTCAGGTGCTCCTCGAGGGAGCGGACCAGCGGGGCGAGGTCCTCGCTGCGACGGCCGTCCCAGGCCGAGATCTCGTGGCCGGCGTCCCCCGCCCGTCGTACGACGGCCACCGCGGACGCCCCGGAGACCCGCCGCGCGCCGATCGCGATCTGCCGCAGGGCGTCGTCGAGCCGCACCGGCGGCTGCAGGGCGTCGTTGATCTGCGCGGTCGCCTCGAGCCACTGCCGCCGGCGCTCGCTCTGGGCGTAGTCACGGGCGTTCTCGATCACGAAGCCGGCCGCCGACGCCAGCGCCATCACCAGCTGCTCGTCCTGGTCGGTGAACTCCCCGCCGCCCTCCTTCTCGGTGAGGTAGAGGTTGCCGAACACGGTGCCGCGGATCCGCACCGGCACGCCGAGGAAGGAGTCCATCGGCGGGTGGTTCGGCGGGAACCCGTAGGACTGCGGGTGGTCCTTGAGGTGCTTGAGGCGGATCGGCTCGGGGTGCTCGATCAGCAGACCGAGGATGCCGTGCCCGCGCGGCAGGTGCCCGATCTTGTGGTGCTCCTCCTCGTCGACGCCGTGCGTGATGAAGTCCACCAGCCCGCCGCCGTGACCGATCACCCCCAACGCGCCGTACCTGGCCTCGGTGATCTCGCACGCCGACGTCACGATCCGCTTGAGCACACTGTGCAGGTCGAGGTCGGAGGAGATCGCGACGACCGCGTCGAGCAGGGCTCGCGCGTTCGCGGGGAGCTCCAGGACGTCGCGTTCGAGCGTGTCGTTGATCTGGCCGTGGTCGGTCATGCCGACCAGCCTAGAGTCAGAGCGTCTGCTGCACAGGCATCATGGTGCTGCGGCTCCAGTCCGAGCCGATCCTCCGGCCGGTCAGGTCCCGCCAGACCAGGCGGATGTAGAGGTGCCGCCGTCCACCGGCCCACGGCGTCGGGTCGACGTGCGCGCGCAGGTCGTTGAGCTCGTCGGGGTCCTCGATCAGACCGGCCCGGCCGATCGCCACGACGCTCCAGCCCTGGTGCTTGTCGTAGTCGATGTGGTCGATCTCGAAGGCGAGGTCGGTGTTCCAGCCGTAGGTGCCCAGCTCGCTGTAGGGCGTGGTTCGAAACACGATCGCGTCGTCGTACATCGCGTAGTTGACCGGGACGATCCGCGGCCCCATCGGGGTGGACAGTGCTACGCGACCGAGCACGCCGCTGTGCAGCAGCTCGAGGCATTCCTCGACGGTGAGCTCCACGGGCTCGTTCATGGGGACCCTTCCTCATCGCTGCGGAGGCTCTCGTGCTCCCGCCCCACCGACTCCATGATGCGGGCCGCGCGGGCCCTGGGCACGGGTCGAAGGTCCTGCGGGGTTCGTCCGTTACGCCCTGCTCCGCAGCGCCGGCCACTGCCACGCTTGCGAGTAACGAAGCCACTCACGTTGAGCGCCGGGCATCGGGAACGGCGAGTGCGGTCGGCGGCGAGGAGACAGGGACATGACGACCAGGAGACGCATCGTCGTCGGGGGGGACACCACGCCCTCGGCCACCGCAGCCCTGCGGTGGGCCGTCGAGGAGGCCTCCCGTCACGCCGACTGCGCGGTCGTGGTCGTGCACGCCTTCGACGTCCAGGGTCGTGCCGACCTCGCCCTCGAGCGGGACCTGGACCGGGCCCGCCGTGACGCGAGGTACCGCACCCAGTCGTGGGTCGTGGAGGTCCTGGGAGACTCCCCGACCAACGTGCCCGTGATGGTGCAGACCCCCGACGCCTCCGTCGAGGAGGCGCTCGCGCAGGCCGGCGCGAACGCCCGCATGGTGGTCCTCGGCGTGCCCCAGAACGGCCGGCGGCACGGGCTCGCGGCGTACCTGTCGGAGCGGCTGACGTGCCCGGTGGTCACGGTGGGAGCCGGACGGACCCCGGCGCTCGCGAGCTGAGCGACCGTGTCCCTGTCCCGAGTCCGCAGCAGCCAGCCCGAGCTCGACCTGGTGCGAGCGTTCAGCCAGGGCCCGCGGGTGCTCCGCCGCAACTGGGCGGTCGCCACCCTGGTCGGCGAGACCGTGGGGTTCCTCCTCGTGGCCGTCGTCGCGGTGTTCGCCTTCGAGCTGTACCCGATGTTCACGATGAGCGTGATGGTCCTCGCCGGCGCCGTCGAGGGCCTGATCCTGGGCGCCGCCCAGGCGCAGGTGCTCGGCAGGGAGTTCTTCGGCTTCCACCGGCCCGCCTGGGTCGGCGCCACGTCGCTCGGTGCCGCCGCGGCCTGGTTCATCGGGATGCTGCCGAGCTCGTTCCACCCGCTGTGGAAGGGGTGGTCGCCGTGGGTCACCGTGCCGATCGGCGTGCTCCTCGCCGCCGGCCTGCTGGCCTCGATCGGCCTCGCGCAGTGGACCGTGCTGCGCCACCACGTCGCCCGTTCACGCACCTGGATGCCCGTCAACGCCGCCGCGTGGCTGCTCGGCCTCGGTGTCCTCGCGGCGATCACCACCCCGCTCTGGCGGGAAGGCCAGTCGGCGGTGACCGTCGTACTGGTCGCGGGGGTGGGCGGGCTGGCCATGGCGAGCGTGGTCGCGCTGGTCACCGGGGCGTGGCTCGCGCACCTCGTGCGGCCCCGGCGGCGCCGGCTGCGGCCGGTCCCGGTGGGCGTCCCGGCCGGCGACTGGCACGAGCTCGCCGAGTCGACCGACGGCTTCCGGGTGTTCGACGCGGCGCTGACCGAGGAGCTGCCCGATCCGGTGCGCCGCTGGCTGGTCCATGCGATCAGCCCCGGCACGTCGCTGCTCACCGGCGTCCACGTGGAGGCGCACGGCCACGTCCGGCTCGGCCGCGACTGGCGGGTGTTCGTCTCCCGCCAGCGGGCCCGGCTCGAGGACGGCTTCGTCTGGGCCGCCACCGCCCGGCTCGGCCCCGTGCCGATCACCGGGTTCGACCGCTACACCCACGGCACCGGACAGATGTGCTGGCGGGCCCTGCGACGGATCCGGGTGATGTCCCAGTCCGGCGACGAGGTCACCCGCAGCGCACGCGGTCGCCATGTCGCCGAGATCCTCGTGGCGGCCCCGGCCGCGGCGTTGGACCCGGGGGTCCGGTGGGAGCCGGTGGACTACCGGCACGCGATCGCCCACCTGTCCGTCGACGGGGTCGAGCACTCGGTGACCGTCGACGTCGACCCGGTCGGCCGGCTGCGCCAGGTCGAGATGGACCGGTGGGGCACGCCGCCGGGCCGGCCGTTCGGCAACTACCGGTTCGGTGCGGTGCTCGGCGAGGAGCGGCGCTACGACGGCTACCTGGTGCCGACCGAGATCGTCGCGGGCTGGCACTTCGGCACCGACCGCTGGGCCGAGGGCGTGTTCCTGCGTGCCCGGGTGATGCGCTGCTCGTTCCACTGACGCCCGGCGCACAGCGATCGTGGGGACGACACTCCGGCCGAGTCAGTCGGCTCCGCTGCGCAGCGCGGGGAGCACCTTCTCGCCGTAGGCCTTGATCATCTGCCGGTAGTTCGGCCCCATGTTGGCGACGTACACCTCGTCGTACCCGGCGTCGACGTACGGCGCGAACGTGTCGACGTGCCGCTCGAGGTCCGGGCCGCACACCACCGAGTCGGCGGTCATCTCCTTGGTGACCAGCTGGGAGGCCTGCTCGAAGTGCTGCGGGCTGGGCAGCACCTGGGCCAGCTCGCCCGGCAGCCCGGCGTTGGCCCACAGCCGGTGGGCGTGCTCGACGCCCTCCTCCTCGGTCTCGGCGTAGGCGACCTTGACGCCCGCCTGCGCCGGCTTGCCTCCCGACTTCTCCTTGAACAGCTTCAGCAGGTCCTCGTCGGGAGCGGTGTTGATGTAGCCGTCCCCGATCCGGCCGGCCAGCTCGGCGGCCTTCGGACCGAACCCGGAGACGTAGATCGGCGGGGGCTGCGCAGGGAGGGTGTAGATCCGTGCGGTGTCGACGGTGTAGAACTCCCCGCCGTGCGTCACGGTCTCCCCCGTGAACAGCTTGCGGATCACGTCGACGGCCTCCTCGAGCATCGCCAGCCGTACGTCGGCGGTCGGCCACGCGTCCCCGAGGATGTGCTCGTTGAGCGCCTCACCCGAACCCACGCCGAGGGTGTACTTGCCGTCGAGCAGCACCGCGCTGGTCGCCGCCGCCTGCGCGATGATCGCCGGATGCGTGCGCACGGTCGGGCAGGTCACCGCCGTCGTGACCGGGAGGTCGCAGACCTGGGAGATCGCGCCGATCACCGACCACACGAACGGGCTCTGGCCCTGCTCGTTGTTCCACGGGTGGTAGTGGTCGCTGATCCAGAGCGCGTCGAACCCGGCTTCCTCGGCCAGCCGGGCCTGCTCGACGAGCTCCTGCGGGGTGTACTCCTCGGCGGAGAGGAAGTATCCGAAGCGCATGTCTCCTCCTGGGTCGGCGTGGGGCCTGCGGTGTCTCTCGGGTGTGCCCACAGCATCGCGCCGCATGCGGCCGCAGCGCCAGGGATGATGGGGACGTGGTGGAGGTCGAGCCGGGCGGCGACGCGGTGGCGGAGTTCTTCGCCGACGTGCCGCTCGGACAGGACGTGTACGACGTGCTCGCCGGCGTCGTGGACGGAGCGGGACCCGCCACCGCCCGGGTGACCCGGAGCCAGGTCGGCTTCCGCCGACGCACCGGCTTCTGCTGGGTGTGGCTGCCCGGGAGGTACCTGCGCGCCCCCGCCGCGCAGGTGGTGGTGTCGATCGCCCTCGGCCGACGCGACGGCAGCACGCGTTGGAAGCAGGTGGTGCGGGTGACCGGGCGCCGGTGGATGCACCACCTGGAGGTCCACGACGTCGCGGAGCTCGACGACGAGGTGGCCGGCTGGGTCGCCGAGGCCTACGAGGGCGCGGTCTGAGCGAGCACGGCCGGCAGTGCGGCGGCCAGCAGCCTGAGCAGCTCCTCGCGGGAGATCTGCCGCTCCTGCACCCAGGTGATCACCGACTCCTCGACCATCGCGGCCCAGCCGTTGACCAGCAGCCGGGTGGCCGGCGAGTCGCTGAGCCCCAGCTCCCCCACGCTCTCGAAGATCCGTCCGGTCAACGCGTTGCGGGCGTCCTCGTAGATCTCGCGGAGGAACCGGTCTCCGCTCGCGGCGCCGCGCACCAGCGAGGTGAACGGCTCGAAGTTGGCCTCCACGTAGTCCACGTAGGCGGCGAGCCCGGCCGAGAGCCGGGTAAGCGCGTCGAGCTCGGGGTCGGGCGTGGTCACCGCGAGCATCTCGTCGGTGGCCCGGCGGACGACGGCCCGGTGGAACTCCTGCTTGTTGCGGAAGTAGTGGTACAGCAGGCCCCGGGAGATCCCCGCCTCCTCGGCGAGCAGGTCGATCGACAGCTCGTCGAGGGACCTGGTCGTGAGCAGCTCGATGCCGAGGTCCAGCAGCTGCTCGCGGCGGGTGTCCGGGTTGAGCCGGACGCGGGGGTGGCTCATGTGCGCACTCTACTGAACTTCTTTCAACAACACTATTGACCCGTGTTCAATACCGTCGGTATGGTCACCGGTCATGGACACCACCACCGCCCGCGCCAGCGCCCGACGGGCCCTCCCGGCGCACACCAGGGTGCTCGTGATCGGCGCCGGCTTCGGCGGCCTCGGCCTGGCGATCAAGCTCGAGGAGCACGGCATCGGCGACTTCCTCGTCGTCGAGCGTGGCTCGGACGTCGGCGGGACCTGGCGCGACAACACCTATCCCGGGGCGGCCTGCGACGTGCCCTCCCAGCTCTACTCGTTCTCCTTCGCCCCCAACCCCGACTGGTCGCGCTCCTTCTCCCCGCAGCCGGAGATCCAGGCCTACCTTCAGCGCGTCGCCGCGAAGTCGAGCGTGATGGACCGGTTCCGCTTCGACACGACCGTCGAGGAGGCCACCTGGGACGACGAAGCGCACCGGTGGCGCGTGCGCACCAGCGCCGGCACGGTGACCGCCGAGGTGCTGGTCTCGGCCGCCGGCGCGCTGTCGGACCCGAAGATGCCCGACATCGCCGGTATCGAGACGTTCCAGGGCGAGGTGTTCCACTCGGCGCGCTGGAACCACGACTACGACCTGACCGGCAAGCGCGTCGCCGTCATCGGCACCGGCGCCTCGGCGATCCAGATCGTGCCCGAGATCGCCAAGCAGGTGGCCCACCTCGACGTCTACCAGCGCACCGCGCCCTGGGTGATGCCGCGTCGCGACCGGGCCTACACGCCGCTGGAGCGGCTGGCCTTTCACAAGGTGCCCGGTGTGCAGCGGCTCTACCGCTCGGCGATCTACTGGGGACGCGAGACCTTCGTGCCCGCATTCACGATCAACCCGAAGATCGCCGCGCCTGCCAAGAAGGCTTCGTTGGCCAACATCAGCAGGGGGATCTCCGACCCGGAGCTCCGGGCGAAGGTCACCCCGACCTTCGAGATCGGCTGCAAGCGGATCCTGATCTCCAACGACTGGTACCCCGCGCTCGCCCGGGACAACGTCGACCTGGTCACCGAGGGGATCGACAAGGTCACCGGCAACGCGATCGTCACCCGGGACGGCGTCGAGCGGGAGATCGACGCGCTGGTCGTCGCCACCGGCTTCCACACCACCGACCTGCCGATCGCCGAGCACATCACCGGCCGCAACGGCGAGACGTTGGCCGCGCAGTGGGAGCGCGAGGGGATGTCGGCCTACAAGGGCGCGACCACGCACGGCTTCCCGAACCTGTTCTTCATCGTCGGCCCCAACACCGGCCTGGGCCACTCCAGCATGGTGTTCATGATCGAGTCGCAGATCGCCTACGTGCTCGACGCCCTGCGCACGATGGAGGCGCGCGGGATCACCGCCGCCGAGCCGAAGCCGCGGGCGCAGGAGCGGTGGAACCGCGACATCCAGCGGCGTATGAAGCGGACCGTCTGGAGCGCCGGTGGCTGCTCGAGCTGGTACCTCGACGCCCACGGCCGCAACGTCACCTTGTGGCCGCGGACCACGTTCAAGTTCCGCCAGCTGACGCGTAGGTTCGACGTCGAGCAGTACGACGTACGCCACGCCCCCGTGACCGCAGGCACGACCCCGACGCAGAAGGTAGGACAGGACGCATGAGGACTTTCGACGGCAAGGTCGCCGTGATCACCGGCGCGGGCTCGGGCATCGGCCGGGAGCTCGCGCTCAACCTGGCCGCCCGCGGGGCGGTGCTCGCGCTGTCGGACAAGGACGAGGTCGGGCTGCTGGAGACGGCGGAGCGCTGCACCGCACGGCATGCCCGTGAGGTCCACACGGAGAAGCTCGACGTCAGCGACCGCGCCGCGATGGCCGACTACGCCGCCTCGGTGGCCGCGGACCTCGGCCGGGTCAACGCGGTCTTCAACAACGCCGGCGTCGCGCTCCACGGGGACTTCGAGGAGATGTCCTACGAAGAGCTCGAGTGGATCATGAGCATCAACTTCTGGGGCGTGGTGCACGGCTCGAAGGAGTTCCTGCCGCACCTGATCGCCAGTGGCGACGGGCACCTGGTGAACATCTCCAGCCTGTTCGGCCTGATGGGGATGCCGGGGCAGACGGCGTACAACGCCTCGAAGTTCGCCGTCCGCGGGTTCAGCGAGGCGCTGCGCATGGAGCTGATGATCGCCAGGCACCCGGTGCAGGTCACCACCGTCCACCCCGGTGGGATCAAGACCGCGATCGCCCGCAACGCGCGCACCACCGCCAGCCACGACCCACAGACCGTGGCCGCCACGTTCGACCGGAAGCTGGCCAAGACGACCGCCGAGGACGCAGCGGCGACGATCGTCGACGGCGTGCTGAGGAACCGCCCGCGCGTGGTCGTCGGCAAGGACGCGAAGTTCCTCGACGCCTACGTGCGCCTGGTCGGTGCCGGCTACCAGAACACCGTGGCCAAGCTGTCGAAGCGGATCGGCCCCAAGCCACTGAGCTCCCCGAAGTGAGCCGGGGGACGCCGCTGTCACACCCCGGTTAGGTCGGCGGCGACCGGGGTACCGGTCGAGCATGGCGAAGCACGCGAGCACGCTCGAGCACGAGTACCCCGGCGCCAACGCCGAGGAGCCCAAGCAGATCCCGGCCAAGGGCTGGTTCCAGGTCACCAAGCGGGCCTGGGCCGAGGCCAAGCTGGACCAGGTCCCGCTGCTGGCGGCGGGGGTGGCCTTCTACACCTTCCTCTCGCTGTTCCCGGCGATGATCGCCGCCGTCACGCTCTACGGTCTCTGGGCCGACCCGCAGACGGTCACGCGGCAGACCGAGGCGGTCACCGAGGCGCTGCCCAAGGATGCCGCGAGCATCATCACCGACCAGATGAAGGCGATCGCCGAGCAGCCCGAGCAGTCGCTCGGCCTCGGCCTGATCATCGCGCTGGCGCTGGCGCTGTGGAGCGCCTCCGGCGGCGTGGGCAACATCATCACCGCGGTCAACGTCGCCTACGACGAGGAGGAGACCCGCGGCTTCGTCAAGCGCAAGCTGCTGGCCCTGGGACTGACCCTCGGCGCGATCCTGTTCGCCACGATCGCGATCGGCCTGATCGCCGTGGCACCCGCCGTGCTGGACGCCTTCATCCCCGACGGGCCGCTGCACTGGCTGCTGCAGGGCGTGCGCTGGGTCGGCCTGGTCCTCGCGGTGACGGTGGCGCTGGCGGTGCTCTACCGCTACGCCCCCGACCGTGACGCGCCCAAGCTCCGGTGGGTCTCGGTCGGCGCGACGGTCGCGACGGTGATCTGGCTGGTCGCCTCGGTCGGCTTCTCGGTGTACGTCGACAACTTCGGCAGCTACAGCAAGACGTACGGCGCTCTGGCCGGTGTCGCGGTCCTCATGCTGTGGCTGTGGATCACCGCCTACATCGTGCTCCTCGGCGCGGAGATCAACGCCGAGTCCGAGCAGCAGACCGTGAAGGACACCACCACCGGGCCGGCGGAACCGATCGGGCAGCGCGGCGCGGTCAAGGCCGACAGCTACCCCGACGAGCAGCCCACGGAGAAGAAGCAGGGCTGACCCGTTCGCGCCGCCCGCCGCGGCTACCCTGACGAGATGGTGGAGCACCCCGCGAACCCCGAGACGGTGGCCCGAGAAGTGGTCGTCCACGGCCACGTGCAAGGGGTCTTTTTCCGGGACTCGTGCCGGCGGGAGGCCGAGCGTGAGGGCGTGGCCGGCTGGGTCCGCAACCAGCCGGACGGTTCGGTGGCCGCCCGCTTCGAGGGGGCGGGGGCTGCGGTGGAACGACTGGTCGCCTGGTGCCGGCAGGGGCCGCCGCGGGCCCGGGTGGACCGGGTGGAGGTCCACGAGACCGCACCGTCGGCGGCCCGGTCCTTCGACGTGCTGGGGTGAGGTCGTGGCGCTGGCGGTGTGCCTGCTCTTCGATTCCCGGAGCGACCTGACGATCCGCCGCCTCTGGCTGCGACTGGAGGACGTCGGCGTCCCCACGTTGCTCAGCCACACGCACGGCCTGCACGTGCCGCACCTGTCCTACGCGGTGCTGCGCGGCTTCGACCTGCCGGCGGTGCGCGAGGCGCTCGAGCGGCTCCCCGACAGCGGGCCGATCACGCTGCACTTCGACGCGATCGGGATGTTCCGGCGCAGCCGGACCTGGCTGGTCCCGGCGGTCACCTCCGACATCGCACGCCGCCAGGAACGAGTGCTCGAGGCGGTCGAGTCGACCGGTGCGGACCTGCACCAGCACTACCGCCCCGGCGTCTGGGTCCCCCACTGCACGCTGGCGCCGCGGACCACGCTGGAGCGGCTGCCGGTCATCGCCGCGTCGGTCTTCGAGGTGCTCCCGGTCGTGGCCACGGCGGACCGGGCTGCGGTGATCGACACCAGCACCGGCGAGCAGCACGCTCTGGCCGTGCTGCCGTGACGCGGCCTCAGCTGCCCTGCCGCTTCACCGCGCGGGCGCGCAGCGGCCCGACCAGCCGGGGGCCGGCGAGCCGGTCCTCGAGGCGACGTGCCTCGCGCTTGAGCGGCTGGGCGATGTACTCGCCGAGGATGACCCCCGAGGCGAGTGCGATCGCGATGCCCGCTGCCGTGACCAGCGCGACGATCCCGTAGCTGTCTCCCACCGACATCAGCGACAGCGCCCGGTAGATCGACAGACCGGGCAGCAGCGGCACGATCGCCGGGACCACCACGACCAGCGGCGGGACCCGCACCCGGCCGGCGACGGAGTAGCTGACCACGCCGATCAGGATCGCCGCGGACGCCGCCGACCAGGCCGGGCCGGCGTCCTGGACGTAGAGCAGGTACCAGACCGCCTCTCCCCCGGCGGCGATCACCGCGATCGGCAGCAGCGAGCGGAACGGCGCGTAGGAGGCGAACGCGAACGCAGCAGCACACAGCCCGGCCCCGAAGGTCACCACCGGCAGCGCCTGCCAGCCGGCGGCGCCGGGTTGCAGCGAGGTGAGGTCGACGTCGAGCATCGCGCCGACGGTCAGTCCCCCGCTCACCCCGGCGATGATGCCCGCGGTGGCCAGGAGCGCCTCGATCACACGCGCGCCGGCGGTGATGTAGAAGCCGGTCAGCGCGTCCTGGATCGCACCCATGAAGCCGATCCCCGCGAGCAGCATGATGATGCTCGCGGTGACCACCATCGACGGGTCGACCTCGAGCTCGGTCGCCGCGGTCCCCACTGCGAGCAGCGTCGCGAGCAGGCCGCCGGCGACCTGCTGGTAGAAGGTCGGCAGCCGACGCTTCGACATCTGCTTCTTCAGCTGGTCGATGCCCACCGCGGCAAGGAACGCGATGCCCACGACGATCAGGTCGCCACCGAGCAGCAGCGCCACCCCGGCGCCGGTCAGCCCCCACCCGATGGTCACCGCCCACCTGGGAAGCATGTGCCCGGAGGAGACGATCTGGGCCAGCCGTTGGCGCGCCTCGTCCCGGTCGATCTCACCGGTCAGCACGTCGTTGATGATGAAGTTGACCTCGGTCAGGTCGTGGTAGTCGATGTCGCGGTGCCGCACGTTGCGCACCTGCATCAGCGCCGGCTCGTCGAAGCTGGTCTGGTAGCTCATCGACAACGCGGTGAACGTGACGTCGACGTCGGCGTTGCGCAGCCCGAGCCCATGCGCGACCGAGAGCATCGTGGCCGTGACGTCGGCGGCACCGGCACCCGAAGCCAGCAGCACCTCGCCGATGCGCAGGCACAGGTCGAGGGTCTTGTAGATCTCTCTGGTCTCCGGCACGCGCCCTATCTTGGCGGCTGGGGTGCCGCGACTCCACCTGGCGCCGGGCGGCAGGTCGTGGGGTTGCTCACGTGTGCCGAGACGTCAGCGCCGGGGCCGCAGCGCGGCTACCCTGGCCCGGATGCGTACTTCTCTCGGGTCCCTGGTCCTCAGCCTGCTCACGGTGACCGGCCTTGCCCTGTCCCCGATGCCGGTCCAGGCCCGTGAGGCGAGCGGCGCGACCGCCGGGGCGACCACCTCGCGCGACTCCGTGATCCCCGATCGCGGCAACGGCGGCTACGACGTCGAGCACTACGACATCGACCTGCGCTGGCGTGCCGCCTCCCGCAGCATCGGGGCGCGGACCGCCGTACGCGCTCGGGCCACCCAGGAGCTGTCGGCGTTCAACCTCGAGCTCGAGGGCCTGAGCGTGCGCTCGGTCCGCGTCGACGGCACCAGGGCGAGGTGGTCGCGCGACGGGTTCGAGCTGACCGTCACGCCTGCGGCGCCGATCGGCAGGGGCAAGCGGTTCACCACCGTGATCCGCTACCAGGGGAAGCCGACGCCGTACCGGCACCGCCAGCTCGGTCCGACCGGCTGGATCGGGACGAAGGACGGAGCGACGGCGCTCTCGGAGCCGTTCGGCTCGGAGACGTGGTACCCGGTGAACAACACGATCCGCGACAAGGCCACCTACGCGATCTCCGTCGACGTGCCCAACCGGCTCAAGGCGGTGTCGAACGGCCGGCTCGCCCGCCGCGAGGTCGGCAGGCACCGCACCGTGTGGCACTGGCGCGAGGACCGGCCGATGGCGCCGTACCTCACCACCGTGTCCATCGGGCGCTACCGGATGTACCGCGACCGGACGCCGAGCGGCATCCCGCTGCTCACCTTCATCGACGCCGGTCTCCAGCAGCAGCCGCGCGCCCGACGCGAGCTCGGCCAGATCGTCGACCTCATGCAGCGCACCTTCGGCAGGTACCCGTTCGCCAGCTCGGGGATGATCGTCGACCGGCTCAACATCGGGTACGCCCTGGAGACCCAGGGCCGGCCGGTGCTGCCGGACAGCGCACCGGGCTACCTGATGGCGCACGAGATCG